>DAOUKJ010000069.1:0-86371 GCA_034421435.1 Dehalococcoidia bacterium | reverse complement strand
TCTCGCGGTAGTAGTCCAGGTTGATGGCGCCGCCCTCGCCGCCGGCGATGGACACCCTCCCGCTGATGCGCGGCATATCCTGACCCGTCACCACGGCCCTGACGCCGGGCAGGGCCTCCGCACGGCTCGTGTCCACACTCAGGATGCGGGCGTGGGCATGAGGGCTGCGGAGCACCTTGCCGTAGAGCAGGCCGGGCATGACCATGTCAGCGCCGTATTAGGCACGACCCGTGACCTTGTCCACGCCGTCGTGGCGGATGGGGCGTGTTCCAATAACCTTGTAGTCGGTGGGGCGATTCTCCGTGGTCGTCATCGTTCCTCCTTGCGTGAAGCGATTCGGGCCGTGCGGCGGGCGCCGGTTCATCGGCCAGACCCGACCGCAGTCGAACGGAGATAGTGCGCTTGGCGGGACTTGAACCCACGGCCTCAGCCTTCGCAGGGCTGCGCTCTATCCAATCTGAGCTACAAGCGCATTGTGAACGACCGCCAAGTGGCGGAATTCGCCATTCTCCCAACCGCGAGTGGCTTGGGGTAGATGGCTGCACCCATTGTATTCCAAGTGTGCGGTGCCAGCAAGCGGCGTGGACTCCACCTTGGCAAACCCCGCCTAATTGCACTATCCTTCAATCTGACGAATTCGAGGTTTGGGAGGGCTCAATTGTATCGCGCCCCAAGAGGCACGGCGGACATCCTGCCCCAGGATCAGCCTTACTGGCGCTACGTGGAGGGCGTTGCCCGCGACATCGCGCGCCGCTTCGGATATGGCCAATTGGACACGCCTGTGTTCGAGAGCAGCGGCCTCTTCGTGCGCGGCGTGGGCCAGGTAACCGACATCGTCGAGAAGGAGATGTACACGTTTGAAGACCGAGGCGGTGACCACGTCGCCCTTCGACCTGAGGGCACAGCCCCCGTCTGCCGCGCATACCTGGAGCATGGCATGCGCAACCTTCCTCAACCGGTGCGCCTCTTCTACTTCTGCCCGATCTTCCGCTACGACCGTCCGCAGGCCGGCCGGTACCGTCAGCACCACCAGTTCGGGGTGGAGGCTATAGGCGACGCTGACCCGTCCGTGGACGCCGAGGTCATAGAGCTGGCATGGAGCTTCCTAAGTGAGCTCGGCCTCAGGGATCTCTCTCTGCTCGTGAACTCAATCGGCGACTCCGACAGCAGGCCGGCCTACCTCCAGCGACTTCGCGAACACTTCACCCCCCGCAGCGAACACCTCTGCAACGACTGCAAGCTGAGGTTTGATCGCAATCCACTCCGCCTGCTGGATTGCAAGCAGCCGGTTTGTATCGAAATGGCTCTCGAAGCGCCGCGCACTGATGAGCACCTCTGCCCGGAAAGTCGTGAGCACTGGGAGCGACTGCTGGGTTACCTGAGCGCACTGGGCATTCCCTTCCGGGTGGAACCCCGATTGGTACGCGGCCTGGACTACTACTCAAGGACGGTCTTCGAGATTCAGCCGCCAGAGGAAGGCGGGCAGACCAACATCTGCGGCGGTGGCCGCTACGACGGGCTGATGGAGCAGCTGGATGGGCCGCCCACACCCGGCATCGGGTTCGGGGCCGGGCTGGAGCGCATAATCCTCAACCTGAAGCGGCAGGGCGTGCCGGTCCCCGGCGGAGAGTCGCTGAGAGTAGTGGTGGTCCACCTGGGGGACTCGGCAACCAATCGGGCGGTGGCTCTGGCATCGGAGCTGAGGAGCGCCGGGTTAGGAGCGGTCCTTGCCCCGGCCGGTCGCAGCCTGAGGGCGCAGTTGCGCTACGCAAACTCCATAGGCGTATCGTACGCGCTGATACTCGGCGATGACGAGCTCAGCCGCGGCGTGGTTGTGCTCCGCGACATGTCCCGCGCGGAGCAGCGCGAGGTCCCGCTGGAGAGCGCGGCGTCCGCCTTGTCAGGCGCCATCGAATAGAGACGAGGCTGCGCGCCATGGCGGGTGCTCACGTCTCATGCCAGACGCTCTACCCCCGGGCACTCGTCGAATCCCGCGTCGAAGCTCAGAATGCGGTTGGTGCCGGCGCTGCGCATCACGGCCACGTGGAGCGCGTCGCGGGAGGACAGTCCGCCGCCCGTTCGAATCAACTCCCTGGCGGCGCGCACCTCAGGCATACCAAACGACAGCACTTCATCGGCTACGTCGTCGAGCGCTCGGAACGCTGGGTCTATTGCATCCGGACGCTTGAGCCCGGTGTACCTGTGGATTATCTCCTGGTACACCTCCACGCTTGTGACCAGACGTTCTCCGTCCCCAATCAGCTTGGTGAGAAGCGCCAGGGTGCGGTCTTTGTTGGCGTGGGGTGCGCCAACAAGGTACATGGGTATGTTGGAGTCTATGAAGATCACTGCAGCTGCCGGCCAGCTTCAATCTCTTCAAGCATGGCGTCCATGTCACCGGTTGGATAGGAGTGGCGATATGCCTCGGCGATGGCGCGTAGCTTTACGTCCTGAGCGCCGGGCTGTTCCTGCCGGGCCTGGCGCAGGGAGTGGCGCACCCACTCCGCGACAGTCAGGCGTTGCCCGCGGGCAACGTCCTGAATCTCTCCAAGTTCCTTTTCATCCAGCAGCACTTGCAGTCTCTTTGTCATATCTGTAGTATAATATACTAATCCTCTCTGAGTAAAGTATGTAGCCGGACTTTCCCTCACTAAGCTTCCGGCTGGGCCCTGCCTGGCTCTGCGCAGTGCTTGCCGTACCCACTCCGCTACGGTCATTCTATTGCCTCGGGCGTGGGCCTCTATCTCGCCGTATTCCTCATGGTTCAGCATCACCTGCAGTCGCTTTGTCATGCCTGTAGTATATCCTACTCATACGGCATGCGTCAATACCGCGCGCCAAATTCGGTGAGAGAAGGCGCATTGGCCTCGAATCGGCTTCGGCCGTCGAAAGCAGTGCTGTCTTGATTTGGCTGGAGGCAAATGGCATACTTTGCCTCTGGAGCCCAAGGTCAACGGAGGGGCTGGGCCATGTGTTGCTCAAGGGAGGCTGGCAGGTGAAGCTGGGCAATCCTATTCGGGTTGCTGATGGCGTGTACCAAATTCGCGCCCTCGGTGCGAGGGTCACGCTGCTCATCGCGGGCGGCCAAGCCCTCCTCGTCGACGCGGGAATGCGCGGTAGCTCAGGCATCATCGCCAGAGGCCTGGATGCCCTTGGCATCTCCATGGAAGCGGTTCGCTCATTGGTACTCACTCACCACCATCCTGACCACGCATCCGGCGTCACGGAACTGGTGGCGGGAAGGAGCATCTCGGTGATGGCTCACCGCCTGGATTCAGCCGTGCTGACCGGTCGGTACGTTCAGTCCAGCCCAATCCGCGGGCCGCTGGTTGCGCGCTTTGCCCCGCCCGTTCTTCACAGGATTAGCGGAGGGCCTATCCCAGTGGACGTGGAGCTGGAGGACGGAGACGAGGTGCCGTTTACCCTGCCGGTGCGTGCGGTGCACCTGCCCGGGCACACCGCCGGCAGCATTGCGCTATACGTGCCGGACCGTGGTCTCGTCATCACTGGGGACTCGCTGCAGTACAGGATGGGCTGGCGGCTCAGCCCGCCGGCCGCAGCAGTCAGCGAGGATCCTGTGCAGGCCTTGGCCTCTTTAGAGAAGCTGCTGCGTATTGATTTCGATGCCATCTGCTTCGCTCACTTTCCTCCAATGCGCACCGGAGCGAAAGCCGCGCTCCGGGCGATGCTGGACGAGCACATGTCATACTCGCGCGCCGTCGAGTTGCCGACGGGAGGACTGGATGGATCGAGCGGCTTATAGAACTGACTCCGCCATGGAGAGAACGCTGGTTGACTTCCTGCAGAGCAGGGCCCGCCGCTACGGCCAGCGCGACGCCCTGTTGTTCAAGCCCGGCTTCCGATTCCTGCGTTGGAGCTACAGCAGGCTCTGGAGCGAGTCCGGCCAGGTGGCCTCGTTGCTCCAGTCCCGCGGGCTGTCCAAGGGCGACCAGGTGGTGCTGTGGGGACCGAACTCCCCGCAGTGGGTGCTGGCGTTCCTGGGATGTGTGAGAGCAGGCGTGGTGGTAATACCCCTGGACCTTCGCAGCGCCCCAGACTACGTGAGCCGAGTGATAGCCCGCACCTCGCCGAGGTTGGCCTTCACCTCCCGCTATACGCCCAAGGGCGACGCTGACCTCGGAGTGCCGGAAATCACTTTCGAGGAGATGGAGAGCGCAATATACGGGCTTCCGGATCCGGAACCGGTGGATATCCACCCTGACGACCTCGTCGAAATCATGTTCACCTCAGGCACAACGGGAGACCCCAAGGGCGTCATGCTGACTCATCGCAACCTGACCGCCAATATCGAGGGCATTACACAGTACATCACCTGCGATACCTCCAGCCGGCTCCTGTCAATCCTGCCCCTGAGCCACATGTATGAGCAGATGGGCGGCCTCCTAGCTGTGCTCCACTTTGGCGCCAGCGTAACATACCCCACCAGCCGCCAACCGGCGGTGCTTGCCCGCACGATGCGTGAGCGCCGTATTACCACCCTGCTGCTGGTGCCCCAGGGACTTGAACTGCTGATGAACGGCATAGAGCGAGAGGTGCGGCGTCAGGGCAAAGGGGCACTTTGGGGCAAGCTGATGAAGCTGGCGGAAAAGACTCCGTTCCGTCTGCGGAGGCGCCTGTTCGGGCGAGTCCACCGGCAGTTCGGCGGGAAGCTGGACTTCATAGTCTCAGGCGGCGCTGCGCTGGATCCGGATTTGGGCCGTAAGTGGGAACTGATGGGTGTGAAGATCGTCCAGGGCTACGGCGCCACCGAGGCATCGCCCGTCATAAGCAACCACACGCTGGAGGACCGCAGACCCGGCTCAGTGGGGCGTCCGCTGCCCAACGTCGAAGTGGCAATCAGCAGCGAGGGCGAAATCCTGGCGCGCGGAGAGAGCATCTCCCCCGGCTACTACAATGCACCAGATCAGACGGCGGCAGCATTCGTGGACGGCTGGTACAGGACCGGTGATCTGGGCCACTTTGATCAGCAGGGTTTCCTGCACATACGCGGACGCTTGAAGGACATGATAGTCCTGCCCAGCGGCCAGAACGTCTACCCCGACGACATTCAAGCGGTGCTCAACCGGCACCCGGGCGTGACTGATTCGTCGGTGGTTGGCCTGCCGCGCAATGGGAGCGTTGAGGTCCATGCGGCGCTCATTCTCGCGGACGACCACGATCCCGAAGCTATCGTCTCGTGGGCAAACGCGCAGCTTGCGGAACAACAGCACGTACGCGGCTTCACCGTGTGGCCCGAGGAGGACTTTCCGCGTACCCACACGCTAAAGGTGAGGAAGCCTGCCCTGATCGAGACTCTGACCGGCATAGCCGAAAGCGGACAGTTGAGAACCCCGGCGGCTGCGCCCAATCGGCAGGATGCGGCCTCAGCACGTCGGCGGGACGGCGCGCCGAGCCTCGCGGAGATCATCGCCGAGGTGGCGCCTGTGGATGCGAAGGAAGTGACCCACGCCATGACCCTCGGAAACGACCTGGGCCTGGACTCGCTCGGAAGAGTCGAGCTGCTGTCCGCCGTGGAATCAAACCTGGGCGTCTACCTCGACGAGAGCCAGGTTGACGAGGAAACGACCGTGGGCCGGCTCCAGCGGATGCTTGACGAAAGCGCGGCCAATCCTGTTATGAACCGGTTCCCCGCTTGGGGAATGCGCTGGTGGTGCCGGATGGCGCGGGGGTTCCTGCAGCGCACCATGTTGTTCCCGGTCGTGCTGGCGCCCTATAGCCTGAGTGTGCATGGACAGGACAGGCTGCAGGGCATTCAGGGCCCGGTGTTGTTCGCGTCAAACCATCACCTTGGCCTGGACAACCCGCTCATCATCAAGGCCATTCCGCAGACGTGGCGACGCCGGTTGGCCATTGCCGCCGCCGCGAAGCTGTGGCGAAACCCTGTACGCTCGGTGCTCAACCCTCTTCTGGGCAACGGCTTCCCACTGGCGCAGGATGGCCCCATACGCCCCAGCCTCGAAAACATGGGCAAAATACTGGACAGCGGCTGGTCGGTGCTGATCTACCCCGAGGGTAAGCTGACGGTCGGAGGCCCGATTCTTCCGTTCAAGAACGGCACCGGTCTTGTTGCCGTGGAGGGACGTCTGCCGGTTGTGCCCATGAAGCTGCAGATCAAACGATTTGGCAGCCCGGCCAAGTACCCAATCTTGAGGCGCGGTTCGGTGGAGGTCCACTTCGGAGAGCCTCTGGTGTTTCCGCCGAGAACTGCCTACCAGGAAGCTACTAACGCCATTGAGGAGGCCGTCCGAGCTCTCTAGCGGCGATTCAGAATCCGGGTAAACCTGCTTTCGTGTGACTCCCTCCGGGAGCCTCCACTCACTCTCAACAGCCAGGTTGGCCCGTATTGCCGCAGCACCACCGCGCTCTCGTCACCTTCCTGATGTTGTTGAGCGCGGCCAACTTGGACCGGAGCCGCCACGGCATAGGCACTCTCAGGTTCCTGAGGAAAGCTCTAACCGACGGCGCCATTTTCTGACCTCCGGTCTCAGTCTCACGGTCGATGGCCCGAGATCATTGAGAACTCCAGGCAGTTGCCGGTCCGACTCGCACCGCCCTCTTTGAGCGGGTCCGGGACATCCATGGGAGCACCCGGTAGTGCCGCAGTTTGACTAGGAGGTGCCGGATGGATGTTCAAACATCTCAAGAAAGTCACGATGCAGTTGGCGATAAGGATCTCGTGCGGAAGCTCGTAGACGAGGCTCTAGTTCGGACACAACTAATTCGAGAGCGGCAGAGAAACGCTTGGGTAGCGTATCTCGCTGGTATAAGCCTTGATCAAGGGCATGTACCGTTGTCGCAATCGCCAGATGAAAGAGGTTGAAGGCTTCAATGAAGTCGCGGTCCTCTTGTAGCATCGTTGCTCCTTTCGCTTCCAAGATTCCTAGCCCCAGAGATTTGCTAGGGTCTCCCACGCGAGGTCGATAAGTGTGAAAAATAGCAATATCCCTCCGACGACTAACAGCAATACTACTATAAGGTAGCCACAGCCGCCCAGTATCTCTAGGGCTTCAACGATCACTGGCCTTGCCGGGGGTGTAGGGGCAGATATTCTTTCTGCTAGTCTTGCTGCGGCTTCTCGCTCCCGCCTTCGGTACAAGGCCAATTCTTCTCGTCGTTCTTTGTCCCTGTAGTCCCACGGGCGTATCAAAACTCCATCTGTAGCCCACATTCCTATTCTCTCGGCTTGGGCGAGTTCCTGTGCATCATTGATGCCATCCAACGTTCCATATCGGTTCAACGCGAAGGCAAGTCCCTTTGCAACCATCAGATGATTGAGAGTGTGCCAGGGATGATCCCCGAAGCGTAAAATGCCTATGATGCGGCCATAACGGTCGTAGCGTTCAACAACCTCAAGCGTGAAGAGTCTGTCCCGGGCGATGCGTCTGAGGTATGTTGTAGCTGCGCGACTGTGCGGTTGCCCTCGTTCAGGAGCGTCTATGGCGTAAAGGCGCACCGACCATACTTGACTGCCCTGTGTGCTCTGAACGTTGAGAGTATCTCCATCTACAACTCGTACTACTATTACCTGGTGACGCTCCCCACGCTTGATATCCCGCATCGGATATGCTATTCTACCAGATGGTCACTCATGAGCGCATACCTGCGCAATACCCATTCGGGGTTGACTCAGAATCCATGCTTCAGCGGAACGACGCTAGTCCAACTGAGGTATTGATACCAGGTTTCAGCCACTTCAGGGAAACCCGCCGGGCGCGTGGGCTTCCTCGCGCCTCAACCGCATGTGGAGAGGCCAAATGAGGGAGACTGTCGATCCCGGAATTGTCTGCGAGGGACTCTGTGTTGTTCGCGGCGGGCACACCGCAATAGCCGACGTTTCATTCTCTGTGGGGCCCGGCACCCTAACGGGCGTCCTGGGACCCAACGGAGCCGGCAAGAGCACTCTCTTCGGCGCCATTGCCGGAACGCTACCCGTGGCGCAGGGCAACATCAAGCTGCTTGGGGCGGCGTCCGCGAGGGGCGCCCTGGCTTACGTGCCACAGCGAGACAGCATCAACTGGGCCTTTCCCGCCACTGTGACTGACGTGGTCACAATGGGACGTACCTGGAAACTGGGCCTGTTCCGGCAGCTCGGCCGCCGGGACCGCGATGCGGTGAGGAATTGCCTGGAGCGCGTGGGGATGTGGGAGCAGCGCTCTTCCCTTATAACGGAGCTCTCCGGCGGGCAGCGCCAACGCGTGTTCATCGCTCGTGCTCTGGCGCAGGAGGCCTGCTGCGTGCTCCTTGACGAGGCATTCAGCGGAGTGGACGTGAGCGGCCAGGAGGGCATCGTAGAGGTGTTGCAGACGCTTCGTGACGAGGGCAAGATCGTGCTGCTGGCAACACACGACCTGACGAACCTGTCTCAGCGATTCGACCTGGTGCTGTGCATCAACCACCACGTCTGCGCCTACGGCCCCCCTAACGAGGCATTCACGACGGAGGTGCTGGAGGAGTTGTACGGCTCCCACAGCATAGAGTTTGCTCCGGGCCACTTCACCTCCGGGAGCGGGACTGCGTAGTGGACTACGTTCTGGACCCCTTCCAGTACAGCTTCATGGTGCGGGCCATGATCGTCTCCGTGCTGGTCGGCGTGATGTGTCCTCTGGTGGGCGCATACGTCATCACCCGCGGGCGCGCCTTCATGGGCGACGCGCTCGCTCATGCCGTCCTGCCGGGCATGGTAGTGGCATTCCTGCTGGGCGTAAGCCCGTTCTTCGCCGCGGTTCCCGCAGGAATAGCGGTTGCAGTGCTAATAGGCTTAGTTAGCAGGCGCACGGGCATCAGCGAGGATACGTCCATTGGCATCATCTTCGCCGGCACGTTTGCTCTGGGCCTCGTGTTGCTGGCCAGGGCCGACGGTATCAGCGTGGACATAGAGGACCTGCTGCTCGGGCAGGTGCTGGGCGTATCGCAGACAGACGTGTTCGTTTCCCTTGGTATGACGGCCGTAGTGCTGGCTGGGCTCTACGGCTTTCACCGCCAGCTTGTATACACGACATTCGACGAAGTTGGCGCATCCGTAGTCGGTATCAACACGAGTCTGTTGGAGTACGTGCTGCTTGCTCTTCTCGCGCTGGTTATCGTCATTGGCATACAGGCGGCGGGCATTGTACTGGTCATGGCGATGTTGATAACACCCGCGGCCACTGCATACCTGCTCGTAAAGAGGTTCGTGGAGGTCATGGCGTTAGGTGCGTTTCTTGGAGCGGCGTCGGCGGTAACCGGCCTATACTTGTCGTACTACGTCGACCTGCCGTCCGGGCCGGCGATGGCGCTGGTGGCCACGACGCTATTCGCTGCGGCCGCGGTGCTTACGCGCGGCCGCACGGTGCGCAGAGCAGTCTAGGGGGCCGGCTTCCGCCACGTCCGAGAATCACGGCCCTGGCAGCTGCTTGCCACGTTGGGCACCTGCTTGCGCACTCGCGCGGGGTTTGAGCCATGCACTCACCGGCGTAGCGCCTATCAGTTCGTGGTGACTACCCACACATTCACGCGAGCAGCGTAAGGGCCGAAATACGCGCCTACCGCCCAGAGTCTCATAACGATTAGTTCTAGCACGCCGCCGTACCAATTCCTGCCTGTTGTGCGGTAGGCGTACCGAGTGATACAATCGCGGTCAGGCACCCGAAGTGAACACCCCGGCTCTAGAGTCCACCTCGACGGCCCGCCGATGGCGGGCTTTTGCTATCCTGTGGTTCTCCATGTTCGTGATGGCCAGCGGGCTGGGCATGGTGGTGCCCATTCTGCCCGTGTTCGTACGAGACCTGGGCGCTTCGGGTGTGTGGCTGGGCCTGGCGTTCTCAGGCTTTGCGATCACGCAGACACCCCTCACTCCGATCGTCGGAAGGCTGGGCGACCGACTTGGCAGGCGTCGATTCATCCTCGCCGGGCTCTCCGTGTACGTGTTCATCGGCATCGGACTCTCCATGGCCGACTCGTACCAGATCGTCACGCTCCTGCGCATGGGCATGGGTATCGGCGCAGCTTGCATGTTCCCGTCCGCGCTCGCAATGGTCGGAGAGCTTTCGCCCAGGGGCCATGAGGGGCGCTACATGGGCATGTTCATGGTGTCGTTCACGGCAGGGTTCGGCGCCGGGCCGCTGGTTGGCGGAGTGCTCAAGGACAACTTCGGCGTGGACGCCACGTTCCTCACGCTGGCCGCCGCCGCGGTGGTGGCCGTGCTCATGGTGACGTTCCTGCTGCCGGATACATCAGGCGGGAGAAGAGAGGATGATGTGGTGGTGCCCAGCTTCCGCGAGATGGCCGGCGACCTGCGCGTGTGGTCGCTGATGATCTTCAACTACACCTTTGGCCTGGGCATGGGTTCCGTGTTCACCTTCATTGCCATATTCATGACCGAATCGCTTCTGGCCAGCGCGACGCTTGTTGGCCTGGTGATCGGCTCGCGCGCCATCATTTCGAGCATATTTCAGCCGCTGTTCGGTCGCCTGGCCGACCACGTACCGCGCAGCCTGCTGGTCGTCGGCGGAGGACTGCTGATGGCCGCAGGCACGGAGGCGCTCCCCCTCGCGAGCACTGTCATGGTGCTGCTGGTGCTGTTCCTGCTGCTGGGGCTTTCGGAAAGCGCCGCCCTTCCATCTTCGCTGGCCATCACCACAGACCTGGGCAGGATCTACGGCTACGGCACCCTGATCGGCTTCACCAACGCCGTGCTCATCATGGGCGTGCTCACCGGCTCCGTGGGCGGCAGCCTCATCGAGAGCGGCGGCAGCATCGAGGACGTGTTCCGCGCATCCGGGCTGGTGATAGCCGTGGGAGTGATGGCCTTCATGATCACCTGGAGCCAAGGCAGACGCAGGGCGACGCGCGCCCTGCAGGCCTAGCCGCCTTCTGCGAATCCGGGGCACAGCGACTGAGCCTCCGCCGCGCAGTGCTCCACGCGCCCGCCGACCATCGTCACCAGCACCTTCAGCAGGTGCAGCGACTCCGGGTCGACCTCCAGCGGGTCGTCCGACAGCACGACCAGGTCGGCGAGCTTGCCGGGCCTGAGCGAGCCGGTCCTCTCCTCCATGTGCAGCGCGTAGGCCGCGCCGGTGGTCATCATGCGCAGCGCGTCTTCGACGTCAACGGCCTCGTGCTTCAACCACTCCGGCGCCTCGCATATGGGCGAACCGTCTAGGAACACCTCGTTGCGTGTGACCAGGCTGTAGAGATAGGCCAGAGGGCCCGGCTCGCCCCACGACATGTCGCTGTGGAAAGCAACAGGCAGGCCGGGGTTGGCGTCCAGCAGCGAGCGCCAGGGGTTGATCCACGGGTGGGTCTCCGGCCCGCCCCAGCGATGCGTAAGCCGGCCATCCGAGTCGCGCTGGGACGTGTTCCGGATGTGGCACGCCTCCGAGCCCCAGACCACTGGCACCGCGCCAGTCTCACCATAGCGGCCCATCAGCTCAGGGCGTATGAACATGTTGTGCTCGATGCGATGGCGCAGGTCGTTCGGCGAGCCAGCGAGCACACTCTCGATGGCGTTCAGGGCGTTCTCGACTGCGCGGTCGCCGAGCGCGTGCACAGCCGCCTGATAGCCCATCGCCTCCAACTCCGCGAGCACGCGGGCAAGCTCGTCCGGCCCGACGAGCAGGTGGCCGCGGCTACTCTCTGTGTCGGGGGCGTCGCGCAGCTCAAAGCTGAAGGCCGGCAGCAGGTCGCACGTCCAGCCGTCGGTGAAGACCTTTGCGCCAAGGATTCGGAGCATGGCGTCCGGGTCGCGCTCCGGCGGAAACTCGGAGTACCAGTGACCGAGCAACTCGCCACAGTGGAGGTTGTACGGCGGGTAGACGCTCGTGCGGACGCGCAGCCTGCCCGAATCGTGGAAGTTGCGCAGCGCGAGGAGTACGGACGGCTCCACGGACATGTCGGCCATCGCGGTGATGCCCAGGCTTAGAGCATAGTCTTGAGCTTCCTGGAGCGAGGGATTTCCCGAGCGAATCGCCTCGCTGAAGATGTGGTTGTGGGCGTCGATGAAGCCCGGCAGCAGCGCCCTCCCTTCCAGGTCGACGACCTGCGTGGACGGCCCGGCCAGCGCTAGCAGCTGCTCGCTGCCTCCGACGGCGACGATCTCATCGCCGCGCACGGCTATCGCCTCCGCGCGAGGCATGTCCGGCTCCATCGTGATCACGCGGCCGCCGTGGAGGATGATATCCGGAGACGCGCCGTCCAGCGTCGGAAGGGTCGTTGGCTCAGCGGGCGCGCAGCCGATGACCGACAGTGCCGCGGCTGCCATCGCGGCGGCCGGCACCAGCGCACGCCTCACGAGGGCGAAGGACGGCATTCGCGGGCTGGGTGGGAGCAGGCTCATGGCACAAGTCTAGCGGGTTGCTGCAGGCCGGACAACGGGCGGAGGCTGTGTCCCGTGGACTCTGGCCCGCTCAAATGGTTCGACAGGCTCACCATGAGCGGGCCCCTAACGCGTCCGCTAATCTTCACCGTGAGCGAGCTTATCGCGCGCCCGCTCACCCCCGCATCAAGTATGGGGCAGGCTATGGGCGGGTTAATCGCCCGTCCGCTCACCCTGAGCGTGTCGAAGGGCGTGAGCGGACTCCGGCCGCAGCAGCCCTACTCCTCTCGCACGTGCACCAGTTGGTTCACGTCCAGCGGACCTGACACGCTCTGCCGCCGCCCCGACGGCCACTCCACCTCAATGCTCTCGACTGTCTCAGCGTCGCCCAGCCCGAAGTACAGCGGCAGCAGGCTCTGCGACAGGTAGCCTGACTTGCCGTCGTGGACGCGGATGTACGTGCTGCCGCCTGCGTGGACGGTCACGGTTGCGCCCAGCCCGTCGCGGTTGGACTCCGTGCCCTCCAGCGCAACCTTCACGTAGCTGAGCGTGTCCAGAGACTCCGAAAGGCTGCTCACCAGCAGCTGAGGCCCTGCGTTGAAGTCGCTCGTCACGATGTCCAGGTCACCGTCACCGTCAATGTCGAACACCGCGGACGAGCGGGAGCCGATGGCGCCCCACACCTCGACGCGGCCGGTCAATCCTTCCTCCGTGCACAGGCGGTGTAGACGGTCGACGCCCGCGCAGTCGATCTCGAACGCTGGGGAGGCCGTTCGCCCGTCGCGTCGCGGCTCCGCGCCCAGAATGAACTCGCTGTCCACAAAGCCTTCGCCGCGGTTGTTGAGCAGCAGCGAGTTGACGGCATAGCGGAACGGGAAGCTCATGCTGCCCGTGACGAACGCGTCCTGGTAGCCGTCTGCGTTGAGGTCGCCCACACTCAGGCCCCAGGGCCAGTAGGTCTCCACGCCCAGATCGTCGGATACCTCCCGGTAGGTGCCGTCACCTTGGTTTTCGTAGAATGCGTTGCCGTAGATGCTGCGCCCGTCGCTCTGCACGAAGCTCTCCGGCCACTGTATCCTGGACTTCGCCTTCTCCCTCTCCGGCCCTATGTCCTCGCTCATGTCCGAGTGCATGTCGGTCACGAAAATGTCAACGTCGCCGTCGTTGTCGTAGTCGAACGCCTTGACGCCCATCGCGCCCCAGGGCGTGCGGGGGAATGCGTCCTCCCGCAGCACAAAGCGGCCTCCTACGTTGTCGTAGAGCCTGTCGTGGCCCTGCATGTTGAGCACGTACAGGTCCGGCAGACCATCGCCGTTGGCGTCCAGGGGTGTGGCATCGCCAGACCAGGCAGCGTCCGCCAGGCCGGCCTCCTCCGTAACGTCCGCGAACCGGCCGCCGCCCAGGTTGCGGTACAGCACGCTGCTCTCCGAGCGGTCGGGGTACAGATGACCCTCGAAAGCGTCCTCCAGGCCGTTGGGGAACTCGTAGCTGCCGGACTCGTACTCTGTGACGGGCGCATCTAGCGTCATCTGCCGCAGCCTCTCGGACGTGTACCGACCCACGTTGGCGACGTAGAGATCGAGCAAGCCGTCCGCGTCGTAGTCGAAGAACACGGCGCCGGATGAGTGGCCCGCGTAGCCCGTGCCGGACTGAGCGGTGACGTCGCGGAATCTGCCAGCGCCGTCGTTCTCGAACATCAGGTTGCCGGCGCGGACGGCGGTGACGTACAGGTCTGGGTCGCCGTCGTTGTCGATGTCCGCAAAGGACGCGCTCACGCTCACGCGGTCATCGACCGCCACGCCTGCGGCCGCCGTCACGTCATCGAAGCGGCCGCCGCCCAGGTTGCGCCACAGCTGATTCGCGCCAATCTGGTTCACGAAGTAGATGTCGTGGAGGCCGTCGCCGTCCACGTCAGCGACGGCCAGACCGTTGCCATGGTCGTAGTGGACGGCCTTGTAGGTGCGGGCTGCGTCGTCAACCGGCCGGTGCCGGAAGGTGATGCCGCTCTCCTCAACGAGATCGACGAACCGGAAGTCGCAGAACACGTCCAGGCGGTCAGCATCGGCGATCTGGTCCGACCTGCGGTCGTCCAGCCACGGCGGGTCGAGCGCCTCCGCGGGGTACGCGTACACGCCTTCAGCGACGGGCACGCGCTCGATGGAGGCGTGCTCGCCGCACGGCGGCCCCGCGGGCTGCGGCGAGGCGCCCGGCTCCACCATCCTGTGCCCGCAGGCAGCCGCCACGAGGAGCAGCAGCGCGGCGAGCGCGGCGGCGATCCAAAGCCTGTTCGCGGCATTCGTCACAACGGCCCAATTAAATCACGCGCCTCTTGCGCCCGCAATGCGGGGGTGAGTGCGCAACCATTCCGCCGGCTACGGCTGGTCTGCCCTGACGAAAGGGAGCTATCTTGTGCGTTTTCTGTTAGAATGGGCCAATACCATAATTTCGCACCAAGGCTACACACAGGATAACGGACTAATCCCGTCTTTCGCTTTTGTGGCCCTTTGGGATAAGGAGTCCGTTTCCTCATGGCAATACAGTCCACCACTGTCCGGCGTGTTAACGCCGGCTATAGGCGCCGTCATCAGGCCTTATGCGCCTTATGCGGCACGTCCACCACGATCCCGTTCCGGCCAAGCCAGGACCGCCCGGTATACTGCTCTCCGTGCTTCAAGACGCGGCGCAGCAACTCCGCGACACGGTCAGTCACACGACCCGAGGGGCCGTTCGCCGCAGCTCAGCTTGCCCAGGCGGCTCCAACCCTGCGCGATGCCCCATCCGTCTCCCGCGCCCCGGTGTTTGCTGCAATGGCATTGCAGGCCTCCACGAGGGAGGCGCTTTCTCGCATGGACATATCGGAGCCCACGCCAATCCAGGAAAAGACCATCCCCCTTCTTCTGGCGGGCCGGGACGTGATTGGGCAGGCGCGCACGGGGTCGGGAAAGACCCTGGCATTCGCTGTACCACTGGCAGAACAGTGCAACCCATCGGACCGGCGCGTCCAGGCACTGGTCCTGGTTCCCACGCGCGAGCTGGCCATACAGGTGGCCGGGATAACGGAGGCAATGGCGTCGCCGCGCTCGCTGCGCTGCACTCTGCTATACGGCGGCCGGTCGTACAGGCCGGAATACGCTGCGCTGAAGGCCGGCGCCCAGATCATCATTGGTACCCCCGGCCGGACGCTGGACCACATCCGGCAAGGCACACTTGACCTGCAATCGGTTCGCTTCATGGTGCTGGACGAGGCGGATGAGATGCTGGACAGGGGGTTCGCGCACGACGTTGAGGCCATCCTGAGCAGGACGCCATCTGGCCGGCAGACAGCACTCCTGTCGGCGACCATGCCGGAATGGGTGTCCAGGACCGCCTCGAAGTACATGCGCGACCCGGCCACGGTGGAGGTGGACGCAGACCTGAAGTCTCTGCCGGCAGTGAAGCACCTAGTCTACAACATCGAGAAGTCCGACAAGATGGGTGCGCTCCGAACCCTGCTGGACCGGCGTGACGGCGAGGCTGTCATCGTCTTCGGCAAGACCAAGCGCGGCGTGAAGAAGCTGGCCTCACAACTGGGAGAGAGGGGATACCCGGCCGGCGCACTGCAGGGGAATCTCAGCCAGAACGCACGAGAGCGCGTGATGGCTGACTTCCGTTCCGGCGCCATGCCCATACTCGTGGCGACCAACGTAGCGGCCCGCGGGCTGGATATCGATGGCATTGGTCAGGTGATCAACTATGACCTGCCGGATTCCGACCTGCTGTTCACCCACAGGGTCGGGCGGACGGGGCGCATGGGCCGTGCCGGTGTGGCCGTGACGTTCATCACGCCGGATGAAGAGCCGAAGTGGCGCGAGATCAACCGGAGCATGGGAGGCCGCCTCACTCGTCAGCCCTGGGAGGCGTCCCGCGTTGCGAGACACCGCCTGCGGAGCTCCCAATAGCCGCGTAAGCCCTCGGGGCTCCCGACGACCGCCGGAGCAACGCCAAGCGGCTCCCGGCCATTGCGGGCCGCGTTACCACGACTGCCACTACCAGATCACCCCAGCGTAGGCAGGGGTCTATCCCTATCCGCTGGATTGCGGCCCCGTATCGGAGTGTGGCGCATGCAGTCCGCTCATCCCCGTATCAAGTACGGGGCAGGCTCTGAGCCTGTCGAAGGAAGTGAGCGGACGTCGGTGGAGGACTGCCCGCTCAAATGGTTCGACAATCTCACCATGAGCGGGCGGGGAAACCTCTCCCCCACAGGGGTTCAGCCGCCTTGCAACATTCGCGTATAATGGGGCGAGGGTCGGAACCGGCGGCCGCGGCCGCATTCCATGTCGCCGGCCCCGCGGGAGGTTCGCAGTGGCACTGATTCCAAAGGTGATGAGCACGCAGCACCCGGACAACGCAAGGCCTGCGCCCTTCGCCGATGCCGACGGCGTCGTGAAGGGTGAGGGCGAGGTCGACGAGGCTGTCGACGTCTTCGCGCTGGGCTGCGACGAGCAGATGTGGGACTCCGAGGGCAAGGAGGCCGACAACCACGTCGTGCGCAAGCTCCTCACCGGCTACTCCCGCGTCTTCGACGGCCTGCGCCTGGGCCGGGACGTCGCCCTGACCCTGCGCGTTCCCAACCCAAGCGTGGAGCGGAACATGCGAAAGTCCATGGTGGAGGCGCTTCAGAGCATTCCCTCCGCATGGGACACCGCCACCACCTTCTACGGTGAGGAGGCCGACGCCCCAATCCAGGAGGTGATCCTGCCTCTGACCACGTCGGCGTGGGAGCTAGCGATGGTAGAAGCGTACTACCGGAAGGTGATTGTGGAGCAGGAGGAGAGCGCACTCCTGGGCGATCAGATCGTCAAGGACTGGGTCGGCGAGTTCTGCCCCAAGGAGCTCAGGGTGGTCCCGCTCGTCGAGGACCTGGAAAGCATGCTCACCTGCGACAGCATCGTGGAGGAGTACGTGCGCAACCGGGACCTGCCGTTCCAGCGAGTGTTCCTGGCCCGGAGCGATCCCGCCCTCAACTACGGCGTGGTCACCGCCGAGCTTGTCCTGAAGGTGGCGCTACAACGGCTGCACGAGCTTGAGCAGCGCATCGGCCTGGGCATCTTCCCGATAATCGGCGCAGGCAGCGTGCCCTTCCGCGGCCACCTGACGCCACTCAACGTCGGCCGCGCCTTCACCGAGTACCCCAGCGCGCACACGCTGACCGTCCAGTCCGCTTTCAAGTACGACTACTCCAGGGACGAAGTCCAGCGCGGAATCGCCGAGATTCTGGCGCACGAAAAGAGCGAACCCGTGCCCGTCGACGAGCGCCGCGCCCGCGAGGTCATCGACAAGGCAAGGGCCGAGTACCAGTCGCAGGTGCAGCTGCTGGCCAGCTTCATCTCGAACGTAGCGGCATACGTGCCCAGGCGCCGGGAGCGCAGGATGCACGTCGGGCTGTTCGGCTATGGACGCACGCTGGGCGGCGGCGTGACGCTCCCAAGGGCCATCGGGTTCTCCGCGGCGCTCTACTCCATCGGCGTGCCGCCGGAGCTGCTGGGCATGGCCGGCCTCAGCCCCAACGACCTGGAGTTCGTGCGAGAGGTGTATCCGAGCCTGGACGGCGACCTGCGCGCCGCCCTACGCTTCACGAACGAGCAGCGCGTGCGAGAGCTGCTGGGCGAGAAGTACGTGAGCCTGGTGGCGCAGTTCGCAGACGACATCGACCGCGTCCACGAGGGGCTGACCAGCGCCGTCTGGGCCGGCCTGGACAGGGGGGACGCCGCCGTCAACGTATTCCGCTACGTCGAGGAGGCCGCGCAGCTCCGCCACTTCCTGGGCTAGCCGGCGAAAGCGAGGATCAGGCATGACCAGAGTCAAGATTTGCGGCCTCAGCAAGCTGGACGACGCCCTGGCCGCGGCGGAGGCGGGAGCCGACTACCTCGGCATACTCTTCGAGCCGCGCAGCCGGAGACGCCTGGACGAGGACGACGCACGCGATCTGGTGCGTGCGTTCCGCGAGCGATGGCATGGCAGCGCGCCTCAGTGGGTGGGTGTGTTCGCCAACCAGCCGCTGGAGGAGGTCAACCGGCTGCTGACCCACTGCGACATGGACCTGGCCCAGCTTTCCGGCCATGAGTCGATGGACTACTGCGCGCAGGTTTGCCGACCCGTCGTCAAGGTGGTGCACGTGCGCAGCGACGCCCCGCAGGCGGACGTGCTGAAGGACATTCAGGAGACAGTGACCGCCTATCGCGACGGCGGGTGCACGTTGATGCTCGACACCTACAAGGAGGGAGTGCTGGGCGGCACCGGGCAGGCGTTCAACTGGGACGTGGGCCGGGAGCTGGCTCGCAGCCACCCGTTCGTGCTGGCCGGCGGCCTGAGCGCGGAGAACGTCACGGAGGCGATGCAGCGCGTGAGGCCTTGGGGCCTGGACGTGTCAAGCGGCGTGGAGACGGACGGCCGGAAGGATGCGGCGAAGATCGCGCGGTTCATCGAGCAGGTGCAGCGCACCGACAGGGAGCTGTCGCCCGGCGGCGAGGCCGCGGTATGAGCCTCAGCTTCGAAAATCTGCCGGACCCCTGGGGCCGCTACGGCGCGCACGGCGGCCGGTACGTACCGGAAACGCTGATGACCGCCCTTGAGGAGCTGGTGTCCGCGTATCACGCCACTCGCGAAGACGCGGGATTTCGGGCGCAGCTGTCGCACTATCTGAGCACGTACGTTGGCCGGCCCACGCCGCTGTACTTCGCGGAGAACCTGTCGCGCAGGCTGGGCGGCGCTCGCATCTATCTGAAGCGCGAGGACCTGGCGCACACCGGCGCGCACAAGATCAACAGCGCGCTCGGACAGGCGCTGCTAGCCGTGCGAATGGGCAAGCAGCGCATCATCGCCGAGACGGGCGCCGGACAGCACGGCGTCGCCACCGCGACGGCCTGTGCCATGCTGGGGCTGGAGTGCCTGGTGTACATGGGCGAGGAGGACATGCGCAGGCAGGCCATCAACGTGTACCGCATGCGCCTGCTTGGCGCGGAGGTGCGCGGCGTGACGTCGGGCAGCCGCACGCTCAAGGACGCCATCAACGAGGCCATTCGGGACTGGGTGACGAATGTGCGCACCACCTACTACCTGCTCGGAAGCGCAGTGGGCCCGCATCCCTACCCCATGATGGTACGAGACTTCCAGTCGGTCATCGGCGAGGAGGCGCGCAGTCAGGCGATCGAGGCGGAGGGCCGGCTGCCGGACTACGCCGTGGCATGCGTGGGCGGAGGCAGCAACTCGATAGGCCTGTTCCACCCGATGATCGGCGACGAGTCGGTGAGGCTCGTGGGCGTGGAGGCCGGCGGCGAGGGCACCGAGTCGGCGAAGCACGCTGCGACTCTCGTGGCGGGCAGGCCGGGCGTGCTGCACGGCGCCATGTCGTATCTGCTGCAGGACGAGCACGGACAGGTGAGGGAGACGCACAGCATATCGGCGGGACTGGACTACCCGGGCGTCGGGCCGGAGCACAGCTACCTGAAGGACACGGGCCGGGCGGAGTACGTCGCCGTGACGGACACGCAGGCGCTTGAGGGTTTCCACCTGCTCTCGACGGCGGAGGGCATCATACCGGCGCTTGAGCCTGCGCACGCGGTGTACTACGTGAGCCGCCTTGCGCCGACGCTGCCCGCGGACGCGGTGGTGGTGATGTGCCTGAGCGGCCGCGGCGACAAGGACGTGGACACGGTGATGGGGTTGGGGGGTTGAGGGGGGCGGCGAAACAACCATAACAAGAGTGGGCTGACTAGCGTCAGCCCACTCCATCAATCACACTGTGTTTCGTTCCGCTACCGGATCGCGGCCATGTGCCGCGCCTCGTCGTCCGAGAGCACGTAGGGCCGCTTGAGCCAGCGGTAAACCTCGAACCAGCGGCCGGCCACTCTCACCGCCAGGATGGGATCAACCTCCTCCGCCAGCACCGCCGTCTCCTCGATCTCGTTGAGGGTGGACAAGGGCAGGCGGTAGGCCTCCGCCTCCACGCTCATCAGCACCTTGTCCGCGTTGTACTTTGTGAACACGCCGCTGCGGGGCAGGCGCATCGAGATGCTTGCGACGCCCGGGATGCCCACGCTCACCGCCTCTCGCCAAGACACGCGATACGTGCCGGCCGTCTCCCAGAGGCCCATCAAGCCTCCGCCAAGCAGCTTGATGTTCAGCGGCGTGGGCGTCATGCCCAGCGCCGAAGCACGCGCAAGGAAGCGGTCGATGACCTCCTGCTCAAGGGCCTTTTGGGTAGCCCGCGGCGCGTGTAGTGCGCCAGAACCGGTTCGGCTGTAGGTCGTCATCTCCACCTCCTTGGGGACACCCAGTGTGTGCCCCTGAGTCGCTTCCGCCGTTCATTGTAACGCAGTGAGACGGGTTGTGGTAGTACCCGCCGCAAAATGTAAGATTCGTAAGCTGTGCGCCCTCAGATCGCGGTTCCTTGAATCCGCGCCGTTTCGCCCTGTATACTCGTGCTATGCGTTCACGAAGCGTCAGCGTGCGAGTGCCCGCCACCACGGCTAACCTTGGCCCCGGTTTCGACTGCCTTGGCATGGCACTGGACTGGTGGAACGACGTGCACGTGGAGCTTTCCACAACGCCTCACGTGCGCGCCCTCGGCGAGGGCGCAGACACCCTGAGCAACTCGGAGGGAAACCTGGTCTACCGCGCGGCGCAGGCCCTCTTCCGCGAGGCGGGAGAGGAGCCGCCGCACCTCTCCGTCACCTGCGAGAACCGCATACCCCTGGCCCGCGGCCTGGGTAGCAGCGCCGCCGCAATCGTCGGCGGGCTGGTGGCGGCCAACGCACTCTGCGAGAGCCCGCTCGACGAGGCGTGCCTCCTGCAGCTGGCAGCGCGGATGGAGGGCCACGCCGACAACGTCGCCCCTGCCCTGCTCGGAGGCTGCCGCGTGGTGGTGCGCGACGGCGACTCGATAATCGCGGACGAGGTGCCCACGCCGCCAGAGATCAGAGCCATAGTCCTCGTGCCGGACGTGCCGATGCCCACCAGGCAGGCAAGAGCCGTGCTCTCCAACGAGGTCACGCGTGAGGACGCCGTGTACAATATCGGTAGAGTGGCTCTGCTGGTGAACGCACTCGCACAGGGTCGCGGGGAGAACCTGCGCGTGGCCACTCAGGACCGGCTGCACCAGCCCGCGCGTGCAGCGATATTCCCGGCCATGAAGTACGTCATCCGCGCCGCCGAGAGTGCCGGCGCACTGTGTGCCTTCCTTTCCGGCGGAGGATCGAGCGTGCTGGCGCTGGCCGCATCCCGGTTCATGACCATCGGCTTCGAGATGGCGGACGCAGCCGACAAGCTGGGGTTCCAGGCAAGCATCAGGATCACGACGCCCTCGGCCCTGGGGGCGCACGTGGTGAACTGCAACTGACGGAGATACGGAGCGAACCATGAACAGCCTCATTGTCCAGAAGTACGGCGGAAGCTCGCTTGCGAATGCCGACCGCATCAAGTCGGCGGCCAGGCGCATCGCCCGCTCCAGGGAGGACGGCAACCAGGTGGTGGCCGTGGTCTCGGCGATGGGCGATACGACAGACGACCTCATCAAGCAAGCCCACACGGTAACCGACAGCCCGGACCCGCGGGAGCTTGCGCTGCTCCTCTCCACCGGCGAGATCGTGTCGTGTACGCTCGTAACGATGGCCCTACGCGCGCTGGGTTACTCCGCCATCGGGCTGAGCGGCGGCCAGGCCGGAATCCAGACCGACACCGACTACACGCGGGCCCGAATCGTGGGCATCGACCCCAGCCGCATCCTCGCGGAGCTGCGCGAGGACCGGATAGTGGTGGTGGCCGGCTTCCAGGGCGCCACGGAGGACAGCGAGATCACGACGCTTGGCCGCGGAGCGTCGGACACCACGGCCGTGGCGCTTGCAGCGGCACTGGAGGCGAGGGTCTGCGAGATCTACACCGACGTGGACGGCATCTTCACCGCCGACCCAAGGGTGGTGTCGGACGCCAGGGTCCTGGAGAGCCTCACATACGAGGAGATGCTGGAGCTGGCGAGCTACGGCGCCAAGATGCATCCTCGCTCGATAGAGCTTGGAGCCATGTACAACATACCCATCCTGGTCACGTCCAGCTTCAAGGACGTGCCGGGTACACTCATACACTGAGAGGAACTTATGGAGACGCGTAACCGGGTTAGCGGCATAGCCCACAACAAGAACGTGGCCAAGATCACCGTGCTGGGGGTGCCCGACCGTCCAGGCATCTCGGCCTCACTGTTCGAGCCGCTGGCGGAGAAGGGCATCAGCGTGGACACCATCGTCCAGAACGCGAGCGTGGAGCGCATAACCGACCTCACCTTCACGGTCGCACGCGCCGACCTGGCGGCCTCAATGGAGATTGTGCAGCCCGTGGCCGAGGGCATGGGCGCCCGCGGCTGCGTCAGCGACGCCAACCTGGGCAACGTCAGCATCGTGGGCACGGGCATGCAGCACAACCCCGGATACGCGGCGCGCATGTTTCGCGCCCTGTACGAGGCCGACGTGAACATCGAGATGATCACCACCTCGGAGATACGCATCACCTGCATCGTGGCCGAAGACAGGGTGGAGGACGCAGTCCGCGCCCTGCACGCGGCCTTCCGCCTGGACCAGGTGGACTGAGCAGGGAGCTGGTTCCTTGGCGCAGCCCTTCCTCTCCATCGTGATTCCTGCGTACAACGAGGAGGCACGGATTGCCCAGACCCTGGACACCGTCGCCGCCTACGCGGGTTCGCAGGACTACTCGTGGGAGGTGGTAGTCGCGGACGACGGCAGCGTAGACGGCACAGCGGCTTTGGTGGAAGCGGCCGCCCGCGAGCACGGCGAGATACGGCTTGTGAGGCTGGCCCACGGAGGCAAGGGCTCAGCGGTACGGACTGGCATGCTGGAGGCCCGCGGCGAGTTCCGCTTCCTGGCCGATGCCGACCTGTCGATGCCCATTGAGCAGGTGGAGCGGTTCCTGCCGCCGCAGATGGTTAACTTCGAGGTGGCGATAGGCTCACGCGAGGCGCCCGGCGCCCGGCGCATCGGCGAGCCGGCATCGCGGCACGCGATGGGCCGCGCCTACAACGGCATGGTGAGGCTGCTCGCCGTGCCAGGTCTCTCCGACACGCAATGCGGCTTCAAGTGCTTTGCTGCCGGAGCAGCCGAGGCCCTCTTTCCGCTCCAGCGCGCCCTTGGCTTCGGCTTCGACGTGGAGGTGCTCTTCCTAGCGCGCAGGATGGGCATGCGCATCCGGGAGGTGCCGATAGACTGGTACTTCATGGAGGGCAGCAAGGTAAAGCCTGTCAGGGACAGCTTCCTGATGCTGAGAGACCTGCTATCCGTGAGGTGGAACTCTGCCAGGGGCCGGTACGGCGACCTCCAGCCGGTGCCGCGTGAGCCTGGGAGCGCTGCTCCCGCCGCGGAGGAGACCGGGGACAAGCGCGACGGCTCCGGCTAGGGCTGTGGTCTGCGGGGCCTGCCGCCTGTTACGCCCGGCGACCGACCGCCTCAGTTCTCTATGCCAAGCTCCGCCAGCAGTTGCAGGAACTCGTCGTAGCTTGAGACGACCGCCACCGTCCGCACGAAATCGCCGAGCGAGTCGCTTGCTTCCCGCAGCGCCTTGAGCTGCCCGTCAATCGGGCTTACCGACGCCGCGCTGTCGGCGTAGCTACCGTGGAACGCGAAGTACGCCTGGTTGAGCTTGCGGATGTGGTAGCCGTTATCGGCCAGGAACAGCCTGCGCTCCTCCATGTAGCGCTCCGCCTCGTCGATCCGACCTTCCGCAAGCAGCTCCTCCGTCCTCAGCCGGGTGGCGCGCATCTCCGCTCGATAATCGAACGGCTCCTCCTCAGGGGGAGGCGGGGTATTCTCAGGTGTGGGAGGCGAGATCTCCTGCGGCGGCCTGAACCGCTCGTACGCGAGGTTGCCAACCTCATCGCCGACGATGTTGGCGACGGTCTCGTTGAGAGTCGTGAGCTCGTCGGTCCTGCCGTAGCCCTGGCCTAGCGGATGGAAGAAGAGGTAGTGGTGCATCCACTCGTGGGCTGCGGTCACCAGCGTGCCGTGCAAGGAGAAGTTTGGCGAGATCACCGCGGGGACGGTGGCCACCCCTCCTGTGGGTTGCACCAGCGCGGACAGATTGCGCTCATCGAGAATCGCCTGCTCCAACGCTTCCCTCTCCTCGATTGGAGTCTCGGGCCTGAGCAGCACGTCCTCAAGCCTCTCGATACGGTCGCGCGGAGAGACCACGGTCACGGGCGGTGATGCCTGAATCCGGAAGTCTACGGGCGGGAAGTGCACCCCGATCGCGCTGAGCGGCCCACCCACGTGCAGCCCCTCCCGGAACACAATCGAATCGATCTCCCCCTCCATGATTTCCTCCGCCCTGTTGCGAATGGCAGCCTGGTCAGCCTCCACCGTCGCCAGCTCTGCCTGCAGAGATTCGAGGCTGCCAGTCCCGGCGCCTGCGCTTGCATCCGTGATCGCCGCTTCAAGGCTGCGCCGCTGGTCTGCCAGCTCGAAGAACTCCCAAACAAGTTCCTCTTCGCCATGCCTGTCTAGCGCATTGCCGGGAAGAGCCAGTCCGAGCCTGTACAGCCACTTCTCCGGAAAGGTGGCAAGCTCCCACTGAACCAGGGAGTAGCTATGGGGCGCGGCCAGCTCGCCAACGGGCGACAGGTTCAGTGAGCCCCTGCTCGTGAGCAGCAGCAGCGCAACAAGCGCAAACATGACGTAGCGGAGCGCTGGCCTGGCTACTCGCATGGGCATCACCTGGTCTCAGCTTAAGGCATCACGAGGACGCGCTCAACCTGTGTGCGACGGCGGCGCAGGTACTTTAGACTATAGCCGGCGAGCCGATCTTCCAGCTCATAGCCCGCCCCGCACGCCGATGGGGGGGGGGGGAGCATGTCGAACCCATTGAGCGGTGAGCGCAGGGGATGCCCCCATCCTGACCTTCCCCCGTAGACCGGGGAAGGGATTTCCCTCCCCCTTCCGAGGGGGAGAGTCAGAGAGGGGGTAGTTGCCCCCGCTCGCGCTTCGACAGGCTCAGCGTGAGCGGGTACGCGGGCTAAATACTGAACTGCTTGCCTTCAAAGCAATACCCCGAGTCAGTTGCCTTGGACAATAGAAGGCCCCTGGCCGCGGCGGACTCGTCTCGCGCTTCCAACCACTCCGGGCATATGAGCGTGGCACAAGTTGAACGCCCTCGGATGAATTAGATGGGTAGCAAGAAACGCGGTCTATCGGCGAAGGTGGTGTGCTGAAGGCTGCCTTGCGCCGCAGTGAAACGGGTCTGCGTCAGGCGGAGGCAACCGCCGGAGCCGCGGCCTCTTTGGCCATGGCTGCGAGCTGCGCGAAGGCGGCGGGATCCCTTACCGCGAGGTCGGCCAGCATCTTGCGGTCGACCGCCACCTGAGCCAGGCCCAGTCCGTAGACCAGCCGGCTGTAGGACAGCCCGTGCTCGCGAGCCGCGGCGTTGATGCGTGTGATCCACAGGCGCCGCATGTCGCCCTTGCGCTCCCGGCGATGGTTGTAGGCGTGGCTGAGCGCGCTCAGCATCGACTCCTTGGCCTGCCGGTAGAGGTTGTGACGGCCGCCGCGATGGCCCTTGGTCATCTTGAGCAGCTTCTTGTGCCGTTGCCTTGCGGCCACGCCGCGCTTGATTCTGGCCACGATTAGTCTCCGTGCGGTCTACAGGTACGGCAGCACCTTGTGGATCCTGTTCAGATCCGAGGAGCTGACCTCGTGCTTCTTGTGATACAGCCGGTGCACCCTGGCGGGCTTCTTCCGGCGCAGGTGGCTTCGGTGGCCCTTCATGCGCAACACCTTGCCGGTGCCCGTCACGTGGAACCTGGCCTTCGCCCCCTTGTGCGTCTTCAGCTTAGGCATTCGCCACCGCCTCCTGTTCTCTCCTGTCCTTGGCGTCCTGTTCCTTCTCGACCTTGGCGCGCTGCTGGCCGAGCGGAGCTATCACTATGCTCAACCTGCGCCCCTCCATGGTGGGAGCCTTCTCCAGCTTGGCCTCATCCTTGAAGGCCTCTGCCGTCCTTCGCAGGAGCTCGACTCCCAAGTCTTGATGCGTAATCTCTCTGCCTCTGAACATGACGGTCAGCTTGACCTTGGAGCCTTCGTCGAGCAGCTTCTTGACTATCCGGCGCTTGGCCGCCATGTCGTGCTCACCGATGCGGGGCCGGAACCGGACCTCGCGCAGCAGGTTCACCTTCTGTGTCTTGCGGCCCTCGCGCTCCTTCTTGGTCTGGATGTAGCGGAACTTCCCATAGTCGAGAAGGCGGCACACGGGCGGTTGGGCCGCAGGGGCTACCTCCACCAGGTCCAGGCCTCTCTCCTGTGCAAGCTGAATGGCCTGGAGCGTGGGCATAGTGCCAAGCTGCTCGCCCTGCTCGTCGACGACAAGCACCTCAGGCACTCTGATACGCTGGTTGGTCCTGTACTCCCTTGGTATGCCCTTCCCCCCGCCGTTGGTTCTGGAATTAGTGACGCAGAATATAGCACAACACTCAGGCTTGCGTCAATTGTAATATCTCACTTTCGCCTGCCGGTGTGAGTCCAGACGACGGTTCATGAGGTTTCTTGACACCCATATATGCGTCGCCTATAGTGGCCCTGTCCCCGGTGTGAGTTCCCTATTGAAACCGTCCATTCAGCTCGTCCTCCTGTTTCTCTGCCTGGCCGCCCTTGGAGTGGGAGCAACCGTGCTGTTGCTACAGCCCTCTCCCGGCCCGATCGTGGTGACGCTTCCCACTGCCACGCCGCAGCCTGAGCTCAAGGTATACGTCAACGGCGCGGTGAACCGTCCGGGCGTCTACTCCGTACAGCCGGGCGACAGGCTGGAAGACGTGCTGGAGATGGCAGGAGGACTCACAGGTGACGCCGACACTAGGAGAGTCAACCCCTCGCTGCGCGCCAGAGACGAGGACCACTTCTACATACCCGGCATCGGAGAGAAGGTCGATTCGCCCGATGCGTCGCCGGCATCGGCCGGGGTCAACATCAACACTGCGACGGCCGAGGAGCTGCAGAAGCTTCCCGGTATCGGGCCAGGAAGGGCTGACGACATCATCGCGTACCGAACTGCGGTAGGCCCGTTCTCCCGGGCAGAGGATCTGCTGCTGGTACCCGGCCTTGGCCCCAAGACCGTGGACAGCCTTCTAGACTTCGCGACGGTAGAGTAGCCGTGCGGTTGGTCCTGCTCGCAGCAGGCTGGACCGCTGGAATCTACCTGGCCACGCTGGTACACATCCCCGCGATCGGCATGTTCGCGGTGCTTGTGGAAGCCCTCGTCCTTGCTCTGCTGCTCAGGCTGCGAGCGCGGCCCGTGCTGCCTGCCGTGGTGATAGCGCTCATTGCGCTTGGAGCGCTGAGAGCAGGCGCAGGGATGGATGACGGGATTGCGCCGCCCATCCAAAACTACAACGGCCAGGATAGCGTATCGGTGCAGGGAGTGGTCGTAGCCGACCCGGACCGCCGCTCCTCCGGCTGGCACTTCCGTCTCGACGTGGAAAGGGTGCTGCTGGGAGACGATTGGCAGGAGTCCCAAGGCGGGCTGCTTGTCACCGCGAGGCCGCCGGCCGCGATGGTCGAGACGGGCCGCGACCCGCTCCTGCGTTACGGCGACCGGCTGGTCGTGACCGGGAAAGTCGAGCAGCCGGAGTCCTTCCAGGACTTCGACTATCGTGACTACCTGGCACGTCAGGGCATCCACTCGGTGATGCTGTATCCAAGGCTGGCGCTGGCAGGCGAGGGTGAGGGCAACCAGCAGCTTGGAGGAATCTACCGCCTGCGGCACAGGCTGTCGCAGAACCTGTCGCAGTCTCTCTCCGAGCCGCAGGGGGCAATGGCGCAAGCAATCCTGCTGGGAATCAGAAGCTCCATACCCTCAGACCTAGTCCGCGCATTTCGGGAGACCGGCACGTCCCATCTCCTGGCCATCTCCGGCCTGCACGTTGGAGTGTTTCTTGCCCTCTCCCTGGCGGCCAGCAGGTGGGTATTCGGAGCGCGGGGCCAGGTCTACGTGCTAGCGCCGCTCGCCGCCGTTTGGATGTACGCTGCCCTGTCCGGCATGTCGCCCTCGGTGCAGAGGGCAGCGATCATGGGCAGCGTCTATCTGGCTGGACTGTACCTGGGCAGGCAGAACAGCGGGATGCCCGCGCTCGCCGCGGCGGCCGCGGTGATGGTGGGGCTGAGCCCTGCGATTCTGACCAGCGTCTCCTTCCAGCTGAGCTTCGCTGCAATGGCCGGGCTAGTGCTACTCACGCCGCCCATAGAGCGCCGGCTCCAGCTCGCGCTGCCCGCAGGCCCGGAGCGCCCCTGGAGCCGTGAACTCACCTTTGCAGTCGCGGCATCGGTGGCGGCCACGCTGGCAACGCTACCGTTGGTGGCCTACTACTTCCACTACGTGTCGTTGGTGAGCCTTCCCGCCACTCTGCTGGCCATGCCGGCGATGCCGCTCATCCTGGGTTCCGCGCTCCTGACGTCGGCGCTTGGCTTGTTGGACGCGAGCGCAGCGCGGCCGGCGGCCTGGATCGCGTGGCTGTGCCTGTCGTACCTGAAGCAGGTGGTGGAGCTGTTCGACGCCATACCGGGCTCGGCCGTCCGCGTGGGTTGGATGGGAGCGCCCCTCGTTGTGGCCTACTACGCGGCACTGGCTGGAACGATGATGCTGCGCCCGCTGTCAGGGATGCGGCGCACGGCTCCCTCTCGGCCAGAGTTGCCGGCAATGCCGGGAGCGGCGGGCGATCGCGGCCGGTTCGGAGGCCTGGGTCTCTGGTCGATCATTGCGGTGATGATGCTGGCAACCGCGGCCACGTGGGCCGCAGCCCTCGAACGTCCCGACGGTCGTCTGCACGTCACGTACCTGGACGTGGGCCAGGGGGACTCGATATTCATCGTTACGCCGGGAGGCCGGCAGGTGCTGATCGACGGCGGGCCTGACCCCAAGCTCCTGCTCAACCTCCTCGGCGAGCGCATGCCGTTCTGGGATCGCAGCCTGGACCTGGTGGTGCTCACTCATCCGCACGCCGACCATGCTGCAGGTCTGATCGAAGCGCTGCGCCGGTACGATGCTGCGCTTGTGCTGGAGCGAGAGGTCGAACATACGTCGTCCGAGTACGCATCGTGGCGGGCGGTGCTGAGCGCGAGAGATGGGCCGGTGGTGCAGGCACTGCCCGGGCAGCACATACAGCTCGATCACGGTCTGCTGCTGGAGGTGCTGTACCCTCCGGAAGAGTTGCTGGTGGGCACGTCATCGGACCTCAACAACTCCTCAGTGGTTACACGCCTGGTCTACGGCGAGACCTCGTTCCTGCTGGCGGGCGACATCCAGTGGGACGCCGAAAACTACCTGCTGCGGCGCTCGCATCACCTGGACAGCACGGTGCTGAAGGTGGGCCACCAGGGCAGTCGCACGTCGACCACGCCGGACTTCCTGCGGGAGGTGTCGCCACAGGTGGCCGTCATTTCGGTTGGCGCCGATAACCGATTCGGGCACCCTCACCCTGAGGTGGTGGAGACGCTGACGGAGGCACTCGGCAACGACCGCGTGTTCAGCACCCATGAGCACGGCAGCGTTGAAATCGTGTCGGACGGGGTGAGCCTGAGCGTCCACACAGAGCGGTAGGAGAGGCCCGGTGTGCTATACTTGGCAGTCGCAAGGAGGACACCGCCGCATGTTCAGGGTTGACGGCAGGGCCAACGACCAGCCGCGCGAGGTCAGGATTACGCCTTCCTACCTGGCGTTCCCCGAAGGCTCCGCACTCATCGAGGTTGGAGAAACTCGCGTGATCTGCACGGCCTCCGTGGAGGAGCGGGTGCCGCCCTTCCTGCGTGGCCAGGGCCGCGGGTGGGTCACCGCGGAGTACGGCATGCTGCCTCGCTCCACGCTCACCCGGCGCGCCAGGGAGCGCGAGGCCGGCCGTGTGGACGGCCGCACTCAGGAGATCCAGCGCCTGATCGGCCGCTCCCTCAGGGCCGTGGTCGAGATGAAGGCGCTCGGCGAGCGCACGCTGACTATCGACTGCGACGTGCTGCAAGCCGACGGCGGTACGCGGACGGCCGCCATCACCGGCGCCTACGTCGCGCTGTACCAGGCGCTGGCGTACCTGGTCAAGACCGGCGCCATTTCGTCCGTGCCACTCACCACCGCGGTGGCGGCCACGAGCGTTGGGCTGGTGGACGGCGAGGCGATCCTAGACCTGTGCTACGACGAGGACTCCCGCGCCGACGTGGACTTCAACGTGGTCATGACCGGCGACGGCGACTTCATCGAAGTCCAGGGCACGGCTGAGGGAAGCGCATTCTCAAGGCAGGCGATGGACGGCATTCTCTCTCTCGCAGAGAAGGGCATCCGGGAGCACATCGACTTGCAGAGGAGCATCACTGCCGGGCTGTAGAGGCCGGCGCAGGAGTGAGAAGCCATGCCATACGCCAAGCTGAAGGACGTGGAGCTGTACTACGAGGAGACGGGCGACGGCTACCCGATACTGCTCGGGCACGGCGGTTTCAGCGACGTGACGGAGTGGGACCCGCAGGTCGACGCGCTGTCACGCCAATACCGAGTGATTCGCTACGATCGCCGCGGCTGCGGCCGCTCCACGCCCGTTGACGTTCCGCAGAGGTCGTATCTGTGGGTGGAGGATATGAAGCAGCTGATGGACAGCCTGGGCTTGGAGCAGGCGTACCTTGGAGGCGTGTCGTACGGCGGAATGCTGCTCATCGAGTTCCTCATGCGGTACCAGAGCATGTGCCGCGCCGCGCTCATCGTCAGCGCAACGGCCAGGAGGCGAGACGGCGACCGCCCCGGATCGGTCTACTTCCCGCGTCGCCTCGGCGAGCTTTCTGCCATCACCGTGCCCGTGCTGGTGGTGCAGGCCACCGACGACCACATCTTCCCGCCGGAGCACGGCGAGGAGATGGCGGCGGAGATGCCCAACGCAGAGCTTGTGGTGCTGGAGGGCGGCCACACCATCAACAACGAGCAGCCGGACGAGTTCAACCGCGTGGCGCTTGATTTCCTGGCCAGAACGTAGAGCGGGCGCGCAGCCTCAGGCGATGCGCCGCCTGCGGTTCGACATGTAGTCCACCAGCACGTACTGCCCCAGGCTGCCGGGGCCGGAGTAGAATGCGCGGCCGCGGTTGATTCGCATCATCTTGTCCACAAAGTCCACCAGGTAGGCGCTGCTCTCCAGCATGAAGGTGTTGATGGTGATGCCTTCCTGCGTGCATCTTCGCACTTCTTTCAACGTCTCGCGTATCGTCTGGTAGCTTGGCGGGTAGCTGAAGTAGGAGTAATCGCCTTCCAGGTGGCATGTAGGCTCGCCGTCCGTGACCATGAGGATCTGACGGGTGCCGCCCTTGTCCTTGGCCAGCAGCTTGCGGGACAGCATGAGCGCGTGATGCATGTTGGTGCCGGACTGCCAGTCGTTCCAGGTCACCTGCGCTAGCTCGTCTTCGCTGATCTCGATGGCGTAGTCGGAGAACCCAACGATGTAGAGCCTGTCGCGCGGGAACTGCGTGCGAATCAGGGTCGAAAGGGCCATCGCCACTTTCTTGGCGGCAAGGAAGCTCCCGTACATGCCCATCGAGCGGCTCTGGTCGAGCAGGAGCACCGTTGACGCCTGCGACGAGTGCTCCGGCACGTGCACCTCGAAGTCCTGCGGCGCGATCCTCACCGGAGTGCCGCCGCCGCGGTTGAGTAGAGCGTTCCTGATGGTGCGCTCCAGGTGCAGGTCGAACGGGTCGCCGAACTCGTACTGCTTGGTGTCGCCGTAGCGCTCGCCGCCGGCGCCTCGCATGTGCATCTGGTGCTGGCCGATGCGGTCGCGCTTGATCTGCGCGAAGATGTCCTTCATAGCCTTCTGGCCGATGCGCCGGATGCCCTTGGGCGTCAGCTCCAGCCGGTTGCCCCGCTGCGTGACGTAGCCGGCCTCCTCCAGCATTTTGGCGATGCGCTGAAGCTGCTCCAGGTCGCGCCGTGCGTCGTCACCGAGTATCTCCTGCACCTCATCCAGGTCCAGGTCCTCGAGGTTGCCCCTGCGGGTGGCCTCGCGTATCTGGTCCTCAAGCTCGTCCATGTTCTGTAGCTGGCCCATCAGCTCCATAGCCTCGTCGTACGTAAGCGAGTCGTCGCCGAGGAACGGATACCGGTTGGCCATCTCGTCCGGCGGGTATAGACGGTTCATGGCCGCGGCTAGCTGCGCCATCTCGCTCATCGTCTCCGCGTCGAGCGCCTCCTCCATGAGCTGTTGCAGCTCCTGCCGCATCTCAGAGGACATGCTGTTCATCAGCGACTGAGCCTGACCCATGCGGCTCTGCAACTGTTCCAGAAGCTCGTCGAGGTCCTGCGGCGGCTCGTCCCCGAACAGGTTTCCGTACCGGTCCATGAAGCCCTGGAAGTCCGGCTCCTGCCCGCTCATCCGGTCCTGCAGCATTTGGTTCAGGTCGCGGAGCATCTGGCGCATTGCTGCCATGTCCCCTGGCGTCATGTTCTGCAAGCGCTGCCGCATGTCCTGGAAGGTGTTCTCCAGCACTCGCTGCTTCAGCAGGTCCATTAGCTCCTGGAACTGGCGCTGCGCCTCCGGGTCCATGAATTCGTAGTCGTTGAGCTCGCGGATGGCGCCGGCGGGGCTTTCCGGCAGGTTATCAAGACGCTCGCGGTTGCGAGCGGCCCGCTCCTCCAGCATGCGCATGAGCTGCTCGCGCTGCGCGGCCTCGTCGGGCGGCGATTGCGCCTGCTGCTGCCTTGCCTCGTCGACGCGCCGGTCGATGCCATGGCGCTCGGCGTCTGTGATGTTGCTCAGGCGTTCCTTGATGTCGTCCAGGACGGAGTCGAGGTTGTAGCGTCCCAGCTGCTCCTGCCGCCTCTCGCGGAGGCGCTGAAGCATGTCGCGCAGTCCCTGCATGCGCTGGCCGGACGGGTCCTGCATGCCGCGCTGGAACAGGTTGCGAAGGGAGCGCATGAGGTCGCCGTGACCCATGAGGTCGTCGGCGATCTCCTCCATCACGTCCTCTTCCGACGGCTCGAAGACCTGCTGTGTTCCGTCCCAGCGAGAGTACCTGAAGTCGTCCATACACGACCTGCCGATGGGAATGAGTGGTGGCTATCGCGCCTATGTTACAACAGCCGGGAAGGCCGGTTCAACGGTGGGGGGCGGCGACTCTTATCGGGGAACTACGGAAAGTCCCTGCGTTGCGAAGCCTGGGTCGAATGTGAAGACGTGAGCGCGATAGCGGCGAGATACGACCACAGTCGACCAGTCTACAAAGCTAAGGCCGCGCCCTTGATTCGCGGCGAGCTGCCGCCAGGCCTCATCGTGGACGGCTTGACCAATCCAGTAGATTTCGAGGGCCGAACGCTGCCACTCGGACAGCCGAGACAAGACCTTAAATCCGTGGCGGCGATGCATCAGGGCAAAGGTCTCCACCAGCGTGTATGACGTTACCCAAAGACCCGGTTCCCTGTCGGCGAGCCTCTCGTAAGCGGCGATGGCCCTTTGATGGAAGGCGTCGCTCGGAATGAAGAGGGCGAAAATCGCCGAGGTATCCAGCAGGACGGACTCAGGGGCCGGCATGTGGGTCCTGTGCCGCCAAGTAGTCGTCGTGCCGGGCCGCGACATCCGTGGCTGTATCTACGCCCCCGACTATACCGATGATCTTCATCATCTCGCGGAACTCCTTGACCTTGGTCGGGTTGACGCCGATGGATACCAGCCGGTGCCCTTTGCCGAGGTTCAGGTAGACGCCGCGGATCGCGGATACAGTCTCCAGGATCGGCGCGTTGGGGTCGTCAACCAGCGGTATGGTGGTCTTGGCCTTGATGGAGCCGGGCGACTTGCCGATTGCAGCCGCGAGCAGGCTCTTCATGGTTTCGTGGTCTACAGCGTCCGGCAGATTGTCGTCCCTGATCAACTCCGCGCAGTGTTGGAGCGCCCTCAGTGCTTCATCCCTGCCGATGGCGCGCTGCCGGAGCGCGGCCAAGGCGGCCGCCAGTCCATCCTCGTGGCAGACGCGTTCACGCTCCGTGAGGCCGAAGGGAGACCTGCTCTTGCTGCTCTGTTGCAGTGGCGGTAGCAACTCCTCCACGCCAGGGAGGTACTTGCGGAACCCCTCAGGGTCATCGCGTTGCTTGGCCCGCAACTGTTCGAGAATGCGCTTCTCCTGGCCCGTTGTCTTGGAACTCAATGCAATTCTCCGTGCCGCCGTCTATGAACACCTAGCGATGAACTCTTCTGCCAGGTTGGAAATGCGCTGCCCCAGCCTGCGGGTTTTCCCCTCACTACCTTGCCTATCGAGGGCCCCGCCGTCTGGGTTGTTCAGGGGATTTGGGGCTCTGTACTTGCTGAACAGGCTTGGGAACTTCTGTTCCTGACCATTACAATTCTAGCACGGATGCGCATCGGGTTACCAACGTTTGGAAAGTGGTTTCGAGTAGCATCCTACGCAGCACTTGCGGAGAACTAGCTTCGAAGCCTCCTTCATCGTGAGACAACGCAGAAATGTGCGCTCCTACCCCCCACCTTCCCCAAACCACTGCAGCGTCTCCCGCAGCCCGTCCTCCAGCGTGTAGCGCGGCACCCACCCAAGTCCATCCTGCGCCTTCGCAATGTCCAGGTAGATCCTGAACACCTCGCCGGGACGCGCTGGCCCGTAAGATGCCTCTCCCGCGTACGCCGCGCCGTCCTTCAGCAGCGAGTAGATGCGGTTGATCGACGTGCCTGTGCCGGTGGCGATGTTGTACGACTCGCCTCCGCCCTGTTCGATGGCTGCGACGCTGGCCTCAACCACGTCTCGCACGTAGACGAAATCCCGCTCCTGCTCGCCCGTGCCGTAGATGGTCAGGGGCCTGCCCCGCAGCATCGCCTGCGCGAAGATGGCAACCACTCCTGCCTCTCCCGTGGGGTCTTGCCGCGGGCCGTAGACGTTGCCGAGCCGCAGCGCCGTGTAGTCCAGCCCGTGCTCCAGCCGGTAGACGTACAGGTACTTCTCGACGGCGTACTTGGAAGCGCCGTAGAACGACAGCGGGTTCACGGGGTGGGCCTCGTCGCAGGGCAGGTACTGGGGTTCGCCGTAGATGGCGCCGCCGCTGGACGTGTAGACCACCTTGCGGACTCCGTTTCGCACGCAGCTCTGTAGCAGGTTCAGCGAGCCAAGTATGTTGATGCCGGCGTCCGCGACGGGATCGCGCATGGACTGAGGCACGCTGATCTGGGCGGCGTAGTGGCAGACCACCTCCGGCCTTTCGGCGCGGAGCACATCGTCCAGGGACGGTCCGGCGATGTCCGTATCGTAGAGCTTGGCAGCAGGCGAGAGGTTTGCCGCTCTACCGGATGAGAGGTCATCGATGACAGCGACTTCATGGCCAAGCTCCAGCAGCCGGTCCACCACGTGGGAACCGATGAACCCCGCGCCCCCTGTGACCAGAATCTTGGTGGGTGTCATTTTCGTCTCACAACGGCAGGCGTCGAGCGGCGGGAGAGCCGCCGCCGATTGGGCATGCCTGCGACAGGGCCGTAGCATAGCACAGGGGCAGACGGCCGTACATATCGATGGGGCGTACCGGCACGGCCGCCGAACCGCGAGTATCAACGAACCTCAATTGCTCTACCGGATTCGCATACTCTGCACAAATGCACTCCTTACGTCTTGACTAAGGCGCGGTCTTGTAGTAGGCTTACCGCTAGCTTTCGCCAGAGTGACGGCGGAGAGGTTGTACCGCGCACCTGCGAGCCTTCCCTGCCGGTGACGGACTCAAGTTGTCGATAGCAGATATGGACGCCAGGAGGGCACAATGCCTGCACTAAGGGAATCGAAAGGGTTGCTCTATACCCTCATCGTAGTAGGGATCCTCGCACTAGTTGCATCGCTTTACCTTACCGCCTGGGCCGGTAGCCCGCAGAGTGCCAGCGCACAGGATGCGGGCACCACTTCCACGGACGGAGAAGCCACCGAAGAGGCCGAACCCACCGAAGCCCCGGAAATCGACGTGCCCGAAGGCGGAGCCATTGTTGAGCTCACACCCGGCATGGCCGCAACCCTGACCTCCCCAGACGGCAAGGTTACAGTCTCCGTCCCGGCATCAGGCCCCAAGGCCGCAGGCTACCTGCTGTATGCTCCGATGAGGACCAGGGGCGCTCCTGCACCGGCGCCGGACGGCGGCTCGTTCGGTGATACGCTCTTCGAGTTGACCGGTTACGACGCGGCTGGCGAGAGCATGGCCAGCTTGAGCCTCGATAGCGCCGCAGGCATCACGATTGCCTACTCCGATGCGGACCTCTCGGCGGGAGACGGCAACCCCACCAGGCTGACCATCTACAAGTACGACAGCGCGTTCGAAACCTGGTCGCTTCTCACCACCGAGGTCGACGTGGTCAACGATACGATTTCGACCTCCGCGAGCAGGCTTGGCTCATTTGCAGTAGTGGGCTTCCCCGCTCCCCCCACGCCCACGCCTACACAGACGGCTACGCCTCTGCCCGGTATCCCAACGGTAACGCCCACTCCGACCGCGACGCGGCCGCCGACGGCAACCCGCCCGCCCACGGCCACGCCCACGCCTCTGCCTCCCGTGGTCGGCGACGTAGCCCCCACCTCCGGTCTGATGATCGGTCTGGTGGCAGTGGCCCTGGTTCTGATGGCAGCCGGTGGCTACTACATCAGGCAGAACAGGCAGCAGAACTAGCGCCCAGAGCAATAGGGAATGAACAGGGCCGGTGAGCAATAGCTCACCGGCCCTTTCAGTTAACGCTACTCTGGTGCAACCGCGTGCTTGGCACGGCCGGTTGGCATGCGGAAACCGTGGTCAGTAGCCGCGCTCGCGATCGTGTACGTTGAGCAACTCCCGACCGTCAAGGAACCTGCGCAGGTTCTCGATGAACAGCTCGGTGGCCCGACCCTCGTACTCGTACGAGTGCGCGGCGTTGTGGGCGGTCAGCATGATGCGGGGCTCGCCCCAGAGCGGGCTGTCCGGCGGCAGCGGCTCCTGAGTGAACACGTCGAGCGCCGCGCCTGCAAGCCGACCAGTTCGAACGGCATCGACCAGCGCGTCCTCGTCCACCAGCCCGCCACGCGCCACGTTGATGAGGAAAGCCCCCTCCTTCATCTCACGCAACTCGGCCGCGCCAATCAGGCCCGCGGTCTCGCGAGTCAAGGGCAGGGTTAGCACGAGGAAGTCGCTCTCGCGTAGCATTAGCGGCAGGTCGCCAGGCGGCAGTATCAGGTCGGCATCACCCTGGCCCTCCTGCGCCGCCGTCACGGAGCGGCGCATGCCCAGGACGCGCATGTCCAGCGCCCTGCACAGGCGCGCCACCCTGCTTCCGATGCTGCCCATGCCGAGAATGCTGGCGGTACGTCCGGCAAGCTCGCCGCCCATGATCTTCCAGAACTCACGGCGGTCCTGGGCGCGGACGGCGCCGGGGAACTGCTTGCTCAGCGCGATCATCGCGCCCACCACCCACTCCGACAGCGGCACGGCCTGCACGCCCCTGGCTGTGGTCACCGCTATCCGGTCCCAGGCAGGGTCGTCGCTGATGGCCATGTCCGCGCCCGCGCTGAGAAGCTGCACCCAACGGAGGCCGGGCGCAAGGCTCAGCGCATTCGGCGGCAGCCTGGACGTGAAGACCACGTGGGTACTTGGAAAGAGCGGCAGAAGCTGCTCTGGGAACGGAAACGGCGGCCACACCGGCGGCCTTGGGACATCCAGGTGCGGGTCGTTGAGGAGGCGCACGCGAGGGTCGGCGGCCGCGATGCGCTCCATCAGCGGCGGCGGCAAGGCCCAGCCAACCAGTACGTTCACGCTCTCCATGACACTACCATTGTACGGCGCAATCTACGGCGCGTCACACCCCGCCAATCGCGCGGGCAGCCCCTCTCAGGTGAGAGGGGCTGCCTCATCGAGTCTATGCCAAGCTCCGATGGAGCAAGCGTTGCTGCCTAGACCGCTCCGCTCTCGGCCAGGACGGCCAGCTCAGCGCGGCTGAGGCCAAGCTCTCCGCACAGCACCTCTTCATTGTGCTCGCCGACCATGGGAGCGCGCCGGGAGATGCGCCACGGCGAACCGTTGAAGATGCCCGCTGGTCCGGGATGAAGGAAGCTCTTGCCGACCTGCGGCTGCTCCACGGCTGTCCAGAAGCCGCGGTCCTCCAGGTGCGGGTCCTCCATCACCTCGTCGGGAGCGCGGACTGCGCCCAGGTTGAAGCCCCGCTTCTGCCCGCCGTGGTAGATCTGGTCGCGGGTGGCGCTGGCCAGCAGCATCATGAACAGCTCGTTGTCGGTGATGACCTCCGGGTCTCGCTCCTTCTCGTCGATCAGGTCGACGGGCAGGCCAAGCTCCTCGTACCAGCCGCGGAGCACCTTGAGCTGCTCGCCGGTGATGCGCGTGACGATCTGTGCGCCCACGTTGACGAACTTGCCGTCGCCGCACATGTGCTGGGACTTCTGGTTGGGCTGCGCGGCAGCGTGACGACCCGTCTGACGCTGCACAACCTGCTTGCCGTAGATCCAGGTGTTGACGTGCATCTCCGTGGTCAGCGCGCACGACTCGTGCACGGAGGTGTCGATGTACTGACCCTTGCCCGTGCGCGTGCGGTGCATCAGCGCAGAGATGATGCCGATGCAGGCGAAGTGGCTGCCGGTGTGCCACGCTTGGCCTCCGCCCGGCGCGATTGGAGGCGCTCCGGGCAGGTCCTCGTCCGAGTAGCCGCAGCAGGCCATCTGGCCGCCCGCCGCAAGGTGCAGCAGGTCGTTGCCCACGTAGTCCTTCCACGGCCCCGTCTGGCCGAAGGAGGTTAGCGAGCACATGATCAGGCCGGGGTTGGACTCCTTCAGGTCGTCGTAGCCCAGGCCGAGCGAGGCCATGTAGCCGGGGTTGAACGTCTCCAGTATCACGTCCGCGCCCTCCGCCAGCTTGCGGAACAGACAGCGGCCGTCCTCCGTCTCCAGGTCCAGCGTGATGCCGCGCTTGGAGGTGTTGTAGTGCCAGAAGTAGAGGCTCTTCTCGCGGTCGGGCATGTCCTGGTAGAACGGCCCAATGGTGCGCGTAGTCTGGCCTCCGGGAGGCTCGATCTTGATGACGTCGGCGCCCAGGTCACCCATGAGCTTGCCGGCCCACTGCCCCTTCTCGTCCGAGAGCTCCAGCACGCGCAGGCCGCTGAACGCCCCATTCGTCTCCGCGTCCGGCGTGCGTGTGGGCGCGGGCGCTGCAATCGGGCCCTTGGGTTGACCCGTCCACTCCGGCGCCGTCCCGTCGTCGATCATCTCCTGCAGGTACGGGTACGGAGAGCGATCCATGTCCTTGGGCCAGAAGGTGCCGTCTCCAAAGCCGTCCACCAGCTCCTCGTGGCTTATGCCCAGCAGTCCCTCGAACACGTCCTTGTTGTGCTGCCCGACCAGCGGCCCGGTCTGATGGTTGTACACGGGCGTCTCCGACATCTTGAACGGCGAGTTCTGCAACGGCCACGTGCCGAGCACGGGGTGCGTCATGTCCTTGAACATCTCGCGTGCCTGAAGCTGCGCGTCGTTCTCGAAGCGGTCCTCGTTGCTCTGGACGGGCATGGAGGGCACGCCCGCCCTCTGGCACCGCTCCATGATGTCGTACTTGTCCAGCGTCTGCGTCCAAGCCTCGATGCCTGCGTCCAGCTCTTCCTGGTTCGCCAGCCTGCCGGACAGCGTGTCGAACTTCGAGTCCTTGGCCCACGGCGGCGATCCCATGACCTCAACCAGGCTCTGCCACTCGCGGTCGGTCACGCAGACGATGGTGCACCAGTCGTTGTAGCCGCCGGGGCTGGTGCGATAGGCGTTGTGGGGCGCAACCGTGCGCTCGCGGTAGGCGTTCAGCAGGGGCGTCCCAGGCCAGTGGGCGCGGTTGCCGGGCGGGTAACCCTCCCGGATCGAGGAGCGCTCGTTTGCCTGCATGTCCAGGAACACCGCGCCGTTCAAGGGAACGCCGGTTATCCACTGCGACTGATCGACGTGCTGGCCCTCGCCCGTCACGTTGCGGTGATACAGCGCGCTCAGCGCGTAGATGGCGCCGAAGTAGCCTCCGGTGTCGTCCATGTACGACCAGCCCCAGCCAGCGGGCTGCTCACCCGGCAGGCCGGACGTGTACGTCAGGCCGGACAGCGCCTGTGCTATGGGGCCCATCGTTTGGTAGTCCCGGTCGCGGCCGGTGTGACCGAAGCCGGACATCGACAGGTAGATAATGTCGGGCCGCAGCTTCTTCATCTCCTCATAGCCCAAGCCCCACCGGTCGAGCACGCCGTAGGCGAAGTTCTCGATCACGATGTCGGACACGGACACGAGCTGCCTGACCAGGTCCTGGCCGCGCGGCGTGCGGGTGTTCAGCGTAATGCTGAGCTTGTTGGCGTTGGTGTCGCTGAAGTGGCCGGAGGTGTTCAGAGTCGGCTCGAATCCCGGCACGGGCTGCCCGCCTATGCCCCGGGTGTTGGGGCTCTGGGGCCACTCCACCTTGATGACCTCGGCGCCAAGAGCGCCCAGCCACCGGTTGCACCAAGGCCCTGCTCGGACCCACGTGAAGTCCAGGACGCGGATGCCGTCCAGCGCCCTTGGCACGGTTGCCACCCTGGTTTCGGTCTCCAACATTCCCTCACCTCCTGTCGAGATGTTCTATGTCAGGTATCGATTGGCGGCTGAGTCTCGCCTATTCTTCGCCGTCCGACCGACCGGCTGCTGAGGAGGTGGTGGAGCCGGCCGGGCAATTGCGGTGCTCTATTCTAGCTGTAGTCCGACAACTCAACTATTGTGGCCTCCGGCCCGTCCGGCAGCAGCTCCAGAATGCCCACCTGACCCAAGCGGCGCACCTGCTTTGGCAGCGTGGGGCTGCCGGGATTGACCAGCAGTACGCCCTGGTGCTTCTCCACCACTGCGTAATGCGTGTGGCCGAATACCACAATGTCTATGTCGTCCCCGAAGACGCCCTTCAGAGAGTTGCGCAGTGCGCCATCCGTGGTGAACTGCCGCGGGATGGTGCCCTGCATGACCTCGCCGCCCATGCCTGGGATGATGAGGTCGTGCACCATTGCGAAAGTGTAGCCTCCCATCTGGAACACGCGCTTCTCTTCGACGCGGGGGTCGTCGCCGAAGTGGGCGGTGGAGCCAAGCTCAACCGCAGTCACGGGGGCTATGCGCTCCAGCCAGTCCAGGCACGATGGGATGAAGATGTCGCCGGCGTGGAGGATGTGCTCCACTCCCTCGAAGGCTGCTGCCACCTCCGGGGGCGGTTCCTGGCCGGTTCCCGGGGTGTGCGTGTCCGATATCAGTCCTATTCGCATTCCTCAACCGTTCCCTCGGCAGCAGTGCGACCGGTGCAGGCACAGCGCCGAGCCGTTCAACGAGAGATACATCATTGTAACGGCGCAGACTGCCGCCGTCAATTCGAGTTGGGAATCTGTCATAGACAGCAATGTGCTACGATGGCCGTTGCCGGACTGCGATTGATATTGGAGGAGCTTGAACATGTCGCAGTACAAGTTTGTTGGCGTAGACGGTTGCCGCTACGGCTGGTTCAGCGTGGGGCTGGACCAGGAAGGCAATCTAGTCAAGAGCGGCGTGTTTGGTACATTCAGTGAGCTGCTTGCGTGCCACTCCGAGGCCGATCTGATACTCGTGGATATGCCAATAGGGTTGCCGGACGGCCCAGGCGGCCGCGACTGCGATAAGGTGGCGCGGAAGAAACTGGAGGGATCTCGCGGCTCAAGCGTGTTTCCGACGCCCACACGTCAGACGGTGCGGGAAGTAATGCGCCGCCCGTTTCCTACCACCGAGACTGACAGAAAAAGAGACTTCGCGGCGGCTTCCAAAGTTGAGTGCGAGACAGCGCAAAAGGGACTAACCTGGCAGTCATTCTACATCGCGCGCAAAATCGGGGAGGTTGACATCCTCTTGACCGCCAAGACTGAGGTTCCGCGACCGCCCATACGAGAGGTTCACCCGGAGGTATGCTTCTGGGCACTGAACGGCTGCAAGCCGATGAGCCACAACAAGAAGATACGCGAGGGAGAACGGGAACGTCTTGACGTGCTCAAGTGCCACTTGACTCAAACGCCCAGCATCTACGAGGGACTGGCCAGATGCTTCCCCTCGAACCAAGTCGCCAAAGATGACATTCTGGACGCGCTTGCGGCGGCCGTGACCGGATGGCTTGCGGCCATCGGCAAGGGCAAACTTGCGACGCTGCCAGAGAAGCCGCAGTATGACGCGCTTGGGTTGCCGATGGAGATGGTGTACTGCGTGCCTGATCCGCGGTCAGACAGCGGCTAACCATCGTCGCCGCATCACAGCGGCAGCTGGTCCTGCACCCCACGAAGCCTACGCCGCCTGTCCGCCAAGTCAGGCATCGCCCACGCCACGAGGGCCCAGAACTCCTTCGAGTGATCCATGCGCGTGAGGTGCGCCATCTCGTGCACCACCACGTACTCGATCAGCCCAGGCTCCAGCATCATCAACCGCCAACTGAAGCGTATGGTGCCATCCACGGAGCAGTTGCCCCACTGCCTGCGCTGGTTGCCAATGCGAATGCGCGCCCCGTCGCCTCGGCCCAGCTTGGGCCACCAACGCTCGACTTCAACCGGCAGCCGTTCCGCTGCCTGCACTCTCAGCCACTCGACGACCGACCGTCTCGCCGCCTCCTTGCTCTGTCCTTCATCAAGACTTGCCGGCACGTCGACACGCAGAACGTCATCGACCAGCCGCGCCGCAGCCGATTTCACCATCGCCGGCTCGACCACCACCGGAACGTTTCGACCCATGAACGGCAGGGAGTCGCAGCCGTCGACCAGAAGCTGAGGAGGCTCCGTAGGCGCCCTGGCCATCTGCTCCAGGATCCAGCGCTCACGCCTGCGGATGACGTCCTCCACCTCACTCAGCGGCGTGCGTAGAGGCACTGCGACCACAACGCGGTCGCCTTCCACCCTGATGTTGATTGTCCTGGTGCGCCGGGCGCTGCGCCGCAGCTCGAACAGGATGGTGGCGGCGCCGTTCAGTTGAATGGAGTGCAGCTTCGGAGCGACCTGAGTCGCCCTGCGGGCAAGTCCGCGCTGTTTCGGCATGTTGTTATCCGTCACCTGTCCTCCGCCGCGCCTCAGTCAGCACGCGTGCCTCCAGACGGCGGCGGGCGCAATTGTAGCGGGCGGCCGGTTGCCGCCCTGGCAGCTACGAACCCTCAGGCGGCGGAAACGGGTCCGCCTCGCTGATGCGGGACTGGTGCTCCACGATTGATACGCCGCGGGCCTGCCTGTCCACCCAGAGACTCTTGACGTATTGGAGCACGGCAATGATCTCCTCGCGGGTAAGCTGCATCTCAAAGCCGGGCATGCCGCCCTTGATATTGGGCAGGCTCGGATCCACCCAAAGCTCGCTGCCCTTGCTCACTATGCGATAGAGGAGGCCGTCGCCATGGTGCCAGGTGTGGCCTGTGCCATTCAGCGGCGGCGCGGGCAATGTCCCGTCCTCCTTGCGAATGTGCCAGTCGGGCTGGCCCTCGCCGGCGGCTCCGTGGCACGCCGCGCAGACCGTTGCGAAAGTCTCTTGACCCGGTGGTGGCCCGATGGGCGTGGCCGTCGGCACGGGGGCGGGCGAGAAGTTGCAGGCAGCCATCACGGCAAGCCCCGCGACTACGACCACGACCAGCATGGCAATCCAGGCGCGGGTCAATGCATCACCAGAAGCGCTACTCGTACCATCCGGAGGCGAAGATCAGGCCGTCGTGGCGCACGGCCCAGGTGTGCTTCTTGCGCTCCGTGCCAAGATCCGGGTTCGTCAGCACGTAGCTGACCCAGCTGCCGGACTCAGTCGCGGCCAGCAGAGGCTCGCCGTAGAAGTACCCTGTGGAATCGACGCGCTGGTCCGGGTCGCGGCCGATGAACTCGGGGTTGAAGTGCGCAATCGTTCGCCCGTCCTCGCCGACGACGAACACGTACCACTGCCCGTCCACGCTCGCCTCCGTGTTGTAGTACTCGACCGTAGCGTCAAGGCCGAGTGCGTCGTAAAGCGCGATTGCCTTCCTAACGAAGTCCTGCGTGTAAGCTGGGGCGTCGGACTTGAGAGTGCCCGGCTCGTACCAGCCGGAGCCGAACAGCAGACCTTCGTGACGCACCACCCAAGAGTGCTTCGTCTGCGGCGAGCCCGTCTGCGGGTTGAGGAACGAGTAGGTGAACCACGACCCGGCCTCGTCAGCCACGGCTTCCAGAGCTTCACCTGCGGGGTAGCCGTTGGGGCCGACCGCCTCCGACGCGTGACGGCCCACCAGGTCCGGATTGACCGCGTGCGCCAGCCCCACGTCGTTCTCGTCATAGATGAACACGTACCACTGCCCGTCCAAGCTGTCAGAGGTGTTGTAGTATTCGACCGTGGAGTCGAGGCCGTTCGACTCGTACATGTCGATGGCCTGCCTGACGAAGTACTGAGTGTAGGCGTCGTTGTCCGACCTGAGGGGCGGTTCGGACGCGGAGCCGGGGCCTGAAACGGACGCCGGCTCGCCGGTATCGCAGGCGGCCAGTACGGCGAGGAGTGTCAGCAGCAGTGCAGCGGCGGCGGTGGCTGAGATTGTACCGCGGTTCATCAGAACTCTCTCCTTACGTTTGCGGTGCAAGACGTGGCGGCGCCTGAAACCAGGAGCGAATCCGCCGCCATTCGCAATGGGAAGCATATACGAGCGTCACGGGGGTAGTCAACTTTCGCCGCGGAGCGGAATGGCCGAATTCCCAGCGGGGCTCTCACCCCAAGGGGTTGACAACATTTTGCCAGGCGTTTATCTTGTAAGCGAACGCTTACTTTCATCAGCTTATGGCTATTCGAGTAGACAGACAGAGCACCACCGTTCGACGGCGTCAAATCATCGACGCGGCGCGGGACATCATCACATCCAAGGGCATGGAGAGCGTCACGATCGACGCCATTGCCGAAGCCGTGGGGGTTACCGAGGGAGCGATCTACCGCCACTTCCAGAGCAAGCGCTCCATCCTGTCCTCCCTCATTGACGACATTGAGGAGAGCCTCATGGGCACGCTCCGCGGCGCACGCATGGAAGAGTCACCCGCGAGGGAGAACATGGAGCGCATCCTGGAGGCCCACCTGAGCGACGTGGAGGGCCGGGGCGCCGTATCCTTCATCATCATTGCGGAGGCCACCGGCTTCGACGGCATCGGCCTGCAGAGCCGCGTGGCGCTCATGCTCACCCACTACCTGGAGTTCCTGCAAGAGGTCCTGGAGGATGGCAAGCGCGAGGGCAGCATCAGGCTGGACGTTGACGTCCAGGCGGCTGCCACGGCCTTCCTGGGACTTGTGCAGAGCACGGCTACTCTCTGGGCCCTCAACAGCTACCTGCCCAGGCTGGCAGAGAGACGCGCCGAGATGTGGCGCATTTTCATGCGAGGAGTTGCCTCTCAGGCATAACTCCATCTCAATACCGCCTCCGGAGCGCCTCGCGGCAGCCAATGCAGACTGCACCACAGAGGAGACTCCACGGGAGGCATGGATCCGCCAGGATTACCGGTTTCGGCAGTCGCAGGGAGCGATAGAGCGGCGAGGGGACGGCCCCGGAGGGCTCGTCAACCCTCGAGACCTGGTAGGAGGTTGAAATTGAGCACGGAGAACGGGCTTCAGCAGAGTACAGCTACCCTTTCGCCCGACGTCACCGGGACCAGAATCTCGGTACGTGACCTCTGGAAGGTGTTCGGGCCAATGCCTGAGCGCGTGATGACGGGGGAGTACGAAGGCCAATCCAAGGCCGACATACAAGCCGAGCTGGGGTGCGTGGTGGCGCTGCAGGACGTCAGCTTTGACGTAGGCCTTGGCGAGACTTTCGTGGTGATGGGCCTCTCCGGCAGCGGCAAGTCCACGCTCATTCGGTGCCTCATCCGCCTCATCGAGCCGACCGCAGGCCAGATATGGATCGACGGCGAAGACGTCCTCCAGTACAACGACAAGCAGCTCACGCAGTTCCGACGACGCAAGTCCGCCATGGTGTTCCAGCACTTCGGGCTGCTCCCGCATCGCACCATAATCGACAACGCCGCATGGGGCCTCGAGGTCCAGGGCATGAACAGACGCGACCGCCATGAGCGCGCCCGGCAGTCCCTGGAAATCGTGGGCCTGCAGGGCTGGGAGAACGCCTTTGCCACGGAGCTCAGCGGCGGCATGCAGCAGCGCGTGGGTCTGGCTCGGGCCCTCACCGTCGACCCCGAGATCCTGCTCATGGACGAGCCCTTCAGCGCCCTGGACCCGCTCATCCGCCGTGAGATGCAGGACGAGCTGATCAACCTTCAGCAGCGCATTCAGAAGACGATCATCTTCATCACCCATGACCTCGACGAGGCCCTGAAGCTTGGCACTCGCATCGCCATCATGAGAGACGGCAAGATCATCCAGATGGGCGCACCGGAGGACATAGTCGAGCGGCCTGCCGACGCCTACGTTGAGGACTTCATACGGGACGTTTCCAAGACGCGACTCATGGGTGCCGGCAGCATCATGGAGGACCCAGCGGTGAAGGCCCTCGCAACCCAGTCGCCGTCTACCGCGCTGGACGCCATGCGAGGCACGGGTGCGGAGGTAGCATCGGTGGTGGACGCTGCGGACGGATTCATGGGCATGATCACCGCCGCGCAGGCGGCGGAGGCTGCCGGGCGCGGCGTCGAAAGCCTGCAGGACCTGGACTACCCGGAGTCCCCGGCGAGTCCGCGGGTTCCGCCGGAGACCTCCATCGACGACCTTGTCCCGCTGGCGGCGGCGACGGAGCATCCCATCTCGGTTGTGGACGAGGACGGCAGGCTACTGGGCGTCATACCCAGGACCGCCCTCCTGACCAGCCTGGCCAGCAACCATCAGACGGCAGAAGCAAGCCGCGAGAGCGCGGTACGTTGAGGACGCCATAGCGGACCCAAACGCGAAATCAATACCGGGACGGCCCGGCGAGACAGCGCAAGGAGGATGTAATGGATATTCCTCGTAGTATGAGCACAGTACGCACGTTGGGCGGAGTTGCATCCCTGCGGCAGTGGGGCCTGCGATTCGGCTTCGCGGTGGTGGCAGCCTTTCTCATTTGGGACCTCTGGGTCCACCTGGAGGGACCTACAATAATCAACTTCTTTCCACGGCTGTTTCTCTGGCTCTTTGTCATTGCCATGGGGGCAATAGTGTGGCACACACTCAAGTCGCTGGACTCTTGGCCGTGGCGAGTTGCCGGAGGCCTGGTGGTGGCGCTGTTCACCCTGCTTGCCGTCATGGGCCCCGCGGACTCGTTCCCGTTCCGCGCCCCCGGCCAGGAGGTGCAGGTGAACGACCGTGAGGTCATCGTGAAGCCCCTCTCGGTGCACGTGCTGGGTCTGGAGGTCCGCCCCGGCGGGCTGGACAACTGGCTGGACGACAGGGTCGACTGGATGGTGGAGCAATGGAGGCCGTTCTTCCAGTCGGTCAGGAATGGCATGAACAAGATACTGGTGCCGCTGGAGAGGGGTCTAATTGCCCTGCCCTGGTGGCTCACCATTGCGTGCGTCTCCCTTGTGGCCTGGAAGACCAGCGGCACGCGCATAGCCGTCATCTCGGTGGTGGGCTTGGCCGGCATCATGATCTTCGACCTGTGGGACGACTCCATGCGAACAATCGCCGTGGTCGGCACCGCAACCGGGATGTCAGTCCTGGTGGCCATCCCGCTGGGCATCCTGATGGCCAAGAGCGACCGGTTCCAGGCTGCCATGCGGCCCATGCTGGACCTGATGCAGGTGATGCCGGCATTCGTGTACCTCATCCCGGTCATATTCTTCCTGGGAATCGGCAAGTCTCCTGCGGTGATGGCGACGATGGTCTACGCCATACCTCCCGCCATGAGGCTCACAAACCTAGGCATACGCCTGGTCTCGCCAGAGCTGGTGGAGGCCGCAAGGTCGTTCGGCACCACGCCGTGGCAGCTTCTGGTGAAGATCCAGCTTCCGCTGGCAAGGCCCACCATCATGGCAGGGGTCAACCAGACCATCATGATGGCGCTTGCGATGGTGGTGATAGCCGCACTGGTGGGCGCGCCTGGCCTGGGAACGGCCGTGTTCGACGGCATATCCCAGCTGGAGCTAGGCAAGGGCCTGCTGGCCGGCTTGGGCATCGTCATCCTGGCCATCATCATCGACCGCACGTCTCAGGGCTTGGCCAAGGACCCGCGCAGCGAGCGATCCACCTCCTAACGAGGCGCTCAACTGAGGCATACGCAACGCCCCGCTCACCCGCTTCGACAAGCTCAGCGTGAGCGGGGCGTGCTGTACCGGCTAGCACACCCGCCCGCCCGCTCATCTGGTTCGACTGGGCTCACCATGAGCGGGCTTGCGAATGCAGCAATGAGCGGGCCGAGACTAACCGCTCACCATGAGCTTGTCGAGGGGAGTGAGTGGAAGGTCGCATTTGCTCGATGGCCCGCCCATATGGTTCGACAGGCTCACCATGAGCGGGCCGAGATTATCCGCTCACCCTTAGCTTGTCGAAGGGCGTGAGCGGACGGGCACATTTGCTCGATGGCCCGCCCATATGGTTCGACAGGCCCACCATGAGGGGGCCGAGATTGTCCGCTCACCCTGAGCTTGTCGAAGGGAGTGAGCGAACAGCCGCATTTGCTCGATGGCCCGCCCATATGGTTCGACCGGCTCACCATGAGCGGGCCAAGGCTGATATCCGTCAGCCGCCTAAGGCTAACGGACGGTTGCATCCGCCGCAGCATCGCAAGACCTCGCCCATTCAGGTATAATGCACGCATCACCTACAGGAGGTCTCCCATGCCGGCAGAAGTAGGAGACAAGGCGCCCGACTTTACACTCCGCTCCCACACGGGCGAGGACGTCACCCTGAGCCAGTACCTCGGGCAGAAGATCGTGGTCCTTCAGACGCACGTCCTGTCCTTCACAGGCGGTTGAACGCACCAGTGCTCCGGGTTCCGGCTGGAGAACCGCCGGTTCGAGGAGAAGGATGCCCAGGTTCTGGGCATGAGCGTCGACAGCGCACCCACGCAGAGGGCCTTCGCAACGGGCCTGGGCAACCTGCCCTACCCACTCCTGGCCGACTTCCATCCCAAGGGCTACGTGTCGCAGCTGTTCGGCATCTACAACGAGGAGCGGGGCGTCACCATGCGCGCCGTCATCATCATCGACAAAGAGGGCGTCATCAGGTACAAGAGGGTCTACACGCAGGGCCTGCCCGATCCCAAGGAGATCCTGGAGGAGCTGGACCGGCTTTAGCCGACTCCGCCGCGCTCTCGCATGGCACCCGCCGATAGCCCTGACGGCCTGAATGGGCCGCGCCCGTTTGCCGAGGGCGACCCCGCTCTCCTGGTGGACAGGCGCGGCAGGCGCTACCTCATAACGCTCGAGAGGTACAAGTCGTTCCACACGCACGTGGGCGCCATCGACCACAACGACCTGATAGGCCGCACGCAGGGCGCACGCCTGAACACCACAACCGGCCATGTGCTGCTGGCCTTCTCGCCCACGCTCGGCGACTTCGTGGAGGAGATGCCACACCAGACCCAGGTGATCTACGGCAAGGACCTGGGCGCCATCCTGATGCACGGCGACATATTCCCCGGAGCGCGCGTGCTGGAGGCGGGCCTGGGCTCCGGCGCGCTCACCATCGCGCTGCTGAGGGCCGTCGGCGAGCGCGGCCACGTCACCACCTACGAGATCAGGCCGGAGCTGTTCGATGGTGCAAAGGCCAACATCCACACGCTGGTCCCGCAGGCAGCCAACCTGGAGGTCAGGTTGAAGGACGTGTACGAGGGCGTCGAGGAGACGGGGCTGGACCGCATCGTGCTGGACGTGCCGGAGCCGTGGCACGTTGTGCCGCACGCGGCCGTGTCGCTGGCGCCCGGCGGCATCTTCCTCGGCTACCTGCCGACCATACTCCAGGTGTACCAGCTCTACGAGGCGCTGGCCGAGAACCCCAACTTCGAGATGATGGAGACCGTGGAGGTGCTCACAAGACCGTGGTCGGTTACGAGGCGCAGCGTGAGGCCGGCGCACCGGATGATCGCGCACACCGGCTTCATCACCACCGCGCGCAAGTGCGACCCGAAGGAGGAGCCGGCAGCCGGTGAAGACGCCGGCGACTGAGCCGCGCCCGGCGGACACCGAACCCTCTTCCCCCTTGATGGGGGAAGATTGAGATGGGGGTGAACCGCGCGGCGTTCAAGCGGCCCCCATCCTAACCTTCCCCCGCAGACGGGGGAAGGGACTCTGAGGTACACAAATCCCTCGCAAGGAGGATGACATGGATAGAGACACTGCATGGGCCCTGGTCCAGGAGTTCGCTCAGTCCGAGCGGCTGCTCAAGCACTGCATTGCGGTTGAGGCGTCGATGCGCGCCTACGCCCGCAGCGTGGGCGAGGACGAGGAGACGTGGGGCATCGCTGGAATGCTCCACGACTTCGACTGGGACGCGTGCCCATCGGATGACCAGCACCCGGAGTTCGGCGCGGCCATCCTGCGGGAGCGCGGCTATCCGGACGTCATCGTTCGCGCCGTCCTGTCCCACGGCAACCACACCGGCGTCGCCCGCGAGAGCCTGATGGAGAAGGCGCTCTTCGCCGTCGACGAGCTGTCGGGCTTCGTGACCGCCGTGGCACTAGTGAGGCCGACCAAGAGCCTGGCCGACACCGACGCCCGCGCCGTGCGCCGCAAGATGAAGGACAAGGCGTTTGCCCGCAACGTGAACCGCGACGACCTGGTGGAGGGCGCCGCAGACCTTGGCGTTGAGCTGGACGACCTCATCGAGTTCGTGGTGGAGTCGCTCAAGCCCGTCGCGGGACAGCTGGGGCTGGCTGCGGGGGAGTAGGGGTGCGTGACTACGCCCGTTCACGCCCTTCGACATGCTCAGGGTGAGCGGGATGGGTGGGCTACTTGTGGTGAGCCTCCAAAGCCCGCTCATGGTGAGCGTGTCGAACCATCTGAGCGGGAAGGTAAACCCCGCTCTAGCCCTTCGCCCGCTCAGAGCCTGCCCCGTACTTGATACGGGGGTGAGCGGGATGGGTTGGCCCGCTCATAGCCTGCCCCGCACCCCGATGCGGGGGTGAGCCTGTCGAACCATATGAGCGGGTGGCAAGCGACTTCCGTCTCCGCCTCCAACACCCCTGCAATGCTCACCGGCGGAGCTACCCATCCGTTCCGCTACCTTCCTGCCGTGTCCGAAGAACAGGGCATGACGCCGCTGCCGGGCGCAATTCGACCAGGGTCGGAGTCGGGGTCAAGGAATGGCTGGGTAACGGACTTCTCGAAATAGAGAGCCTCCGCTGGCCACTGGGACCGCAGCATGGGCAGGCCCTGTCCCCTGAAATCTGAGGCATCCAGGTATGCGTCGGGGAATTGCTGCGCCAGAGGAAGAATCTGGCCCACCGGGAGCAGGACACCCACATAGTACAGCCCGTCCGTGGACGAGGGATTGGGAATGGCGTAGATGCCGCGCTGGACAAGCCAGTCGAGAACTCTGCCCTCCATCTCGGCGTCAGGAACCTCAATGATGACGGCTATGGAGTTGCCGCGCATATAGAGGGCGTACAGCGCCGCCTGGCTTTCCGGCATACCGCCCTGATGCGCCTCCACGACGTCGTTCAAGACGGCGTTCAGGTTCTGGTACGGCGTTTCCCGGTTTTCACGACTCGGCATACCGTCGGGGTCTGCCAAGCCCGCGAAATACACGCCCGGGCGGCATATGACCGAGGGAACCAGTCCGATGGGCATCAGCCAGATGTGCTCGCCTTCAGGAGTTCCTCCGGATTCCTCGATGTATGCCTCCAAGGAGGGACCCCCAAGACCTTCATGGGGGTAGTAGCCAAGGGCCAGCCTGACCGTGGCCGGCGTAGCCTCTCCGGCAGCGTGATCATATAGCAGGGCAACCAGCGCAGGATCAATGTATTCGACGCTTGGTCCGAGGTAATCGGCCTTGTCTCTATTGTCATCTGCGGGAGAAACCTCCGTTGGGGCACAGAACTCCAAATCGAGCTCTTCCGCGAGATAGTAGTGAAGTCGCAGGCTGTCCGGTATGCACCCGCTCAGCTCGTTCCAGCTCAGGCCCAGTTCCAGCAGCCAGACAAGGTTTCCCAACTCCGGCGGTATCCCGCCTGTCAACCGGTTGCCGTCGAGCTTCAGTTCCTCGACCCTTGTCAGGTTGCCCAGTTCAGGCGGTATCTCACCCGTCAACTGGTTGGAGACCATGTCCAGCGTCACGAGGTTGCCGAGGTTGCCCAGTTCGGATGGCAGCCCCCCTTCCAACAGGTTGGCGCCGAGATCCATGCTTCGCAGATTGACCAGGTCTCCCAATTGAGGAGGTATCTTGCCGGTCAGTTCGTTCACTCCGATGTGGAGCTCTTCCAGCCTGGTCAGATTCCCCAACTCCGCCGGTATCTCTCCGCTCAAGAAATTGTAGCCCAGTACCAGCTTACTCAGGTTGGTCAGGCGGCCCAGCTCCGCCGGTATCTCTCCGCTCAACTCGTTGGAGTAGAGGTCAAGGACCTCCAGATTGTACAGGCCTCCCAACTCGGGTGGTATCTCGCCACTGAGCAGGTTCTTCCGGATAGTCAGCTCCTCCAGGTTGTCGAGGTCACCCAGTTCGGCCGGCAGCTCCCCCTCCAATAGGTTGCTGCGGAGGTCCAACGCGATGACACGGCCATCGGCGTCGGCGGTGACCCCATACCAGTCTCCGATCTCTGCCGAACTCAGCCAGTTCCTACGGTGTTTCCAGTTGGGGCCACCGGTGGCCAGGTAAAGGGCGACCAGCGCCTCCCTATCAGCGCCGGGCGAGACCGACGCCGCGGGCGTTGGGGTCGCCGTTGCACTATTGGCTGATTCGGGGGTTGCCGTTGGGACTGGCGGTGTCGGGCTGGGCGTCTGAGCAGGTGTAGCGCTTGGGATCTGAGTGGACGCCTTCGTGGGTTCCAGCGTTCCAGTGGGTATTAGGGTGGCGGTTGCCCTCGTGTCAGCCGTCGGTTCCGAGCAGGCCAGCTGGGCCATGAGCGCCAGAATGAGGAAGGCGTATAGTGCTCTCTTCACGGAAATGAATCACTCCTGACTATCGGACGTGTCCCGGCGTTGACAGGAATCGCGGTGCGTTGAGGAGTCTGACATGGGCTACAGGCTGCTGGCGAGCTTGGCGCTCACCAGCCGGTTCAGGCTGACGCCCTCCTCCGCGGCTCGTATGGCAAGGGCGCGGTGGGTTTCCGGCGGCACGCGGACCATGAACTTGCCGCTGTAGTCGCGGGCTGCCAAAGGCTCCGGGGGCCGTTCGTTGTTGGACTCCATATCCGCCACTGTATCCGCAACCAACTGCCGAATGCCGGAGAATGCGTCTTCCTGGGAAGACGCCAGCCAGCTCAGCAGGGGAAACTCGGCGCACAACCCAACGAACTCGCCGTCCTCGGAGGACCAGGTGACTCTGTAAGTGTAATGCTCAGGGGAGATCATCTCGTAGCCTTTCGAGAGCTCTTGTGACTTGGCGTTCTGGTGGCGGTAGGCCGTAGTCTCCCAGGCTACGCCCTAGCCTGTATAACGACGCTGCCTCCGGTCTCGACTTCAATGCTCAAGTTGTGCCTATCGAGCAGCAGCATGCCCACAAGCGGTGTGCTGCCTGTCGCGTCGGCCTCAATGTCTCTTGGCCGGCCGTCCCAGAGCACGGTGACGTAGTGAACGTCGAAATCCACTTCAGCATCATTGGCCAGAAACGCCTGGCCCATGTAGGCGAATGGAAGCCCTAACTCATCAACCAAAGTAGGCGGCAAGGTCAGGAATCCGCTGTAGCCGGTGTCCACCACAGCCTCGATATCCCGCGTCCGTCCATCAGTGTCCTGAAGTGAAAGGGTCACGACGGCTTCGTGGGCGGCGTTCACCACCCCTAGAATCACCCAGTTCTCCGCAGAGAGCCGGCCCCGAAGCTGCGGAGCGCTCGGTAGCCGACCCGTTCGCACAAGACGTCTATCGCGTCCGGCCTCCGTGCCCGCAGACGTTCCACCGCGATGCGGGTGGTGTGGGCGACGGCCCAGTCCCCAGTCTCAACGTCGATGGCGACGTACTCACCGAAGTGTTCGGATTCGACCTGCGGCAGAATGTGCCGCTGGTATATTTCCTTACCCAGGCGAACCGCTTCCTTGCGGGGCCTACGCTGGTGGGCCGGTGTCCCAGTGCCTCTCATTTGACCCCTCCCAAGCACAATCCTACAAGTGACATTTTACCGCTTCGCGGCGGATGCCAGCAATAGAATGCACTTGTTCACGACGCAGGAGACTGGAGAGACCCCGAGTAGCACTGCAGGACGCGCCGGCAAAAGGCGCTAGCATTAGGACTTTGGTGAGTGACGAGACGCCTAAGCCCGCTCATGGAGAGCGTGTCGAACCATTTGAGCGGGCACCCCCCAACACCCCAGGGATTGTCTAGCCTGCTCGCTTTGGGCTAATATAGAACCAGCCCCATTCCTCCCGTCTTCCGGTGCAAGGAGGCAACATGGACTATCCCATAATCGCAAAGCCCGGACTGGACGACTTCAACGTTCGACCCAACCTGGACCGCTACGACTCCATGCGCGAGAGCTTCTCCTGGCAGGAGCTGCGGCAGGAGCTGGACGGCCTCCCCGACGGCGGTCTGAACTTGGCCCACGAGGCCATCGATCGCCACGCCTTGGGCGGCCGCGGCGCCAAGGTGGCCATGTACTGGGAAGGCTCCAGCGGCGAGGAGGAGCAGTACACCTTCGCACAGATGCAGGAGCTCACCAACCGCTTTGCCAACGTGCTGCAGGGGCTGGGCGTGGAGAAGGGCGACAGGGTGTTCATCTTCATGGGTCGAGTCCCGGAGCTGTACGTGGCATTCTTCGGCATCCTCAAGGCGGGCGCCATCGCGGGCCCGCTCTTCTCGGCCTTCGGGCCTGACCCCGTGCGGGACCGGCTGGAGGACAGCGGCGCGAAGGTACTGGTGGTCACGCCGGAGCTGCGGAGCCGCATCGCTCACATCCTCGGCGACCTGCCGGACCTGAAGCACGTCATCGTCGTCAACAAGAACGGACGCTCAAGCGAGCCGCTCGCGCCCGGCGACATCAGCTACGAGGAGGCGATGGCGTCGGCGTCGCCCCACTTCGACATCGTGCCCACGACGGAGGAAGACTACTCCATCATGCACTACACCTCCGGTACCACGGGCAAGCCCAAGGGCGCCGTCCACGCACACCTGGCGGCCCTGCAGCACATGGCCACGGGCAGGTGGGCGCTAGACCTCCACCCGGACGACATCTATTGGTGCACGGCGGACCCGGGGTGGGTCACCGGCACGTCCTACGGCATGTCCGCGCCGTGGACCAACGGCGTGAGCCAGGTCATCTACGAGGGCGGCTTCCGCGCCAGCGCGTGGTACCAGATCATACAGAAGTACGGCGTGACGGTCTGGTACACGGCCCCAACCGCCATCCGCATGCTGATGAAGGCCGGCGACGACATTCCGGCGCGGTACGACCTATCCTCGATCCGCCACGCATGCTCCGTGGGCGAGCCTCTCAACCCGGAGGCGGTCGTATGGGGCGAGAAGGTGATCAACAACCAGGCGTTCCACGACAACTGGTGGCAGACGGAGACCGGAGCAATCCTCATCGCCAACTACCCGTTCCAGGACATACGCCCCGGCTCGATGGGGCGGCCGATCCCGGGCATTCGCACGGCCATCGTGGACGAGAACGGCAACGAGGTTGAGCCTGGCGAGGAAGGCGACCTGGCGGTGCAGCCCCGCTGGCCCTCCATGTTCCGAGGCTACTGGCGCAACCAGGAGATGTACGACTCCAAGTTCAAGAACGGCTGGTACATCACCGGCGACCGCGCCCGGATGGACGCGGACGGCTACTACTGGTTCGTGGGCCGCGCCGACGACGTGATCAACACGGCCGGCCACCTTGTCGGCCCGTTCGAGGTGGAGAGCGCGCTCATCGAGCACCCGGCGGTGGCTGAGGCCGGCGTCATCGGCAAGCCCGATCCGGTGGCGATGGAGGTGGTCAAGGCATTCGTGTCGCTGCACGAGGGGCTTGAGCCGTCGGACCGGCTGCGCAACGAGATTATGGGCTTTGCGCGCCAAAAGCTCTCGGCGGGCGTTGCGCCCCGCGAGATCGAGATCGTGGACTCGCTGCCCAAGACGCGCAGCGGCAAGATCATGCGCCGCCTGCTCAAGGCGCGAGAGCTGGGCCTGCCGGAGGGCGACACGTCCACGCTGGAGGAAGACTAGGCTGGGCGCAGCAGGCGTCGCACTCGGCGCCGCGCCCAGGCACAACCAGGGAGGAGGATGACATGGCGGAGTATCACATAGACCCGGAGGTACGCTACTACAACTACCAGGGCAGGTTCCCACCCCTGCGCATGGAGGATGAACCCGCGCCAATCCCGGCCGTCACGGACAAGACTCACCGCAAGCTCATCACCGACACCACCCTGCGAGACGGCGCGCAGGACCCGCACTTCGCGCTCTTCCCTGTCGACGCGCGCCTGCGCTACTTCGACCTGCTGCACGAGCTGGACAACGGCACCGGCACCATCGAGCAGATCGAAGTGTTCATCTACCAGCAGCGCGACCTCTGGGCGCTTGAGCGCCTCCTGGAGCGTGAGTACGCCTTCCCGCAGGTCACCACCTGGACGAGGGCCATCCCCAAGGACATCAGGGACCTGGTTGACGTGTCCCGCGGCTCCATCAAGGAGACGGGCATGCTCGCCTCCAGCTCCGACCACCACATCTTCGACAAGCTGAAGTACCGCAGCAAGGCCGAGGCCGTCGAGAAGTACCTCGCGCCCATCCTCACCGCCTGCGAGAACGGCATCCGGCCGCGCATCCATCTTGAGGACACCACCAAGGCCGACATCCACGGCTTCGTCATTCCGTTCATGCAGCGCGTGCTCGACGAGACCGACAACTGGGCCAAGTTCCGTATCTGCGACACCATCGGCTGGGGCTCGCCCGACCCGTACGCGCCGCTGCCTGTCGGCATCCCGCGCCTCATCTCCACGCTGGTGCAGGAGACCGGCGCGGAGCTGGAGTTTCACGGCCACAACGACTTCGGCATGGCCACGGCCAACAGCATGGCCGCCCTGCGCTACGGCTGCCGGCGCGTCAACGTCGCCTTCGCGGGCCTGGGTGAGCGGACGGGCAACACCGCGCTGGAGCAGGTGGTGGCGGGCTACATCCGCGAGTACGGCGATCCGGGCTTCAGGCTGGACGTGGTCGGGCGCATCAGAGACCTCATCACGACCGAGGTGTGCACCATCCCGCCCAAGCAGCCGATCATCGGCGAGGTGTTCTCCACGCAGGCCGGCATACACCAGACCGGCGTGCGCCGCTCGGACGAGGCAGGCGGCGGGCCCATCTACCTCCCGTTCGACGCCTCGCTTGTGGGCGACGAGGCCGTCGAGCAGCACCGCATCGGCGCGCTCTCAGGCATGGACGGCATCGTCTCCGTCCTCAATCGCAAGGTCAAGGAGGAGACCGGCGAAGAGGGCACCTACTCCACCGTGAGCCGCGCCGTCAAGCACGTCTACGACCACATCCAGGCATCCTACGACGGCGCCTACGACCGCGACAGCGACACGCTGGTAGGCCAGCGGCGCACCTTCTTCTCGGCGGAGGAGATCCTGGCCCTGGCACGCGAGGCCGAGGACGAGCGTCGCGGCTCCGCTGGGAGCTAGGCACTCGCCTCACCAGCCCATGTCAACCGGCTACAGGCGCATACCGAGCGTCGATAGGCTCCTCTCCGATGAGCGGTTGCGCACCCTAGCGGCGGAGGTCTCCCACGATACGGTGGCCGACCTGGCGCGCGAGCGTCTGGAGGACGCCCGCCGCGGCGTGACCGACGGCGTCGCACCGCCCACGCTCAATGCGCTGGTGGAGGACGTGTGCGCCATGGCCGCTGCGCTGCTAGCACCCGCGCCTGCGCCTGTCATCAACGCAACGGGCGTCGTGCTGCACACCAACCTTGGCCGCGCGCCTCTCAGCGACGCGGCTACCGAGACCGTCGCGCGCGCAGCCGCGTCCTACTCCGACCTGGAGCTTGACCTGAAGGATGGCACACGCGGTTCGCGGCAGGCCCACGTATCGAGCATCCTGCGCCGCCTGACTGGCGCAGAGGCGGCGCTGGTCGTGAACAACAACGCCTCCGCCGTCCTGCTCGCGCTGTCGGCCATCGCGTACGGCCGGGAGGTCGTCGTGTCCCGCGGCGAGGCCGTCGAGATCGGCGGCGGGTTTCGCATACCGGACGTGCTGAGTCGCAGCGGCGCCGTCCTGCGCGAGGTGGGCACCACCAACCGCACCTACGCCGCCGACTACGAGGGCGCGATCTGCGCCGAAACGGGCGCGCTCCTCAAGGTCCACTCAAGCAACTTCGTCATCACCGGCTTCACCCACGAGACGACCACCGGCGAGCTGGTGAAGATGGGCGCGCGCCACGGCGTGCCGGTGATTCACGACCTGGGCAGCGGCTGCCTGCTGGACACCGCCCGCTTCGGCCTGGCGCACGAGCCGATGGTGCAGGAGAGCGTGGACGCGGGCGTAGACCTGGCCTGCTTCTCCGGCGACAAGCTCCTTGGCGGTCCACAGGCCGGCATCATCGTAGGGAAGCGTGAGGCCGTGTCGCGCCTGGCGGGTCATCCGCTGGCGCGGGCCATGCGAATCGACAAGCTCAGCCTGGCTGCCCTCACGGCCACGCTCGTCCACTACCTGAAGGGCGAGGCTGTGGAGGCGATTCCCGTGTGGCGGATGATCGCCGCTCCGCTCGACGACATGGAGGCGGCGGCCCTCAGGCTGCAGGAAGCCGCAGGCTGCGGCCGCGTCGAGCGCGGCCTGTCGACCGTGGGCGGAGGCAGCCTGCCGGGCGAGACGCTTCCAACGTGGCTGCTGGCCATAGATTCGGGCGATTCGCCGGGAGGCGCGCAGGCCCTTGCCGCGCGGCTGAGAGCCGGAGAGCCGCCAGTCGTCGCACGCATCGAAGGCGACAGGGTGGTCGTCGACCCACGCACCGTGCTCCCAGGCCAGGAAGAGCCGCTGGCGCGTGCGCTGCGCGCGGCTGCGGGGTGATGGGGAGTAAACTGCACTATGCTATACTCTAGACATTCGCCACGTATAGCGTCCAACGGAGGCAGAAGCCTGTGAAGCTCTCGGTGACGATTGACAGGGACGAGGACGGTGTTTGGATTGTGGAGTGTCCAGCCATTCCAGGCTGCGTCAGCCAGGGTGATTCCAGGGAGCAGGCCCTGGCCAACATCCGTGAGGCCATCACGCTTTGCATGGAGGTGCGCGCCGAGCAGGGTCTGCCTCTGACAATCGAGACGCAGCAAGTAGAAGTGACGCTGTAGTGCCACCTCTGCCCGTGCTGAGCGGGGCGCAGACAGTAAGTGCCTTTGAGAATCATGGCTGGAATGTGGCACGGCAGAGGGGCAGTCACATCATCATGACGAAGCCGGGCCACCTAGCAACACTGTCGGTGCCTAATCACCCAACTGTAGCAAGAGGAACACTCCGGAGCCTGATACGCCTTGCCGACCTTACCGTATCCGAGTTCTGCGAGACTCTGTAGCCTCACTGAGCTGGTTGGGCTGTAACTGGCGCGTGCTCTGCGCACAGCGTTGCCGTGATGGGGAGCGTACAAGTTGACTTCACACGTGATGGCATTTACTGTCGATGCACACTCTCAACGCAGCAGGTGAGGTGACAACATGGCCAGAGTGGAACTTGTGATACCTGACGAGGTACAGGATCGCTTTGATGATCAGGCGCGCCGTGAAGGCAAGTCCCTCAGCGAGTGGCTACTGGCCGCTGCCAATCAGCGCTTGGAGGCAGGCCGCAGCGTCAGGCCCCTAGAATCGCCGGAGGACCTTTGGGCGCTGTTCCACGGGTGCGACGAGATGGACTGGATGGACGAGCCGCAGACGTACCTGAGCTCGCGCTGAACGAGTGCTTTGCTACCTCCGCCGAGCGCGAGAGGGGCACATCTGGGAGTGCATCACTGCGTACTCACCTACATTCCAGAGCCAGGTCGCTATTGTTGCCGCGCTTGACCCTTGACAAGGGATGTCTAACGTCGTTACACGCTCTCCACATCGGCCTAAGTTAGAGGTCTCGATACTCCGAACCAGACCTGATTTCTGACACAGGCGCCCAATATCGGCTACAATGTACCCATGATTGCTCCGATTAGGAGGCACCCGCAATGGGAACCTTCACTTGGCCGCTGCGCATAACCAGCATGGACGGCCAACGTAGCCTGGATATCGAGGCCACGGTGGACACTGGCGCCTTCTTGACCATGCTGCCCGCTCGCACGCTACGCGACCTCGGCGTAGAACCGACAGACAGCCGCAGATTCGTCATCGCAGACGGCAGCAGCATGACCATGGAGATCGGCAGGGCGTGGGCCACGATCGACGGGGACAGCGAGGTGACCCTCGTGGCGTTCGGCGAGGACAACGCGCCGCCCGTGCTCGGCGCCTACACGTTGGAGGGTCTGGGGCTGGCTGTTGATCCGGTCAGGCAAAGGTTGGTTCCCGCCAGACTCATCATGCTGTAGCACCGGGTCGCATCCCGCTCAACTGGTTCGACATGCTCACCATGAGCGGGAAGTAGGTCGGCCCGCTCACGCCCTTCGACCCGGCTCAGGGTGAGCGGGCGCGCCGCCGCCACCACCCTACTCCTCAAACCGGCGTAGCACTATGCACGTGTTCTGGCCCCCGAAGCCAAAGCTGTTCGAGAGCACTACGTCCACCGGCTGCCGTCGCGCAACGTTAGGCACGTAGTCAAGGTCGCAGGCAGGGTCCGGGTTCTCCTGGTTCACCGTCGGGTGAATGACCCCATCGAGGATCGTCTTTACGCACGCCACCGCCTCCAGCGCGCCCGCGCCGCCCAGCGCGTGCCCGATCATCGACTTGGTGGAGCTGATGGGCACCGAGTAGGCCCTATAGCCGAACAGGCTCTTGATGGCCATCGTTTCCACCGCGTCGTTGAGCGGCGTGGACGTGCCGTGGGCGTTGATGTAGTCGACGTCCTCCGTGGTGATGCCCGCGTTCTCCAGGGCCCATCGCATCGCACGGCTTGCGCCCTCGCCGTTCTCGTCGGGCTGCACGGCGTGGAAGGCGTCGCTCGATGCGCCGTAGCCGGCCACCTCCGCCAGGATGGTCGCGCCTCGCTCCAGTGCGTGCTCCAGGTTCTCCAGAATCAGGATTGCGGCGCCCTCCGCCGGCACGAAGCCGTCGCGGTTGGCGTCGAACGGGCGGCTCGCCTTCTCCGGCTCCTCGTTGTGGGTGCTCAGCGCCTTGAGGATGCAAAAGCCAGACAGGCCGATCTCGCTGATGCTCGCCTCGGAGCCGCCTGCAAGCACCACGTCCACTGCGCCTCGTCGAATGGCCTCAGCCGCCTCGCCGATGGCCTGGTTGGAGGCGGCGCAGGCCGTGACCACGGTGGAGTTGTACCCCTTGGCGCCCACAAGCCTGGCAACGTTGGCCGCTGCCATGTTGGGCAGCATCATGGGGATGAAGAACGGGTTGATGCGCATGACGCCCTTGCCGGTCATGTCTGCGCAGGCGTCCTGGGTTGTGGAGAGGCCGCCGGCGCCGTTGCCCAGCAGCACGCCGATTCGCTCAGCATCCTCCCGCTCCAGGTCCAGCGATGCGTCCTCCATCGCCATGTACGCCGCCGCCAGCGACACCTGGCTGAAGCGCGCCATCCTTCGGGCCTCGCGAGAGTTAATGTACTTGTCCGGCTGGAAGTCCGGAATCTCACCCGCAATGCGCGTGGGATAGCCCGTGGTGTCGCACAGCGTGATTGGGCCGATGCCTGAGCGGCCGGCCACCAGCCCGTCCCAGAACTGCTCCACAGACGACCCCAGCGGTGTTACGGCGCCCATTCCCGTCACCACAACTCTAGCTCTGTCCGTGTTCATGCGAAACCTCTCGTTTCAAGAATGGCGCGCCGGCGCCGCAAGCACGTCGAATACCGGATACAGCTCCGGCTCGATGCCCATCGCATGCTCCCTGGCCTCCGCGGCCACGAACAGCGATCCGGTGACCAGCACAACGTCGTCCTGGGATGCCGAAGCGACCACCTCGTCCACGGCTTCCGCCACGGAGTCGGCAGTGTGCGCAAGGGCGCCGTACCGCTCGAACTCCCGCGCCAGCAACTCAGGCTGAGCGGACCTTGGATGGCGGGAGCGCGTGGTCACCACGTCCGCAGGCGAGAGCCGGCTGAGCTCGTATGCCACGCCCTCCACGTCCTTGTTGCGGGACACGCCGACCACGAGCGTGAGGCGCCGACCGGGAATGAGCGACCGCATGGCCTCGACCAGGCGACCGGCGGAGTGCGGGTTGTGCGCGCCGTCCGCTATGACCAGCGGCTCGCGGCGCAGCACCTCCAGGCGGCAGGGCCACTCCACGCGACGCAGTCCCTCCTCGATTGCCTCGGGGGGAATGTCGATGCCGCCCTCAGCGAGCGCCTCGACCAGTCCCACGGCCACCGCGGCGTTCTCCATCTGGTGCTCGCCAAGCAGCGGAACTGAAAGGCGATACGTGCGCCTGGCGGTCTCCAGCGTGAACGTCTGGCCGTCCAGCGTGGCGCTCTCCGACGACCAGCGAATGTCCTCACCAGCAAGGGTCAGGCTGCTCTCCTGCGCATCGCAGACCTCCCTCACCACTTCCAGGGCTTCCGGCCTCTGCGGCGCGCACACCACTGGCACGCCTCGCTTGATGATGCCGGCCTTCTCCATCGCGATCTCCGCCAGCGTATCGCCGAGCACCTCCGTGTGGTCCAGCCCGAGCGAGGTGATACCGCACGCCAGGGGCTGCACCACGTTAGTCGAGTCCAGCCTGCCGCCCAGGCCAACCTCGATGACCTGCGCACCGACGCCTCGCTCGCGGAAGCACCGGAAGGCCATCGCCGTGAGCAGCTCGAACACGGTCACGCGGCCGTGGCCCGTGCGCCGAATCTCCTCGACGGCAGGCCACAGCGCCTCGACCAGCCCGGCGAACTCGTCCTCAGAGATGGGCCTGCCACCGACCCGAATGCGCTCGCGAAAGGTGTGCAGGTGCGGCGAGGTGAACAGCCCCGTTGTGCAGCCGGCCGCCTCAAGTATCGACGCGACCATTGCCGTTGTGCTGCCCTTGCCCTTTGTGCCGGCAACGTGCACGGTGGGCGCGCCCAAGTGCGGATTGCCCAGTGCCTCCAGCAGCGCACCGATGCGCTCCAGGTCGTAACGGGCGCGGCCGCCCGGAATGGTGGCCGGCCGCTCGTAGTCCACCATGCCCATGATGCGCTCTATAGCCTCAGAGTACCTCAACCTGCTCTCCCTAACCGCCCCTTATCCGCCCCGGCATGAAGCCGAGCGCAGTCCTCAGGGCCTCCAGGTATGACATGCTGCGAATGTACCCCACGTTGCCCTCCAGCGTGCGGGGCTTGATCCTGAACACAGCCTCCACCGGCGGCTCGCTCGTCACGTTGTCCAGCGCCAGCATCCGCAGCTGGTTCGTCGTCGCCGGCGGGTTGGGGATCACCGCCTCCATGATGCGCACGGCCGCGAACATCAGCGACAACGGAATGTGCACCTTGATGCGCCGAACGCCCAGCGTCCTCTTGACCACGTCCACGATTTCGTCGTAGGTCAGTCGCTGTGGACCGCCCAGCTCTATCGTCCTGCCTCCGTAGCGCAGGTCGCCTGCCACCTCCGCCACTACCGCGCCCACCTCCTCCACCGCTATGGGCTGAAGCAGCGCCTTGCCGTCACCGGCAACAGGCACTATAGGGAAGGCCCTCACCATTCCCGCCAGCGTGTTGATGAACTCGTCGCCCTCTCCGAACAGAATCGAGGGACGGAGTATGGTGTAGGTCACGCCGCTGCTCCGTACCGCCTGCTCGCCCTGCCACTTGGAGTGCAGATACGGGTATGTGGGGTTCTCCTGTGCGCCTATCGCGCTGACGTGCACCATGTGCCTCACGCCGGCCAGCCGCGCCTCGCGGGCGACCGTCTCGGTGGCCTGCCGGTTCACGAGATCGAAGGTGCGTCTGCCACGTTCGCGGATGATGGCCACGAGATGGACGACCGCGTCGACACCCTCCATTGCCCGCGCAACGCTTGGCGCGTCCGTCACGTCTCCGTAGGCCAACTCAACGCCGTAGTCGAGGATCCGGCGCGCCCGGCCGGGACTACGAACCAGACAACGCACGTCTCTGCCGCGGGTTCGCAGCGCCCTGACCACGTTCCTTCCCACGAAACCCGTGGCGCCGGTGACAAGTATCATGTTGCGCCTGAAGATGACGGTACTTGAAGACTATCAGATGGCCTGTGGGGTGTCAACGCGGCGCAGATTTGGTCCCAAATGGTGTATAATTCAGTATCAGCCTCGCGAGGAGCGTCATGGCCCAGCTGGAAGATAGAGTAGCTAGACTGGAAGCGAATGAGGAGAGGATGGTCTCGGCGCTGGAGCTTGTCGTGGAGACGCAGCGCGAGATGGTGGCAAGGATGGACACATTTGTCGCTTCCCAGCAGATGATGCTAGAGATTCTAACTGAGCAAAGCGCGATTCTTGGCCAAGTTGTCGAGACGCAAGGCAGTATTCTGAGGACCCTGGACGGTGTACTCGAAACTCAGGGCGGCATTCTGAAGACCCAAGACGGGATACTCCAGACCCAAGAGAGAATCCTGAACAAGCTCATTGAGCATGATGCGGAGTTCACACTGCTCAAGAACTATCTGCGCCGGGATGAGACGTAAAGCCTAGGATCGCTGATCGGGGGCGGCCTGTGCCTACACCGGCCAGTCCTGCAAATTGTAGGACATCTCCCAGAACAGGTACTCGTAGCGGGTTGCCGTTAGGAAGTGGTCCTCCAGCCTCCGCATCTCCGCCTCGCCCGCGTTCTCCGTCAGCGAGTCGAGGAATCCCCGCAGCCACTCCACGAACTTCCCGAACTCCTCGTCCGAGTACATGCTTATCCATTCCGCGTACGGGTTCGCTTCCGAGGCGTCGCCGGTGCGCGCGAGGTGCAACCCGGTCTCGTAGTAGCCCCACTGGCACGGCAGCAGGTTTGCGATGACGTCGGTGAGCGTGCCCTCGTAGGCCACGCGCAGCAGGTAGTCCGTGTACGCCAGCGTGACCGGCGCGGGACGCACGGCGGCAAGCTCCTCCGCCGAAACGCCGAGCCTGCGGCAGTACGAGCGATGCAGCTCCATCTCCGTGTTCAGCGTCTCGTCAAGCAGCGCGGCGAACCGGCTGACGCCATCCAGGTCGGGCGCCTTGGCCGTCGCCAGCGCGAGCATCCGGGCGTACTGCACCAGGAAGAAGTAGTCCTGCTTCATGTAGAACAGGAACCTGTCCGTGGGAAGACTGCCGTCGCCGACGCCCACGACGAACGGGTGATTGAACAGCCGGTCCCACAGGTAGCCGAACTTGCCTCTCAGATGCTCCGACGTGCTCATGCTCGCTCGACCTCCCCGCGGGGCTTCTCGCCGGCGTGGATCGCCACCGTGCCAAGCCCCATCTTCTTGAATTCCACGCTCCTGAGGCCTACGCCCTCCATCATGGTCACCAGCTCCTCAGCCGTCACGTAGTGCTGGACAGACTCCGGCAAATAGGTGTACGCCTCCCTGCTGCCGCCTATGAGCGACCCCATCCACGGCACGGCCCTTTTAAAGTACCACTGGAACAGGCGGCTCAGGCCGTCGCTGCCCGTCACGGGCACGATGTCCAGGATCACCACGCGGCCGCCCGGGGCCAGCACGCGCGTCATCTCGCGCAGCCCCGCCTCCAGGTCCGAGAAGTTGCGCAGGCCGAACCCGCACGTTACACAGCGAAAGCGCCCGTCCGAGAAGGGCAGGCTGAGTGCGTCGCCGCGCACCCAGTGCACCCGCGGAGCCTCGCCGACATGCCTGCGCGTCTTCGATCGGGCGCGGGCCAGCATCCCCGGCGCAAAGTCCAGCCCGACCACGCGCGACACCGACGGCCTGTCCGCCAGCTCCCACGCCATGTCACCCGTGCCCGTGGCGATGTCCAGCGCCTCGCCGGAGCCTGCGCGGCCGGCCACCGCCGTCGTGCGCCACCGCCACAGGTGGTGCATACCGCCGGTCATCAACGTGTTCATCAGGTCGTAGCGGCCGGAGATGCCGTCGAACATCGAGGACACGTAGCGGGCCTTGTCGTCGCCCTTAAGCTGCACCATGCGCCTGCTCCTAGTCGCTGCGCCTCTGGTATCGCATACCCTCGTCCATGAACCCATCGAGGCCCAGCGCCTCCAAGGCCTTCGCCACCACGTACTCCACCACGTCCTCAACGGACCGTTGCCGGAGATAGAACGCGGGCTCCGGCGGCAGCACGGTCACGCCCAGCCTAGCCAGCGCCAGCATGTTCTCCAGATGTATCGGCGAAAGCGGGGTCTCGCGGGGCACCACCACCAAGCGGCGCCTCTCCTTCAGGCACACGTCCGCAGCGCGCTGCAGCAGGTTGGACGACATCCCGTGGGCTATCGCCGCGAGCGTACCCGTGCTGCACGGCACGATCACCATGCCTGCCGTGCGCGTTGTGCCGCTGGCGATGGTGGCCTTGAGGTCGCCGATCGCGTGATACGTGAAGTAGGGGAACTCCTGCCACCTCGCCACTGCCGAGTTGAAAGGCGTCTCCATCTCTTCCTGCCACACCATCCTGCCCGCATTGGTGCAGGTGGCAATGACCGGCACCTCGCGCTCCAGCAGAGCGTCGATCGTGCGCTCCGCCATCGCCGAGCCGCTCGCCCCTGATATTCCGACTACAACCGGGTCCATGACACTGTCACCTTACCGCTACACGTAGATCGATGCAAACGTGAACACGAACACTATCACGGCTATGTAGCCATTCACGCTGAAGAACGCCAGATTGAGCCGCGAGAGGTCTGTAGGAGACACCAGCCTGTGCTCGTACACCAGAAGGCCGGCGGCCAGCGCCCAGCCTATGTAGAACGTGAACCCCAGCCCCAGCCACGGGCCAATCGCCAGCAGGGACGCAGCCGTGAGCACGTGCATGGCCTTGGCCCACCACAGGGCCGCCGCGATGCCGTACTTCTGCGGTATCGAGTGAAGCCCCGTCTCCCTGTCGAAGTCGTAGTCCTGGCAGGCGTAGAGCATATCGAACCCGCCTATCCACGTCGCAACGGCAAACGCCAGCAGCACCGCCTCCCAGCTGAGCGAGCCGGTCACTGCGATCCATCCACCCGCCGGGGCGATGCCGTCCGCCCAGCCGAGTATGAAGTGCGACGTCCACGTGAACCGCTTTGTGTACGAGTAGCCCACGACTACGATGGCCGCCACCGGCGCGAGCACCAGCGCCAGCGTGTTGAGCATTGCCGCGGCCCCCAGGAACACGGCCAGCGACACCAGCGCCATCGCTCGCATTTCCCACAGCTTCAGCCTGCCCGTCGGCAGCGGCCTTGACGCCGTGCGCGGGTTACTGGCGTCAATGTGCCGGTCTATGATGCGGTTGGCGGACATGGCCAGCGTGCGGGCTGCGGCCATTGCCACGGTGATCCAGACGAACTGCGGCAGAGTGGGCAGGCCGTCGGCGGCCAGCACCATCCCCAGGTACGCGAACGGCAGGGCGAAGACGGTGTGCTCGAATCGTATCGAGTCCAGGAGCAGGCGTAGCTTGGACAGGGGCGCAAAGCCTGCCTCTCTTGGATGTGAAGTTGCCACTGACGCAAGACCTCCGCGCCGACTCAGATGCCGGGCTCAAGCGTAGTATAGAGCAATTCCGCCACCAATGACAGCCGAGGGGCTGCGGCGGCGACCACCCCAACCGTCATTGCGGCCCCGTATCGGGGTACCGGGCAGGCGCTGAGCGGGCTACGGTGTGTAGTCCGCTCATCCTGAGCTTGTCGATGGGCGTGAGCGCGGACGGCCGTTGTGGATAGGCCCGCTCAAATGGTTCGACGGGCTCACCATGAGCGAGCCAAGCTGTCGGCGCATTTGCCTCCGCTCATCCTGAACTTGTCGAAGGATATGAGCAGAAATGCGACATGGTAATGATCCCGCTCAAATGGTTCGACGGGCTCACCATGAGCGGGCCGCGCAGACGCCCACAGCCGCTACCACGCATCCTTGCCGAGGAGTGGCACGAACCGGCATGGCCCAAGCGTGCTGGTGGCGTAGCCGCCCTTCTTGCGGGTCACCTTGATCAGCCACTGCTCCTGCTGCGAACCAACCGGTATCACCAGCCGCCCTCCCACAGTGAGCTGCTCCATGAGCGATCGAGGCAGCCGCGGAGCCGCCGCCGTGACCAGAATGGCATCGAATGGGGCCTGCTCCTGCAAGCCAAGCTCATTGCCCGCCGGGTGCACCTCCACGTTGCAGTAGCCCAAGGAGCTGAGGAGCGTTGAAGCGCCTTTGGCCAGGGATGCAACCCGCTCCACCGTGTGCACCTCCCGCGCCAGCAGCGAGAGAATCGCAGCCTGATACCCACTGCCCGTGCCCAGCTCCAACACGCGATCGCGGGGCCGGAGGTCCAGCGCGTGAGTCATTAGCGCAACGATGTATGGCTGGGAGATTGTCTGCCCCTCGCCGATGGGCAGTGGTATGTCCTCGTAGCTCTGCTGGCGGCTGTGCTCGGGCACGAACAGCTCGCGGGGCACCCTTGCCATCGCGTCCACCGCAGCCTTCCAGCGGCGGCGCCGCCGAAGGCCCGCGAACAACCGCTCCCTGGCCCGCTCCAAATCGGTGGACACACCGACACCTCCTACGCGAATGTACCATCCGCATACCCCGGCGGCAACCGGAGGAGGGCTGCGCTGCTGAGGCCTAACCCGGCTGGGTGCATGTTGCGCGCAGCACGGATGCGGTGATACACTCACTCGCATCCGAGGCAGGTCCCGGCCGTTTTATCACGTATGTTCCCATACGGACTAATAGGCGATATGTCCTCCGCTGCGCTCGTCGGGACCGACGGCTCTATCGACTGGTGTTGCTTCCCGCGCTTCGACTCTCCAAGCGTGTTCGCGGCCATCCTGGACGAAGAGGTCGGCGGCCGCTTCAAGATCGCCCCGTCCGGGACGGTCCTGGAGTCGGGCCAGAAGTACCTGCCTGATACCAACATCCTGGAGACCACGTTTCGCACTGAGAACGGCCTTGTCTCCATCACGGACTTCATGCCCGTTACCGACGACGGCGACTCGTCCACGCTGCCCGTGCACCTCCACGAGATTCACCGCATCGTCACGTGCCTTTCGGGAGAGGTGCAGATGAGGTGCGACTTCCAGCCACGCCACAACTACGGCCGCAGCACCCCCGTCTTCCGCATGCTACGGGCCAACACGGCGGTGGAGGCGCGTGGCGGGCGTCAGACCATGACGCTGCTGTCAAACGTACCCATGTCCATCGACGAAAATGGCGCGTACGCCAACTTCGGAGTCACCGAGGGGCAGAGCGCTGTTTTTGTGCTGACATACGGTCACGGCCGCCCGAGGCGCGTTGAGAGACTGCACACCCCGGTCAAGCTCTACCAGACACGCCGATACTGGCAGGAGCTAGTGGCCCACATGGACTACCAGGGTCTCTGGCGGGACGCCATAGTCCGTTCCTTCCTGGTGCTTCACCTGATGATGTTCCGGGAAACGGGGGCCATAGTCGCCTCGCCGACCACCAGCCTGCCGGAGACCATAGGCGGCACGCGCAACTGGGACTACCGCTTCGCGTGGCTGCGCGACTCAGCCTTCACCGTGGACATCCTCTACCGGCTGGGCGACTACTACGGCGCAGACCGCTACATTCACTGGCTGCTGGAGCAGTGCAGGATCGCGGAGGGCAACACGAGCATCGTGTACGGGATAAGCCGCGCGTCTTCGCTAAGGGAGCAGACGTTGGACCACCTGTCGGGGTACAAGGACTCGCGCCCCGTGCGCATCGGGAACGGGGCGGCGCGCCACCTGCAGCTCGACGTGTTCGGGGAGGTCATAATCTCCATCCACTCGCTGCTGCTGCTGGAGGACCAAATACCCCGTCAGGCGTGGGAGCTTGTGCAGTCGCTGGCCGAGACCGTCATGGCCAACTGGCACCGCCGCGACCGCGGCATCTGGGAGGTACGCGGCGAGCAGAAGCACTTCGTGTACTCCAAGGTAATGTGCTGGGTGGCGCTGGACAGGGCAGCCTACATAGCGGACAGAATGGGCGACAAGCGCCGCTCACGCCGCTGGGCCGGCACCGCTCGCCGCATCGCACGCGAGATACTGGACTCAGGCTGGAGCACCGAAAAGCAGGCGTTCCGCCAGCGATACGACGGCGAGGCCCTTGACGCGTCCAACCTGGTCATCCCGTTCCTGGGCCTGCTGCGCCGCGACGACCCACGCATTCGCCAGAACCTGGACGCCACAGAGCGTGAGCTGACCGAGGGGCCGCTGGTCTGGAGATACCTGCCCGAGGAGACGGACGACGGGCTGTCAGGCCAGCCTGAAGGAGCGTTCTCGCTCCTCAGCTTCTGGTTGATCGGCAACCTGGTGTACACTGGCCAGACTGACCGCGGCTTCGACTACTTCCACGAGATCATCACCAAGCGGGCCAACCACCTGGGCCTGCTGTCCGAGATGTTCGACCCGGTATCCAACGAGCAGCTGGGCAACTTCCCGCAGGGGTACTCACACGTTGGCCTCATCCACACAGCCCTGAACCTGTCGAGGTTCATCGCCGACACGAGCATCCGGCGGGCCCGCCGCACTACCCGCCGCTCGCGCGGCTGAGCTTCCGGCGCTGCAGCGCCTACTCCTCCTCTTCCTCCTGCTCTACCTTGCCCAGGAACACCTCGGTCAGTATGCCCGTCTCCAGAACCTCGTCCGGCGTGCCGTTGAAGACCACTCGTCCAGCATCCAGCACGTAGGCCCGATCGACGATGTCCAGGACGCCGCGGATGTTGTGCTCCACAATCATGATGGTCGTGCCCAGCACCTTCCCGACGGTCTCGATGGTGCGGAACACCTCCTTCACGATCACCGGCGCCAGTCCGAGCGTCGGCTCGTCCAGCAGGAGCGCCTCAGGGCTGGCCATCAGGCCGCGGCCCAGCGCGAGCATCTGCTGCTGCCCGCCGGACATCTGGCTCGCCGGATCGCGACGCTTCTCGCGAAGGATGGGGAACAGGTCCATCACGGTGTCACGTCGCCGCGCTCTCTCCGCGCCGTCCTTCACGAAGAGGCAGCCCATCTCCAGGTTCTCCTCTATGGTGAGATGTGTGAAGAGCCGCCTGCCCTGCGGCACGAATGAAAGGCCCTCCTTCACGATCTCGTGAGTCGCGTGGGGCAGCCTCTGTCCTCGCCAGAACACCTGGCCGGACACCACGGGCGCCAGCCCCATGACGGCCTTGAGCACGGTTGATTTGCCCGCGCCGTTGGGGCCCATCACCGCCACCACCTCCCCCCGGCGAACGCCCATTGTAGCACCAGTCAGCGCGGAGACTGCTCCGTATCGAACCGACACGTTCTCAAGCGCCAGCAGAGGCGCGTCTCCCTCGCCGCCGTCCCCGGCCGACCGTCCACCGCTGTTGTCCTGCGAACCCGATACCGACATACCGCTCACCTCGTATCGCCGCGCGGGCCGCTACACGCCTAGGTACGCCTCGATGACCTCCGGGCGCGAGAGTACCTCGTCAACGTCGCCCTCCACCAGAAGCTGGCCGCTGTCCAGGACAATGAGGTGGTCGGCCAGCTCTCGCACCAGGTCCATGTTGTGGGAAACGAATATGATGGAGCGACCGTCGTCGCGCATCCGCTTCAGCAGCGCCTTGACACGCTCCAGCATCTGCGGGAACAGGCCAGCGAATGGCTCATCGAACAGGTGGGTGTGCACGTCCATTGCGAGGGCCCTGCCCATGTCCAGCAGCTTCCTCTGCCCGTAGGACAGGTCCATGGCCAGCGAGTTACGCTTCTCCCACATGCCAACCGACTCCAGAATGCTCCGAGCGCGCTCACGCTGGCGTGCGCCCGTGCGCTGCAGCAGGGCCGGCAGCAGGCGCCGCTCCGTGAGCACCACCAGAATGTTGTCCAGGACGCTTATCTGGTCGAACAGCCTGACGTCCTGAAACGTTCGCGTGATGCCAAGGCCCGGTATCTCGTGCGCGCGGATCACCTTCAGGCCCACGCCGTCGATGACTATCGCTCCGCCGTCCAGCGGAAGCATACCGCTGAGCAGGTTGATGAGCGTGGACTTGCCGGAGCCGTTCGGTCCAATGATCGCGGTCATGCCGGTCCGGGGTATGGAGACGGATAGCTCATCGACGGCCGTAACGCCGCCAAAGCGCTTGGTCACGCCCAGCGTCTCAAGCGCGTACTCATTCCGTCGGTCGCGGGACGACTCGCTCACAGCTTGAACCTCCCAAGCAGGCCCTGCGGCCTGAACAGCATGAGCAGCACCAGCATCACGCCAAGCGTCATCTGCCTGGCCTGACCCACGTGCTCGTCGGGCACAAACGGCAGGAAGCGCAGCCCCTCCTCCAGCAGGACGAACGCCAGCGCGCCCAGGATCGAGCCCCAGATGCTCGCCAGGCCGCCGAGGATCACGATGCAGACCAGCAGGACGGACTCCAGCAGGACAAAGGCGTTGGGATCGACGAACCTGGTCCAGCTGCCGAACAGCCCGCCGGCCAGCGCCGCCATCATGGCCGAGATGACCCAGACCGCCAGCTTGTAGTGCGTCACCTGGTATCCGAACACCTCCGCCGCCCGCTCGTCCTCGCGGATGGTTGTGAGCACGCGCCCGAATGACGACGTGACTATGAGCCACGAGACCAGCGTCACCAGTGCAAGGCACACGAAGGTCAGCGCCATGAACTCGAACTCATCGTCGAACACCCAGCCGCCAATCTTCGGCCTGGCAACCTCGTGGATGCCGAACGCGCCGCGGGTGACGCCCCGGAGGTTCAGGAAGGAGTTGAAGGCGATGATGGCGAAACCGAACGATACCAGCACGAAGATGTCGTCCCGGAACCGGTTGAACACAATGCCTACGGCCAGCGCCGTCAGCCCGGCGAGACAGACACCCACGGCCAGCGCCGCGAAGAACGGCCACTCGTAGGTGGGCACAGACCCAGTGCGGAGCAGCTCGTAGTCGGCCCTGGAGGTGAAGACTGCAACCGCGTACGCTCCAATGCCGAAGAAGCCGATGTGGCCCACGGACAGCAGGCCGGTGTAGCCGACGACCAGGTTGAGGCTGACCGACAGTATGCCCCAGATGGCGAACACCGTGCCCAACCCGATCGCAAACCCCATGCCCTGCCACACGGCGAACGCCACGGCCCACGTGAGGATGATCAGGTTGGCCCACAGCTCCAGGTTGCCGCGCACGCCGCTCAGCATGCGCCTGGGGCCCCACGCTGACCTCGACTGTCCTCCGGCGCTAACACTCACTGCACTACCTCCGGGGCAGCAGGCCCCTGGGCCAGAACGACAGGAACAGGATGAGCATCACGAATGAGATGACGTCCCGCCACTCGCCGGCCAGGTCCCATATTCCAAACTGCTCCACCATGCCGAGCGCAAGCCCGCCAAGCGCCGCGCCGTACAGGTTCCCGATGCCGCCAACCACTGACGCGATCCACCCCTTGAGCAGCAGCAGCAACCCCATCCTTGGCTGGATCGCGGTGTCGTGCCCGCTCAGCACTCCGGCCATGGCCGCGTAGACCGCCCCAATGAAGAACACCACTGAGATCACCACCGTGGTGTTGATACCCACCACCTTGGAGACCTCCTCATCGTCCCCAATGGCGCGTATCGACCTTCCAAGCGACGTGCGATTCAGGAGGAATAGCAGCCCCAGGAATCCGACTATCGCCACGCCAACGGTGAAGAGGTTGAACCCCTTGATGTTGCCTCCCAAGATCTCCTGCGGCTGGCTGCCGAACACGGCCGGAAGCGGCCGCGGCGCGCTGTCGAACACCAGGACTATGGCGGCGGAGATGGCCAGCAGAATGCCGAGAGTGGCGACCAACATCACCAGTGGGGACCTGGCCCGCGCTCTCATCTGGGCGTAGAGGCCCCGGTAGAGCGCCAGTCCGACCGTCCCCGCAAGCAGGCAGGACAGTACCCAGCTGAGGTACAGTCGGCTGCCCGGCTCGCCTGCCAGGTAGAGCGCGGTGAGCACCCCCACTGGCAGGCCCACAATCGCGGCTGCTCCAATGACGAGCTTTCTGCCCGCGCCCGCGGTCAGCCGCGCCAGGCCCTTGTACACGAGCCAGCCGGTCGCAGCGGCCGCCGCGCATCCAATGGCCGGGCTCATGGTCACGTTCAGGTGTTCCGCGTAGTGCAGGACCGCCAGTGTGTAGCCTCCCGCGGCAGCAGACAGTATCCCGCCCGCGGCCAGCAGCACATCCCTGTTGTACCGGCGGCTCAGCCGGTGGTAGAGCGTCTCGTAGAGGATCCAGGCGACTACGCCCGCGACAATGGAGGCAAACAGCACGTTGACGTAGGCGTTGTGCACGGCGTGCAGGCCGCTCAGGGCGTCCTTGGAGCGCAGGTAGAAGACGCCGTATGCACCGATGGCCGCGGCCGCGCCATAGTACAGATCGAAGAACCAGACGGTGCTGTACACAATGGTGAACCCCATTGCCAGCAGGGCATACACCGCGCCGACCGAGAGGCCGTTGAAGCCGAACTGCAACGCCTGGCTGGGCGACTCACCTATCTTCCAGCCAACGTAGAGGAAAACCGTGGCTACCAGCGCCGCTGCCAGAAGCCTGCCCCGCCGGTCGCCGGACCATAGCGTCCGGCCACTCCCCAGGCGCACCTGGCGCACCTCACTCTCCGGCCGGCCGGACTCCGGTTCCCGAATCCGTGAAGTGGCCGGGGTTACTCAACACTTGGCGCGGCTCCCAGAATCTCATAGCCCTGGTTGTCCAGGTTCCTCTGGGCCACGGGCAGCACCTGCACCACCACGTTGGCGAGGCCCACGACCTCGCCCTTGTCGTCGAATGAGAAGTCGTCGCCGATGGCGCCGCTGTACGTCAAGTCGTAGAGGCAGTCCCGGAAGCCGTCCGCGTCCTGGTCGTCCCCGGTCACACTGAGGCACTCCGCGGCGATGAATACGTCGTCGTAGGCGGAGCCCAGGAACCACGGCAGGGTGATGAAGCCGTAGCGCGCCCGGAAGTTGGTGAGGAACTCCTTCCCACGCTCGGTGTCAAGGTCAGGGCTGGGGATGATGGCCTTCAGGCCGTCCGCGGCGGCCCCGGCGATCTCCAGCGCCTGCGTGCCCGCCACCACGCTCTCGCCGTAGATTGGGCCGTCGTAGCCCAGCTCACGAAGCTGCTTGACGATGGTGCCGCCGGTGAACTCCGACTGCGCCGCAACGTGGATGGCGTCCGGGTTGGACTCCGTCAGCTTGGTCAGCTGGCTCCGGAAGTCCGTCGCGTCCGAGGCGTAGGACTCGGCTATGGTGACCGTGCCGCCAAGCTCCTCGAACCGCTCGGTGGTAGTCCTGCGGACACCCTCGGCGTAGTCCGTGAGCTCGTTGATGGTGGCTATGCTCCTGGCGCCGTCCGACCACATGGTGTTGCCGGTGTCCACGCCCAGCTTGTTGTCGTTGATGGCGGTGCGGAAGATGTAGTCGCCCGCCTCTGCGATGTCGGGGTTGGTTGCGGAAGCGGAGAGCATCACCACGCCGTCATCCTCGGCCAGCGGGGCTGCGCCCAGCATGGCGCCGCTGCATGACGTGCCCAGGATTATCTTGACGCCGTCAACGTCAGTGAGCTTGTTGTATGCGGTGATGGCGTCAGCAGCGCCGCACTTGGAGTCCTCGATGATGAGGTGAAGCGGGCGGCCGTCGACGCCTCCGGCGGCGTTGATCTCGTCTGCGGCCATCTGCTTGGCCTGCACCATTACCGTGCCGTATGACTCGCCCGGCCCGGTCACCGACTCCATCACGCCAATCCTGAATGGTTCGGGAATGGGTGTGGCCGTGGGCTCAGGGGCTTCCGTGGGCGCGGTCGTGGCCGTCGCTTGAGGGGGACTCGTGGGCGTAGGAGTAGGGTCCTCCTGGCACGCCAGTGCCGCCACCATGACGACGCCGAGCAGTACGGGAATTAGCAGCTTGGGATTCAACGCGTTTCGCAACATTTCTACCCCACGAAAGCGAATTTTGCGGATCAACGTGGCCTGTTACCTAATCTTGAAGTCTAAGGCGAGAGTGCAGGCGTGTCAAGCAGCAGGCGCCCGTGGACTCCGTTGATGCTCTCCATCGGGCTATACGTCAGCAGGCTAGCCTTGACTTGGCGTGGCACTCGGCTCCGCGGATGCAGGCGTCGGCGAGTCTGTTGCCGGAACCTCGGTGGATTTCGGCTGCGCGGGCTGAACCGCTCGGAGCCAGCCGTCCGAGTCCGCCTCCGCGAGGACGCGCGGGTCTGTGCCGTCCCGGGACACGATGCTGATGCCGAATGAGTCGCGGATTGCAATCTTGGTTCCGTCAGGCGACCAAGCGGCACGGACAATCTGCCGACCGTGAGACAGTGCGCGCTGCTCGCTACCATCCGCGCTTATGAGGTAGGCCCGTACCGTAGCGACAAGTATCTCCGAGCCGTCGGGAGACCAATACACCTGGCCATAGCCGCCCGCACCCCTCCACACCTCACGGTGCTCCGTGCCGTCAGGATTGGTGGCGTGCACCACCACCTCCCCCCCAAGCACTGACACGAACGCCAACTCCTCTCCGTCCGGTGACCAAGTGGGCAGGGATAGTGCATCAGTTATCCGAACAGGCTCCCGATGATCAAGTCCGGTTGTCCAAATGCCGAACTCGGGACTCCAGGGATCTTCCCCCTCAATCGCTATGTAGGCCAGCCTCTGACTGTCCGGAGACCACACCGGAGGGTATGGCGCGACCCGGCTTGATGCCAAGACTTTAACTCTGTTTTCCTCAACGTTTAGAGTCGCGAGCCTCACCGAGCTCTGTGAGTGGGGGCTGTGAGGATAGAAGTCTGGATCATTTCCGGATACTCTCGTAATGAACGCTATCCTCTTGCCATCCGGTGACCACACGGGATAGTGGTCCAGTCTCTGGAGCCTGGTAATCCTAGTCTTCTCTGTGCCGTCGACGTTCATCATCACCAGTTCATAGCCTTCGCTGAACCTGTCGGGCGTGTGCGTGTCGAGCAAGAACTCGCAGGAAGAGTAGACGATCTTGGAGCCATCAGGTGATACGTCTGCATAAAACCCGTATTCGAATCTGTTCCCAAACTTGTCTGTAGGTGAGAGTGGGTGAAAGTCTGCATCTGCGTCTGCGATCATCAGAATCGTTCCCTCTTCAATTTCCAAACTCCACAGCGTGTCAGCTTGATCAAAAACCAGGCGAGAGCCATCTCCAGTCCAGTGCAGGAACCTCGCATGCAGGGGACCAAAATAGCTGCCACCGAAGGCAGGGCCGCAGGGGTCATGTTGCCAGTGTCCGTTTTCTGTCGGCTCAGGCGTGGCCGTCGGGATTGGCGCGACCGTAGCCGTCGGCTCAGGGGTAGCCGTTGGCGTCTCCTCACATGCCAGCATGGAAGCGACCGCCAGCGCAAGCACAGCGGCAAGCATACTCAATCGCATATGTCGACCGCCCATCCTCCAACCTCCGTATGGCGCGGCCCCACCTCAGAGTGGCGGCAAGCCCGCTCGATTCTCGGCGCGTTGGGGCAGTATACCAAGCGGATGCTGAAGAGGCACCCGGCGTGCACATATACTTTTCGATGCGAATTATTACAATTGCGGCCCGTATTCAGAACCCGTACCAGCCCGGGATGGCGGCCGCCTGACGCACCCAGCTCGCAAAGAGCTCCTCGTCAATCTGGCCGTCCTCATAGACGTGGTAGTAGCGCGCATCCTTGTCCCTGGAGTCGACGGGAGGCATGGGAGTCAGCGACTTGCCGTAGAGGAAGCACACCTTGATGTACCTGTCGAAGCAGTGGTAGCTGAGAAACCAGCCCTGGCCCTCGACGCCGTAGAACGGCGAGTTCCACCTCACGGCCTTGCGCACTTCAGGCAAGGTCTGCACTATGAGGTCGTCGAGGCGGCGGCCGAGCTCGCTCTTCCAGCCGGGCATCGCCGCGATGTAGGCCTGCACGGGCGCGTCGCCGTCCGCCTTGGCGATCTGAGGGTTGCCGCCGGAAAGGAGCACCGGCTGCTTGTCGCCGGAGTCCCCGGCCTGCGGCTTATTCGCCGCCTTACTGGGTCTCTTTGGCGTGCCGGTGCTCATTTCACTCCTCCCCTTGCCCATGTCTGTCACGGGTTGGGCCGGCCGTCGTCTGGCGCATCAGGTGACCATCCCGGACGCATCGTAAAGCGCGTCCGCCATCGCGGTTATCTTGTCCACCATTGCGAGCTTGGAGCGCCACTCACTCGGGATTGCCTCAGCGCCGTAGTGCGCGCCGGCGATCTGCCCATAGACCGCGCCGGTCGTGTCGGCGTCGTCGCCAAGGTTGACGGCCAGCAGCGCGCCCTCGCGGAAGTCGTGCGATTTGTTGAACGCCCAAAGCGCTGCCTCCAGCGTCTTCACGACGTACGGAGGTCCTGCAATCTCAGGCGGTTCCAGTCGTGCGAAAGAGCCGGCCGCGACCTCCGAAATCGTGTCGTCGAGCGGGCTGCGCTCCCAGAGTCCATCGACGGGGCAGTAGCCGGGCGCAAGCAGCTTCTGCTTGTCGGCCCCGTTCAGCGCGCCCACGAGCAGGCCTGCATAGTAGCGGCAGGCATCGACGGCCTGGGGAGCGCCGTGCGTGGTGCGGGAGCTGAGCGCCGCGCGCTCGATTGCCAGGGCGGCGTCAGCAGCGTAGAGCATCGGCACGGGCGCCAGGCGCATGAGCGAGCCGTTGCCGGCGCTTCCGCGATCAGTCATACCGGCGTAGGGTTCTCCGGTCGCTTCAAACCGCGCGAGCGCCGCGCTGACCGTGTTGCCTATGTCAAAGTTGTGACCCGTCGAGGACATGTAGCCCTCTCGCCACCACCGCACGTAGCGCTGCATCTGGTCCAGCGCGTCGAAGCCCCGGCACTCCAGCAGGCTGTCCGCCAGGCAGAGCGCCATCGACGTGTCGTCCGTCCACTGGCCCGGCTTCAGGTGGAAGGGCCCGCCGCCCACCATGTCGGCGATGGGCTCGAAGGTGCCCGGCGACTCGAACTCCAGCGTTGTGCCGAGTGCATCGCACGCCGCGAGGCCGAGGAGGCAGCCTCGGAAGCGGTCTTTTGTTGTTGGCTGGCTCATTGCAGTCCGTCCACCTACCGCTATTCGCTCCACTCCATGATGTACCGGCGCTGCTCGGACGTTTCCGGCGACCGCCGCTTGTAGTGGCGTTTAGCCACGCCCTTCCACCACGTCGCAATCTGCGAGAGCGCCTCTTCGCCCGAATAGCCCTGCCGCCGCAGCCAGCATCCGACCACGGTGCCGGTGCGCCCGATTCCTCCCTTGCAGTGAATGTAGACAGTCTCGCCCCGCTCCATCGCGGAGTCGATCGCGTCCAGAATCTCGACCATCCGAGATCGGTCGGGAATGGACATGTCGACCACCGGGTGACGCTCCCAGTCGAACGACCGCGACAATCTCTCGGCTTCCTGCTGCGCCATCTCGATATACGGTTTCAGCTCCCCCTCCTCCGTCAGATCGACGAAGCGATTCACGCCGGCGGACAGCAGGTTGCTCAGTCTGTTCCCTGCGCCCCGATACCAGCGGCGACCAGGATACTCTCCGGCCACAAACCTCCCGGGCACTACCCAGTAGCTGTTGGGTATGGGGCGCTTGTTGTGAGTGGGTGATGTCATGTGCCGGTAGTGCCTCCTCTGGTTTCCTCGTGCAGTCCACCCTGAACTGCTTTGGTCGAAGTGCGGTTCGATTGGCGGATGAGAGCATGAACTGAGCATGACGCATCCGGTTGGCCGGCATCCATTCGCATTCTTTACCATGACGATTCTTGGAGTCAAGGGCAGTTATGGCCGCCTGACCGCCACGCCGGACGGGATGCGCCCACGCCAGGAAAAAACTTGCCAACGTCTGATATTGCGGTAGAATGCCAGTGACCTTCACGCCGCGCATTCCAAAACAGAGGAGGTCTCATGTCCGTACGAATTGTGACCGACAGCTGCTCGGACCTTCCCCCTGACGTAGCCCTCGCCAATGACGTTACCGTGGTGCCGCTCTACGTGAACGCGGGAGGAGAGACGTACCGCGACGGCGTTGACCTCGGCGCAGACCGGTTCTACGAGCTCCTGCAGGCGCTGCCCGATCTGCCCACCACCTCACAGCCGTCCGCTGCCGACTTCGCCGAGGTTTACGATAGACTGCTGGACGAGGGTCACGACGTGGTCTCGGTCAACGTCAGCTCCCTCCTGAGCGGGACTCACAACTCGGCGACCCAGGCCAGGGAGATGGCGAAGGACCCTTCCCGCATCACAGTAGTGGACTCCTATCTTGCGGGCGGCGCGCTTGGCCTGCTGGCACTGGAGGCCGCCAGGCTGGCTCAGCAGTCCGACGACCACCGCGAGGTGGCAAGCGAGGCGGAAGAGCGAGTGAAACGCCAGACCGGCTACGTCATGGTCGATACGCTCAAGTACCTCGCCAAGGGTGGGCGTATCGGGAAGGCGCAGGCCTTCATGGGCGGCGCGCTCCAGCTCAAGCCCATTCTGAGCGTCCGCGACGGAGCAGTCCATCCCGTGGAGCGCGCCCGGACGAAGAGGAAAGCGGTTGACAGGCTTCGGAGTCTTGTCCGCGACCTGGCGCCGGTGAGCCGGCTTCACGTCAGCTACACCACCGGCCCGGAGGACGCGCACGCGCTGCGCGACACGCTGGCCGACCTAGTGGAACCGGCGAACATCGTGGAGTCCCGGTTTGGTCCGGTACTTGGCACACACCTGGGGCCAGGGGCAATCGGTGTGGCGGTGACGCAGGCCTAGACGGCAACTGGAATCTGTGGGCAGCCGCGAAACAATGCCGAGAGTGTCAGCCTCGGAGACGGCCAACATGCGAGAGGGGAGAACATGGCAAGCGTGGTGAATGAGCACGTCCGCTATGAGCCGGACGAAGTTCCGCCGCCGCTGGTAGCACTGGGCGCAGGGGCTCAGGCCGCGGCGCTCATAGTCGCGCCCGTAGTCCTCACCGTCGTCATTGTGGTGCGGATCGCCGGCGCGTCGGAGAGTTACATGGTATGGGGCGTGTTCGCTGCAATGATGGTCTGTGGTCTCACCACCGCTTTGCAGGCGGCGCGAGTCGGGCGGTTTGGATCGGGGCATGTGCTCATCATGGGCACGTCCGGCGCCTTCATCGCGGTCAGCGTGGCCGCGCTGCAGCTGGCCGGTCCGGCAAAGCTGGCGACTCTCGTGGTCATCTCGTCGCTGTTCCAGTTCCTCCTGGCGGCGCGACTATCCCTGCTCCGGCGCATCTTCACGCCCACGGTCGCAGGCGTAGTCATAATGCTCATTGCCGCCACAGTTACGCCGGTCATATTCGATTCGTTGACGCAGGTACCCGAAGGCACCAGCCGGGCGGCCGCTCCCCTTGCTGCCGGAGTTACGCTCGCGGTGGTCGCAGGGCTGATCCTTCGCGGCGCGCCGTCGATTCGCCTGTGGTCACCCGTCCTTGGTGTCACCGCCGGGTGCGCGGTCGGCGCGCCCTTCGGCCTGTACGACACAAGTACCGTGCGGGACGCTGCCTGGTTCGGCGTTCCCGTGGGAGATTGGCCCGGATTCGACCTGAACCCGGACGCTGCCTTCTGGGCGCTCCTGCCGGCGTTTGCGGTGGTGACGCTCGTAGGCGCCATCGAGACGATTGGCGACGGCGTGGCGATCCAGCGGGTGTCCCGGCGACGACCGCCGGCAACCGACTTCAAGGTGGTGCAGGGCGCCCTCAACGCGGACGGCATGGGCAACCTGCTTTCGGGACTCTCAGGCACGCTGCCCAACACAACGTACTCGACCAGCATATCCCTTGCGGAGGTTACGGGCATCGGCGCCAGGCGTGTGGGCATCATCATCGGCGCAATCATCTTCTTGCTGGCGTTCTTCCCCAAGATCGCAGCCGTTCTCATAGCCATACCCTCGCCCGTCGCGGCCGCATATATCCTGATACTGTTGGCCCTCCTCTTTGTGCAGGGAATGCGCATCGTCATTCAGGACGGCGTAGACCATCGCAAGGCGACTGTCGCTGGGCTGAGCTTCTGGCTGGGCGTGGGCTTCCAGAACGGCTGGATCTTCCCCGACCTCCTGGGCGATGGCTTCCTGTCCATTCTGCTGGGCAACGGCATGACCTCCGGCGCAATCGCGGCCGTCATCATGATGCTGTTCCTGGAGATCACCGGGCCAAGGCGGAAACGGCTGAGTGTTGCACTTGACGACGAGACACTGCCGCGCGTGAGCGAATTCCTGCGGGACTTCGCCACGAACGCAGGGTGGAGCGCAGCGGCTGCCGAGCGGCTTGTGCTCGCGGGTGAAGAGACGCTCTACAGCATGTCCTCGGAAGACCAGGACATGCCGGCCGGTCGCCGGCTGGTTGCGACGGCTCGCAGAGTAGGGCGCGAGGCGGAGGTGGAGTTCATAGCCGCGGCCGGAGGCGAGAACCTGGAGGACAGGCTTGCCTACTTGGGCGACGCGGCGGAGATCTCGGACGAGCGCGAGATTTCTTTCCACCTGCTGAGGCACCTCTCCACATCCGTGAGCCACCAGAAGTACCACGGCGTGGAAATCGTGTCCGTCAGGGTAGCTGCCGGCCAGAGTGGGGAGCAGACCGCGGCGGATTAGCGCGGCTCTGGGACGAGTCCAAGAAGAACCGTTGTTACTAAACCAGGCCCTCACTCTTCCACATGGTATGGAGGGCAGGTAGACGGCGATTCGCAAACTCCGTAAAGCCGAGAACCAGCGAATGTCCCGAGAATTTAGATGCCTTTATTTCATCCCACACCACTAAGTGTAAGTGCCCGTTATCGCAGATAGATTCAACGTGCCCATCGCTGATATTCGTGTCGGCAGTCACCAGGAAGACATTGGTTGCGTGCAACTCGACGAGTTCCCCGACTACTTCTCGCCACCGTTCCCGTAGCGTCCGCTTGAGGGAAACTATAGCGCAGATCATGCGGTTTCTATCGAATGCGGAGTCACTCGGCATCATGAAGTCGACACGCGTCTTGCGCTGCTGCTTTTCGAATGGGAAGCCGGCTAGGTTGAGTGCATGCTCAAACTGCAATTCAAAATCCCTGCCCCCGCGAGTCTTGCGACTCTGGCTGACAGAGAGGAAAGCTTGCCTCAACTCAAGGTATAGACTGCTCATCAACTCTTCCGCCCCCGCCCTGAATCCATGCTGTCTAGCTATTCTCTCCGCTTCTGCAACTACATCTGCGCGCAGCTTTAGGAGCTCCGATGGAATGCCCCTGGAGTAAGCCTGTTCCTCATATCGTTCTAGAACGGTAAGAGTGTGCTGGAAGGCCCCGTGAAGCAGGTCATTGAATTCTGCCCTCGCAGCTTCACGGGTAAGCTGCAAGGCATCGTAACCTAATTCGCCGAATGTTTCGCTGACGATTCTTTCTGAACTTGGCAAATGGCCTGCTCGAACGCGGGCCATCAAATCCTTTATGGCCTTGTTCAGATTCTCACTAGGAGTCATCATCTAGGGGCCTAATGAAGTCAAGAATGTACTCGAACGTCGTGCCCATGGTTATGTAGTTGCTAGGCCAGCCAAAGATTCCAACCCTGTTCACTATATTAGTGCGGTCCCAGATTATGGTATTGCGAAACTCATAGCCTACAGAGCGCAGGGCTTCGATCACAGCGACATGAATCGTGATGCGCTCGTTCTCCCACCACATGTCTGGCACGTTGATCACGCAATGAGCACCTGGGCGCAATGCGGGTCTTAGCTCCCTGAAGATGTCGGCCATTGCCTGCGAGTAGGCGTCGAGATCAAGGATGCCAAGGTCTCTATGGTCTTGGGAATACTGCTCAACCTTCAAGTATTGATCATTCCGCCGTACGCGGCGGCTCTTGTTCTTTCTGGGCCGATTGAGGAGGTTGGCATATGGTGGTGAGGTGAAGATGAGCTTGACGGATCCGGGGACAAGAAGGGGAGCAATGTTCCGCGCATCTTCAGCTATAGCTAGCTGCTGGACATTAGCTTGCGCTGGGAAGCCCAGCCTGCTCCTGCTCAAGTTGACGTATTCCTCCGACAGGTCGGCACCAACGGCATTCCTGGCCAAGTCGCGAGCCGCAACGAGGGTCGTGCCGCTACCAACGAAGGGATCCAGGACGAGCTCTCCCCTGTGGGTGAAGAGTTTGATGACGTGCTCTGCGAGGGAAACGGGGAACGTGGCAGGGTGAATGGCCTTATTGCGTACGTCCTTGCCATTGTAGGTAAACTGCCACACACCGAGTTGGCTCTTGAGCCACTCCTTGGCTGTCATGCAGTTGAGGTGGTTACGCGGGCAGTCACACGTTCGCTCAAATCCTATGTCGAGCGAGCGTATTTCTTCTACAGGCTTTCGTGTGTCTGCTGCTAAGGCCATACCGCACTCCTCCGCCGGACGGTCAAAAAGACTCTCTCAACCGGTGCCGGTCAGGCGTGATATCCTCTAGTCTTGGTCTTGCGCTGCTCCACTCGTAACGCTCCTGTGCGAGTCTTGGCCTTGCTTTCTACCGAGAGATTCCCACCAGGTCGCACGCGCCTATGCTCAGCTTGCCTACGCTTAGGGTTGTTCGTAATTCCTCTATGCGAGACCTTCCTCCCGACCCGGAAGGCATAGTTGTATGTGTTTCGTTTTGGCATGTTGGCTACCAGTATGCAACGTGTCCTTACTCAATTGCAAGACGCAAAGGCGAGCAAATGAGCGCATTTTTGCGATGTTAGTAGGGGTAGGATCCTGCAATCGCCGGTGCCGGCCCACCGTACTTATCCGTGGCGCCTACTCAAACGTGGAGGCGCCCTCACCCACCCACTTGACCAGGAGCGCGTTGAGGGAACCATCAGCCTTCATCGACGCCAGGGCTTCGTCGAGCTTGCCCTTCAGGTCGCTGCCCTTGCGGACTCCGATGCCGAGTCCCCGGTCCAGGGTCACGGTGGGCCCCACGATGTCCAGCCGGCCCCCGTGCGCCTCCAGATTCTCTACACCGTAGCCGTGGTCCACAAGAGCGGCGTCTATGTCGCCTGCGAGAATCGCATCTGCCACGTCTACCGACCCCTCGAGCGACACGAACTGAATGCCCTGCTCGGTGAAGTAGTCTGAGTATATGGTGTTGGCCGTTACCCCGAGCGTGCCCTGGATCGCGGCGTCTCCCTCGCCGGCCCTCGCCAGGTACACCGATGGCGTCGGCGGGTAGTAGGCCTCCGTGAAGTCAATCGTCTCCTCACGCTCGGCGGTGATGCTCATGCCCGCCATTATCGCATCGAACTCCTCCGCCACGAGGTCCGGAATCATGTCTTCCCAGTCGTTCTGGACCCACTCGCACTCCAGGTCGGCGCGCTCGCATAGCTCGTCCCCAAGCTCGCGCTCCAGGCCGTCTATCTCTCCGGCTTCATTGACGAAGTTGAAGGGCTCGTAGTCACCGCTGGCAGCGATCACCACAGGATCGGGTTCAGCGCATGAGGGAAGTGACAGCAGCAGCACAGCCGACAGGATGAGCAGACCTAACGCTAGCGTGGATCGATGTTGCAATGTCATGTTGTCCTCACTTCGGCAAGCCCGCCAAGCGATCTCACTCTGACTGCACGCAGGGCGGCCGCCACGCCAACAACGCGCATGTCATAGCCTCAGGTAGCAGTATACCGCAGCGGCCCAGACATTCAACTGACCGCCCCCGCCGGAACACCTCTCTCGCACAGCACATTATACAGGCGCCGGCCAAGTCCGCCTTGCCGTCAGTCGTCGTGTCCGTTCAGGCAGGCTACGAAATTTGTCACGCCTGAATTCCGAATGATATAATGCGCACGCAGCGGAACGCTTGGGGGTGGTTTCAATGACATCAGGCGGGGCACGAAGACAGGGTTCAGATTCCGTAACGACAGAGCGCGGCGCCACCGAAACGCTGAGCTTGCCCGATGAGCTGATCCTGATGCTCCTCAACGAGGACAACGGCTACTTCCATCAGGTGCCGGGCTGGAACCTCAACTGCGTCGTCAT
>DAOUKJ010000068.1:0-2993 GCA_034421435.1 Dehalococcoidia bacterium | reverse complement strand
TGAGGCTGGGCAGGCGGCGTTGGGGCAGCGTGTCATGGCCTCGCCCTCGGAGCGCACCACCTTCACATCGCACTCGGGGCACCGCTCCGGCATGACGAATTCGCGCTCCTCGCCTGTTCGGCGTTCAACTACGGGGCCGACTACCTGCGGGATTACTTCCCCGGCTCGCTCAACAACCACCCAGTCGCCGATGCGAATGTCCTTGCGCCGGATGTCGTCCTCGTTGTGGAGCGTGGCGAGCTTCACCATTGCGCCGTTCACGTCCACAGGCTCCAGCATGGCGAAGGGGTTGAGGCTGCCCGTGCGACCCACGTTGATGCCGATGTCCAGCAGGCGCGTCACGACCTGCGTGGCGGGGAACTTGTAGGCCGTGGCCCAGCGCGGCTCGCGCCCCACGAAACCGAGGGCGTCCTGGTAGCGCAGGCTGTTCACCTTCACGACCACGCCGTCGGCCGCGTAGTCCAGCCGTTCGAGGCCGTCCAGCCAGCGACGGTAGTACGCCTCAACCTCATCGATTGTCCGGCAGACGGCGTTGTGCGAACTGACCCTGAAGCCGAACGATGACAGCATCTCCATCGTATCCCAGTGGTTGTCCGGCATGTCGCCGCCCTCGGCATAGCCCAGGCCGTAGACGAAGATGCCCAGCGGCCGCTGCGCCGTTATGCGCGAGTCCAGCTGCCGCAGCGAGCCGGCGGCGGTGTTGCGAGGGTTGGCGTACGTTGGCAGGCCCTGCGCGGCGCGCTCCTCGTTCAGCCTGTCGAACTGCGAGCGCGGGAAGTACACCTCGCCGCGCACCTCGAACGCGCGTGGAGCCTCCGGGGGGACGGACAGCGGAATGGAGCGTATGGTGCGGAGGTTGCGGGTGACGTCCTCGCCGCGGTAGCCGTCGCCGCGCGTGGCGCCGTGAACGAGAATGCCGTCCCGGTAGGTGAGCGCGACGGCAAGCCCGTCGATCTTGAGCTCGCAGACCATGTCGAACTCTGCGCCGTCCAGCAGTGCAGTTGCGCGCCGGTGCCATGCTCCCAGCTCCTCGTCGTTGAAGGCGTTGGAGAGGCTGAGCATCGGCACGGGATGCTGGACTTCCGTGAACCCCTCGGCGGGCGGCGCGCCAACCCTGTGCGTGGGCGAGTCCGGCGTCACCAGCTCCGGGTGCTGCTCCTCCAGGGCGCGGAGCTCGCGCATGAGGAGGTCGTAGTCGGCGTCGCTGATCTCCGGCCGGTCGAGTACGTAGTAGAGGCGGTTGTGGCGGTTGATCTCCTCCCGGAGCTGCCTGGCCCTCTCTGCTGCGTGGGTGTCGGTCATGGCTGCGGATGCTCGGTGTGGCGTTCCGTCTGAGCGGGGCCGTCGGGCGGTCGGCTCGACGACCGCGCGGTCACGTCAGGCGGTTGATCACCAGCCCAGTGGGAAGCTTGGGGCTGAAGTAGGTGGACTTGATCGGCATGCGCTCGCCGGAGAGCACCACCTCCTCGAACAGGTCGAGAGGCGTTGGCGGCAGCACCAGTCCGAACTGGAAGCCGCCCTCGGTGACGGCCCTGCCCACCTCCGCCGAGTCGTGAGTGTAGGCCAGAGTGCCGCGGTCGACCGCGTCGGCCTCCGACCTGAGCACGGGCGTCAGCAGCTTGCTGCCCACGATCCAGGTGACGCACCGCTCCAGCGGGGACGGCGCAGGTTCGGAAGCACCCTTCAGCGTGAGCAAGTGTGCCGCCGCTCCTCCGTCCGAGAGGAGTCCGAGCGCCGAGCGGCCCGGACCAGCGGCCTCCAGCCGCTCCTCAAGCGCCGCCGCTGCGTCCTTGCCCCGCACGTCCACAGGTTCCACGTTAAACGACTCCTCCACGCGGCGCCAGAGGTCGTCAATCTGCTCCTGCGACAGCCCGCGCACCATGCGATGGTACGGCAGCACGATGAGGCCGGGCATGGTGATCTCCAGCAGGGACATCATGATGAAGTCGCGTGCGCCGTCCGCAGCGCCGGAGCCGCGCCGCTCGTTGCGGTACTGGAGCGCGGTCTCGTACCTGTGGTGGCCGTCGGCAAGGTAGACCGGTGCGTCCGCGAGTGCTGCGCTGATGGCGGATGTCTCCACCTCGTTCTGGATGCCCCATAGCGTGATGCCCACGTCTTGGTGGCACGCCTCCGCTAGGGGAGCGCGAGATGCCACGTCGTCGAGCAGCCCGGCGAGGCGGCCGGTGGGGTCGCGATACACCGACATGATGGGGCTGAGGTTGGCCTGCGTTGCATCGAGCAAAGCGTGCCGGTCCTTCTTGGGCGCAGGCGACGTGAACTCATGGGGCAGGATGACTCCTGCGGTAAGCTCCTCCAGGCGGACGCGCGCGATGAGCGAGAGGCGCTGCATGCGACCGCCGCGGTGCGGGAACTCCTCGCGCAGCAGGTAGAAGGCAGGCCTGTCCTCATGGCGGAGCACTCCGCTGTCCAGCCACTCGTCGAGGAGTGAGGCAGCGCGGGTGTAGCGGTTGGACTCCTCCGAGTCGTCGGGGGAGTCCAGGCCAAGCTCCAGGCGGATGGCGTTGTGAGGGCTGGACTCGTGGAGCATGCGCTGGAGATCGGGGGAGATGACGTCATACGGCGGGCAGAGCAGCCTTGACAGGTCACCGCCCTGGTTCGGGTCGTATCGAATGCCTCTGAAGGGCTGAACGTCTGCCAAGTCACACACCCCGCGGCCGGTTGGAATCAGGCACGTGCAAGTATAGCGTGAGCGATTCGGGCCGTCTACAGACTTGTGGGCCTGCTCAGGGTCAGCTCCCGCTCTCGCCGCTGACGGTCAGTCCCTTGGATCTGATCGGGCGCGTCGCTGCTCGCCCAGCCGCCGCAACAGGCGGTACGGCGAGGAGCACGACCGAGGCCGCCGCCAGGAACGGAAAGCCTGCGAGGTCGCTGGGAAGCTCGGCCAGCCTGCCGCTGCCGGCCGCCCCAACGACCACGCCCAGCGAGTACACAGCGTAGAAGATGCCGAACGCGGTGCCGCGCCGCTCCGACCC
>DAOUKJ010000067.1:0-17215 GCA_034421435.1 Dehalococcoidia bacterium | reverse complement strand
GACTACCTGTTTGATAGGCCGCAGGTGTAAGTCTCGTAAGGGATTGAGCCTAGCGGTACTAATCGGCCGAGGACTTGACCCACATTCAGGCTCGTGGACCTCTATTCGGTTTCAGTCTCTCACCACTACGCGGGGTGGAGCAGTGGCAGCTCGTCGGGCTCATAACCCGAAGGTCGTTGGTTCAAATCCAACCCCCGCTACCAAGCACTCTATCGCGTCCCGCCACCGGCGGGACGCTGCGTTCTGGAGGTTTCAATGAAAACTCTAGGCATAGAAAACAGGACGGAGAACTGGAAGACGGCGAGTCATTTTGCCCCGTTCTTTTTGGACAGCGGCATCCGTCTGAGACTAGCTATACAGATGGGTGAGCCTGAGGAGTCTCAACCATGTGACGTTTACATTGAACTGTTCTGGAAGGGGATGCGAGACTACCTGAACTCCGAGGCCGGACGAAAGGACAGCGACGATAGAGATTTTGCGAAGCGCTATGAACGCTTGTTCATTGAAGAACTGGATTTGCGCAAAGACTTGGAAGAGTTTATCGAAGAGCGCCGCGGTCAAGCCGGGAAACCGAATATGCAGGATTTGCAAGACTGGAATTACCGTGTGAGTGTGCCCACCAGGGCCGGGAAGAGCGGACAAGCTGTGCTAGGCAGCAATCTCTATGAGACAGAAGTAGACATAGTGTTGGGAACTCCCAGTCATCTCTTCATTGGCGAGGCCAAGGTCGAAAGTAAACTCGATGCAAAAAGCCAATACGTGCTGGTGCATCAACTCATCCGCGAGTACGTCATGGCCAGAATACTAGTAGATCGTCTTGTGTGCGAAGACAAGATTACGCCCAAAAAGGTGATCCCCTTTGTTGTTAGGAATAATCTAACGGGGCGAGAGCAAGTTCAAGTTGACTTCATGATGAAGCAGGGTTGGCTTCGAGAAGAAAACGTGCTCACATGGGACTGCATCAAGAGATTGGCTGATACCTCTTAGCAGCTGAAGGGGCCGCCCGTTCCTTGGCTTCGCGCCGCTCCCTAGCCCTCCGGCCGCGCTCTATCGCCTTCTTCGCAGCCTTGTCGAGTCTCTCCGAAAGAGCCTCTATAGTTTGTGATCGCTTGGTTTTGCTAGCCATTTTGAACTCTCAGTTAGTCTCTTGATTTCGCAACTACGTGCAAATTATAGCACACTCCCATTGCAGGGCCGTTCCTGATGGGAGCACTTCCGCCGCTCACCCCCGCTCAAGTGCTTCGACAAGCTCAGCATGAGCGGTCCTTTTGTCCCCCGCCACTCCCCCCTCCCCCGCATACCATCCGTGTGCTACCATGCTGCGCAAGCAGCCTTCCGGCGCACCGCCTCCAATGTCAACGGTCTTCCGCATAGCAGCCAGCCCGGTTGTCCTCGCAGTCAGGCTGATAGTCTTCATAGTCACCCGGAGCGTCTCGCTTGTGGTCCGTGTGTTGTCCTTCACAGCGACCTCGGCCGTCCCCGGTGTCGCACGCTTCGCCGCGTACATCGTCGTCAGGCCGCTGAGGCTCATCGCCGGCCTGCTGGCCTTCCTGGCGACCGGAGTGACTCCTCGAATCGTTCGCACCCTCGTATTGGTGTTCCGCGTGCAGGCGTTGCTCGTCAGCTACCTGCTCTTCGGCGCCGACCTGGTCATCTACCTGATGGTGCGCGCACAGGGTGGAGGGCAGCGCGTCAAGCCCACGCTGCGCAGACCCTTCGAGCCTGGGCAGAAGCAGGCCCTCTTCCGCAGCCAGGGCGGCCGCTGTATGTACTGCGGAGCCGAACGCGACATCCGCGAGTTCCAGATCGATCACATGGTGCCCGTGGTGCGAGGCGGCCCACACGAGATGGCCAACTTCCAGCTGCTGTGCGGGCCGTGCAACAACCGCAAGCGTGACTACACCGACGATGAGTTCCGGCAGCGCTACCGCGAGCTGACCGGCCCGCCACGGCGCGGCCGCGGCTACGAACCGCCCGCGCAGCAGATCCCGCTCGAGCGATTCGAGGAGGTGAGCCGCCGGACCGAGGTGCCCCGGTCGCTGCAGGACTTCCACAGCATGAAGTTCAGCCCGCCGCTGGGCAAGGTGGCTATCGGCTGCGCGGTTGTCGGCGTCGCATCGCTGGTTGTGTGGACGGCGGTTTCGGTAGTGCAGGCCGGCAGCCTGAACCCGACCGAGGCGCTGCCGGAGTGGAGGTTGATTGGCGTGGCGGCTGCGGCGTACGCCGTTGCATCGCTGGGCCTGATGTGGAGGGCCTACGTGACTGGTAGGGACTAGGGCTAATGGCGAGGAGTGGGCCGCGCTCAAGTCCGGCTCGCGCGTGGCGTGACGATTGGCTGCCCGGCCTGGATTCGAACCAAGGTCTTCTGAGCCAAAGTCAGACGTGCTACCACTGCACCACCGGGCATCCGGCCGGATGAGCCGTGCCTTACATTGTAATACGTCACGTCACTGCCGGAAAAGGGCCGCTGCGCAGCTATCCATCGCCGGTTCCGGCGCGTGAAGCCGGCCGCGAATCAGGCCGGCGGCAGCCCGGCGAGCCGTCGCCGAATTTGACACCTTCAGTCAACAGGAATATAATCCAGCCCGTCATCATGCCGAAGCGAACCTACCAACCGAAAGTCAGACGAAGGAAGAGAGTCCACGGCTTCTTCTCCCGCATGCAGACCCCCGGCGGCCAAAAGGTGCTGAAGAGGCGCCGCTTCAAGGGCCGCTCGAGACTCACGGTCTAGCTGCATGCAACCCTTGCGACCGTTGCAGCCCGCGCTCAAGCTCAATGCAGAAGGAGTTCCGTCTCAGGAAGGCCAGGGACTTCTCTCTTGTCTATCGCGTAGGGCGCTCCTGGGCCAACGACTTCTTGGTTCTGAAGGCTATGCCCAACCAAGGGCAGCTTGACAGCAGGTTTGGGTTCAGCGTGGGGAAGCGGACGGGCAACGCAGTGAACAGGAACACCATCAAGCGAAGGCTCAGGGAGACGGTCCGCCACACCGACGTCAAGGAAGGTTGGGACGTGGTCTTCATCGCCCGGGCCCGCTCTCGCAACGCAAGCTACCGCCAGTTGAGGGCTTCGGCGACGTCGCTGCTTCGCAGGGCTGACCTGCTGGCCGCGGCTCCCGGCGAAGAGAGGGCAAGCGCATGAGGTCGGGCGCAACAGCGGCCATCCGGTGGTACCAGAAAGCCGTATCGCCATTCCTGCCCGTGTCGTGCCGGTACCACCCAACCTGCTCGGAGTACTCGCACGAGGCCATCACGCGCTACGGTTTGCTACGCGGCCTGTGGCTGTCCGTGCGAAGACTCGCCAGGTGCACACCCTTCGGCGGCAGGGGGTACGACCCCGTTCCCTGATGACACGCGTGCGAGACGCCCAATCGACGCACGGTTGAGGGCGCTCGACCCGCCATCGTTCTTCATGGCAACACAGAGAGATCACAGTCCGGCCCGACCAGCAACGCCTGCGGCGACCATTCGCCTCTGGCTGCTTGTCGTGCCGTTTGCGCTTCTGGCCGCCATCGGCTGCGAGGCGGGCCGCTTCACGGCGGAGTCCGGCTGGTCCGGCGCGGTTGTGGCCGGCGACGTGGTCTACATAGGCTCCCGCCAAGCCGAACTTCTGGCCCTGGACAGGCAGCAGGGTAATCTGCTGTGGCGCTTTCCCAGCGGCGAAGAGGAGAACCTGGTGGGTATCTACGGCAGCCCCGCCGTGACCGACGACCTGGTGTACGTGGGCGCATACGGCGAGGAGCTGGGAAGGCTGTACGCCATCGATCCGGTGCAGCGTGCCAAGGTGTGGGACTATCCCACGGGCGATCACATCGTGGGGTCGCCTGTGGTGTCCGGCGAGACGGTCCTGGTGGGTTCATCGGACGGCGTGCTCTACGCGCTGGACGCCGCAACCGGCGGCGAGCTGTGGCGCTTCCGGACGGGCAACAAGATTTGGTCGACGCCCGTGGTCGACGAAGGCACCGTGTACCTGGGCTCGCTGGACCACAACGTGTACGCCATCAGCCTTGACGACGGCGAGGAGCGGTGGAGGTTCACCACCGGCGGCGCTGTGGCCTCGACTCCGCTGGTCGCGGGCGGTCGCGTCTACATTGGCTCGTTCGACAGGCACTTCTACGCGCTGGACGCCCGCTCGGGCGCAGAGGCGTGGGTGCAGCCGTTCCGCGCGGACAACTGGTTCTGGACCACCGCCGTAACCGACGGCGGCAACATCTACGTCGGTTCGTTGGACGGTAATCTCTATGCAATCAGCGCGCAATCCGGGCAGTCCGCGTGGCCTCAGCCGTTCGCGACGGGCCAGCCGATAGTGTCGGCGCCTGCCATCGTGCCGGATGGCGTGGTCGTCGCGAGCGACAGCGGCGACATCTTCCTCGTGCGAGCGCGGGACGGCCAGCAGATTCGTCCGTACTCCGTTAGAGACCACATCCGGGCTCCGATCACCTCGGAAGACTCGGTGATCTACTTCAGCGCAATGGACCACTCCGTGCGGGCAGCCGACCTGGAAGGCGGCTTCTGGAAGGAGCTGTGGTGCCACGACACCAGGGAGGACAGGCAGCAATGCGAGTGATTAGCGTTGCAGGCCGCGGAGGCAACAGGTAGCCATGCTTGAATTCGTCGGTCTCATCTGGGACCAGCTCATCCTCGGCCCGATGGTGAACGCCCTGGTGTTCCTCTACGCCATCCTGTTCGACAACTTCGGCCTCAGCATCCTGTCCTTCACCGTGCTGGTAAGGCTGGTCACCATGCCCCTGACGCTGAAGCAGATCAGGATGACGCGCCAGATGACCCAGCTTCAGCCGGTGATGCGGGAGTTGCAGAACAAGTACAAGGACGACCGGCAACGGCTCTCACAGGAGACGATGAAGCTGTACCGGGAGCGGGGCGTCAACCCACTGGGATGCCTTGGGCCGATGGTCATCCAGATGCCCGTCTGGATCGGGCTGTACCAGGCAATCATACAGACCCTGCCCACGCAGCCGGAGCGGCTCATCGGCCTCTCGCAGAAGCTGTACTCCTGGCTGCCGATGGTCAACGAGGCGGTGCCGCTGAGCAGCGGCTTCCTGTGGATGGATCTGGCGCTGGGCCCCGGCGAGCAGAGCGACTTCATACTGCCCGCGCTCGTGGGACTGTCTATGTGGGCCGTGCAGAAGATGTCGACTGTGCCGTCGGCGGACCCGCGGCAGGCGCAGACCAACACGATGATGCTGTGGATGATGCCGCTGATGCTCACCTTCTTCTCGTTCCAGCTACCCAGCGGCCTCGCCCTCTACTGGGTGGCGTCCAACCTGATACAGATGGGAATCCAGTATTTTATAACCGGATGGGGCAACCTTCTGCCGTCCAGACCAGAGACGGCGCCCGCGCAGGCAGCGCCCGCCCAGCCGGTCAAGGAGATTGCGCAAGATGGAGACACTGGAGACAACGGGAAGAACCGTCGAGGAGGCAATCGAAATCGCGCTGGAACAGCTAGGCGCAGATCGAGATCAGGTAGAAGTAGACGTAATCAGCCAAGGTAAGGGAGGCATACTCGGCTTCGGCGCCGAGCCGGCAAGAGTGCGCGTCGTGCTCACGGCGCCGCTCTCCAACCTTCCCACCCTATCCAAGCTCATCCTGGACAACCTGCTCAGGAACATGAGGGTTCAGGCCTCCTCATCCATCCGCTCCTCGGACGTGGAGGAGGACGGGACGGTTGAGCTGGAGATCAACGGGGACGACTCAGGACTGCTGATCGGACGCCGCGGCGAGACGCTGCAGGCGCTCCAGTACGTCACCAACCTGCTGGTGGGCCGAAGGGCGGAAGGCCGGGTGGTGCTCGACGTGGAGGGATACCGGGAGCGGCGCTACGCCGCCCTCAGGACGCTGGCGGCGCGAGTCGCCGAGCGTGTTGCGTCCACCGGCCAGTCGGTTACGCTGGAGCCTATGGCGGCCAACGAGCGTCGGGTGATCCACCTTGCGCTGTCCGAGAACCCCCGCGTGGTCACGGAGAGCACCGGCGTGGGAGAGGGACGCAAGATCACGGTCTCGCCCGCGAGGGGGTGAGGGCGCTAAGCCGTGTCCTGGGACTGACTACGGCATTAGTGCTGCTACTGTCCGCGTGTGGCGAGGACTCGCCAGTCTTCTTGATGTCTATCGCCGTGGCGCCCATGTCCGGCGACATGCCTGCGTACGACAGGGATGAATGGCGTCACTGGATCGATGAGGACGAAGATTGCCAGGACACGCGGCAGGAAGCGTTGGTAGCTGAATCGGTCTCGCCCGTAGAGTACACTGACTCCGACCAGTGCAGGGTTACGTCCGGGGAGTGGGTCGACCCCTATTCCGGCGTGCTGTACGCTGATCCCTCTGACCTGCAAATAGACCACTTGGTGCCCCTGGCAAACGCTCACGCCTCCGGCGGGTGGGCGTGGAGCGAGTCTAGGAAGAGAGTCTACGCGAACGATCTCTCGTTTGCCGGGCACTTGGTGGCTGTGCATGGGCCTGCCAACCAGGCAAAGGGCAAGTCCGGGCCGGAGGACTGGCAACCGCCCGCAAGCAGCTACTGGTGCCAGTACGCCATCGACTGGATTACGATCAAGAACTCCTGGGGGCTAACCGCGACCGAGGCAGAGTTTGCTGCACTCGCGGAGATGCTGGACACCTGTGAGCCTCGCAGGATGCTCGAAGCCCTAGAGCCGGGAGCTCGCCCCGCTGCTACCGCAACCACGGTGGCCCTCAGTGACGGGGCCTACGCTACCTGTGACGCGGCAGAGGCCGCAGGAGAGCAGCGAATGCAGGGGAACGAGGGAAGTGGATGGGGTTTCCCGCGATCGATGGTGCCAACCGCAAGAGACGGAGACAGCGACGGCATCGTCTGCGAGTTGACCATACGCAGTGCCACGCCATCGCCAGGAGCCGTCTTGATTCCCACGACTGCGACACCACGGCCCGCTAACGCTGCGCCCTCAGACAAAGCCGACGGCGCTTATGCTTCCTGCGACGAGGCGGAGGCCGCCGGTGAACTGCGTGTGCAGGGGAGCCAGGGCAGCGGTCGCGGCTTCCCACAGTCCGCGGTGCCGAGCGCGCGTGATGGAGACCGTGACGGGGTTGTTTGCGAGTTGACCGTACGCAGCGCCACGCCTACGCCAGGACCTGTCGCCACTCCTGCGTCGGAAGCTTCACCGGCAGCTACCGGCACTGCGAGTGTCTACGATTCGTGCGACGCGGCGGAGGCGGCCGGCGAGGAGCGCGTTCAGGGGAGCAGCGGCAGCGGTCGCGGCTTCCCGCAGTCCGTGGTGCCTAGCGCGCGTGACGGAGACGACGACGGTGTAGTGTGTGAGGTGACCGTACGCAGCGCCACGCCTACGCCAAAGCCCGTCGCCACTCCCACGACTGTACCACAGCCGCCTGCTACCGCCGCGCCCGAGGACGAATCTGACGGGGCCTATGCTACCTGCGAAGAGGCGGAGGCGGCCGGCGAGGAGCGCGTTCAGGGGAGCAGCGGCAGTGGTCGCGGCTTCCCGCAGTCCATGGTGCCTAGCGCTCGTGACGGAGACGACGACGGCGTAGTCTGCGAGGAGACCGTACGCAGCGCCACGCCTACACCAGGACCCGTCGTCGGCCCCACGACTGCACCACAGCCGCCCGCCACCGCCGTGCCCTCAGGCGAATCTGACGCGACTTATGCTTCCTGTGAAGAGGCCGAGGCGGCCGGCGAAGAGCGCGTTCAGGGGAGCAAGGGGAGCGGACGCGGCTTCCCGCAGTCCGTGGTGCCGAGCGCACGTGATGGTGACAGCGACGGGGTTGTTTGCGAAGAGGCTGCGCGAAGTGCCACGCCTACGCCGGACGCTCCACCGACCGATTCCGGCTCGGAGGGGGTCTATGCTACTTGCGGTGACGCCGAAGCCGCGGGCGAGGAGCGCGTTCAGGGGAGCAGCGGCAGCGGTCGTGGCTTTCCGCAGTCGATGGTGCCGACCGCCCGTGACGGAGACAACGACGGCGTAGTCTGTGAGGTGACCGTACGCAGTCCCACGCCTACACCAGAACCTGGCGCTACTCCCACGACTGAAGCTCCACCGGCCGATAGTGGCACGGAGAGCGTCTACGATTCGTGCGATGATGCTGAGGCGGCCGGCGAGGAGCGCATTCAAGGGAGCAGCGGCAGCGGACGCGGCTTCCCGCAGTCCATGGTGCCGAGCGCGCGTGACGGAGACGACGACGGCGTAGTTTGCGAGGTGACCGTACGCAGTCCAACGCCTACACCAGGACCCGTCGTCGGTCCCACGATTGAAGCTCCACTGGCTGACGCCGGCACAGAGAGTGTCTACGATTCGTGCGACGCGGCGGAGGCCGCCGGCGAAGAGCGCGTTCAGGGGAGCAGCGGTAGCGGTCGCGGCTTCCCTCAGGCTATGGTGCCAAGTGCCCGCGACGGAGACAGTGACGGCGTAGTCTGTGAGGTGACCGTACGCAGTCCCACGCCTACGCCAGGACCCGCCGCCGATCCCACGACTGAAGCTCCACCTGCTGATACCGGCACAGAGAGTGTCTACGATTCGTGCGACGAGGCGGAGGCGGCCCGCGAAGAGCGCGTTCAGGGGAGCAGCGGCAGCGGACGCGGCTTCCCCCAGTCTATGGTTCCGAGCGCGCGTGATGGAGACGGCGACGGCGTAGTCTGCGAGCGGTAGGCGGTCGGGAGGCTTCTCGGCCAGTTCCCGCTCGAATAGTTCGACATGCTCACCCCCGTATCAAGTACGGGGCAGGCTATGAGCGGGTCTGGGACGGTGGTTGCACGGCCTTGGTCCAAGAATCAGAAAGGGGAGTCCCGCAAGTGCGGGACTCCCCTCTTCCGTCAGGTTCGCTGAGTGTCAGGCCGCGGCCTACGCGCTGCCCTTGTCCTTCTCCCAGATCGCCTCGAGGATGCGGCCGGGGTTCATCGGCAGGTCGTACATCCTGACGCCGATTGCGTGGGACACGGCGTTGGCGATCGCTGCCAGCGGCGGCACTATGGGCACCTCGCCTACGCCTCGCGCGCCGTACGGATGGCCTGGATTCGCCACCTCGACCAGGACGGTGTCGATCATAGGCAGGTCCAGGGAGATTGGCATCCGGTAGTCCAGCAGCGAGGAGTTGGCCATCTGGCCCACCTCGTTGTAGAAGTACTCCTCGTTGATGGCCCAGCCAATGCCCTGAACGGCTCCGCCCTGGATCTGGCCCTCCACGTAGCTGGGGTGGATGGCCTTGCCCACGTCCTGGAGAGCCGTGTAGCGGAGAACGTCAACCTTGCCCGTCTCCGGGTCCACTTCCACGTCCACGATGTGATGCCCGAATGCTGCGCCCACGCCTCGGGGCGATACGGTGCTCTTGCCAACCAGCGGGCCGCCGGTCTCCATCAGCCGGGCGGAAAGCTCCCGGAAGGTGATCTGCTGCTCCGGGTTGTCCTTGCGGGTGAAGGCGGAGTCGCTGAACTCGATCTCATCCTCGGTGGTCTCCCACAGGCGTGCCACCCGCTCCTTCATCTGACGTACCACGTCCTGCGCCGCCTCGTACGAAGCCCAGCCGGTCGCGAAAGCCGTGCGGCTGCCGCCGGTCACGGCGGTGTACCCGACCGAGTTGGTGTCCACCACCACCGGGTGCACGTCCTCCGCAGGCAGACCCAGAACCTCCGCCGCCTGCATGGCGATGGCAGCGCGGGTACCGCCAATGTCCACCGACCCCTCAACCAGCTCGACTGTGCCGTCCGGGTTGACCGCGATGTTGCAGCTGGACTGCATACCGGCGTTGAACCAGAACCCGCTGGCTATGCCGCGGCCCCGGTACTTGCCCTCAAGAGGCGTGTTCCAGTGGTCGCTCTCCTTGGCGGCCATCAGGGTCTCCATGTTGCCGATCTTGGAGAAGGGTACGCCGGTTGCCTGGCGGTCGCCCTCCTTGGAGGCGTTCATCAGGTGGAACTCCATTACGTCGATGCCGAGTTGCTCGCAGATCTCGTCCACGACGCACTCCACGGCGAACGTGGCCTGCGGCGCGCCGGGTGCGCGGTATGCTGCCACCTTGGGCTTGTTCACCACCACGTCGTAGGCGTCGATCTGGATGTTCTCGATGTTGTACATGTTGAGCATGCACATTGCGCCGGCGTTCACCGGGGAGCCGGGGTACGCGCCGGCCTCGAAGGCGAGGTATGCCTGGGCGGCCTGGATTGTGCCGTCGTTCTTGACGCCAATCTTGCACCAGGTATAGCTGCCGGAGCCCGGGCCGGTGGCCTCCAGGACCTCGGTGCGGGTCATGGTCATCTTGACCGGCCGACCGGTCATCCGGGACAGCAGCGCGGCCGGCGGCTCGAAGTAGAAGGTGGTCTTGCCGCCGAATCCGCCTCCGATCTCCAGCGGAATGACGCGCACCTGCGATATGGGCACGCCCAGCACTGCCGCGGAGTTCTGGCGAATGCCGAAGTGGCCCTGCGTGCTGGTCCAGATGGTGATGTCGCCGTTCTCGCTCCAGAGAGCGGTCACGGACTGCGGCTCGATGTAGCCCTGGTGCACCGTGGGCGTTGTGAACTCGCGCTCGATGACCAGGTCGGACTCGGCGAATCCCTTCTCCACGTCGCCGCCGGCGAAGCGGGTGTGGGTGGCGACGTTGCTCACCTTGCCCGTGTCCTTGCCCAGCGACATGGTGGTCTGGGTCTCGATCAGTATGGGGGCGTCGTCCTTCATGGCCTCCGGCGCCGTGAGCACGGGTGGCAGCACCTCGTACTCCACTTCGATGAGGGACAGGGCCTCCTCGGCAGTGTGAGCCGAATCGGCTGCGACGGACGCGATGGCGTGTCCCTTGTAGAGGGCCTTGTCCTGCGCCAGTATGTTGGCCGACAGCAGGCGAAGGTTGACCATCGGCCCCTCGCCGAGCGAGACCGGCTCGTTGGAGGTCTCCGGCAGATCCTTGCTGGTCACGATGGCCTTGACGCCGGGAAGCTGTAGCGCCTTGCTCACGTCTATGGACTTGATGCGTGCGTGGGCGTGCGGGCTGCGAAGTGTCTTCCCGTGCAACATGCCGGTCGGATGGACATCGGCGCCGTACCTGGCACGTCCCGTGACCTTGTCCACGCCGTCATGACGGACGGGCCGGGTGCCCACCACGTTGTATTCACTGGGACGCTCGGTTGTAGTGGCCATGACTGATTCCTCTCTCCTGTTAAGTGTGCTTCAGGCTGTCGTAAGTCTATCACACATCCGTGAGCGGCTCAAACGCCCAAATTGAGGCCAGCGTGGTCGGACATGCACTCGTTCACTTCTTCTTTCGAGTATTTCGCCGTAGAGAGGGAGTTCAGGCTACTCTCAATCCCGTATCAATTGCTGGGCAGGCTTTAGCCCTCCCCCATCTAGTGGAGGGAATTAGGTCACCCCCATCCTAACCTTCCCCCATTGAAGGGGAAGGAATAAGGAAATCGGGCCGCCGACTGCCCTCGTCGCTATCTGAGCGCATGCTGCGGCACTGAGAGTGGAGCATGCAGTCTTCATCGCCTGCAGGTGACACACAACGCCTGCTTGGTAACGTTGTACCGTCGCATTGCTTGCACACGTCGAACCAGAGCGTGGTGCAGGCGGGATTCTCCCGTCCCTTCCCCCTTGATGGGGGAAGGTTAGGATGGGGGTGAAGGATCACCAACCGCCATCCAAATCGCATGCCGCACAGCGTCAGTCTCTTCAAGAACCTGGTTGTTCCAGAATCTGATCACCCTGAAGCCTGCACTCTCCAGCCATGCAGTGCGTGCGGCGTCATATTCGGTAAGTTTCATGTGCTGGCCTCCGTCCACTTCTATGACCAGTCTCTTCTCGAAGCATACGAAGTCAACGATGTATGGGCCTATCGGCACCTGCCTGCGAAACCTGAGACCTGACACCCGGCGGTAGCGCAGGATGTTCCACAACGTTCTTTCGGCGTCGGTGAGGTTCTTCCTGAGGTGGCGCGCTCTGCCTGTGTTATCCATGATCTGCCCTCCGGCACCCCCATCCAAACCTTCCCCCATCAAGGGGGAAGGCTTACGTTTGCTCCTCCCGGCGCAAGTGTAGGTTTGCTTCGTCAGTCTAGCGGGTTTGGGTTATCAACGCGAGCGGCTCAAACGCGCCGGCCGCCGGTACTCTCCTCCCTGGCGCCGGGCTGACGCGTCACGGACTCCCGCGCGAACAGCAGAAACGCAAGTCCCACGACACCCACCACTGCGCCGTTTGCTACCAGCGCGGTCGTGGTTCCGTATGTGTCTGCGGCGAAACCCATGAGCGGCGGCGCGATCAGCAGCGCCAAGTCGCCGAACGATCTCGACACCCCTTGTGCGATGCTCTGGCGCGACCTAGGGCTGATGTCCCCCACGTAGGCGACCGGCGTCGGGCCATTGATGCCGTTGCCCAGGCCGTAGAGCGCCATCCCAACCACGAACAGGGTCAGCATTGGGCTTGTGCCCAGCACGAGCAGGGCAATGGACACGATGAGCAGCCCAGGCACTATTGTGGTCTTGCGCCCGAACCGGTCGGACACGGAGCCGGCGAATGGCAGCAGCAAGAAGGCTAGCGCAGGCGGGATGGTGAAGATTGCGCCTATCTGCCCCGGTGAAAGGCCCAGCTCGTCGGCGCCCTTGAGCGGTAACAGCGTGAACTGCGCCCCACCGCGACTGAAGAAGACGACCAGAAACACCAGCCCCACGAGTATGAAGTCGCGAGACTTCAGAAACGAGTACCTTGACCAGCGACTCTCCTGTACCAGCGGGCCGCTGTGCGAGCCGGACGTTCGTCCGGCGTCCTCCGCGTCGTCCGGCGACGGCCTGGTCTCCGGCACTCGCAAGAACGCCCACACGCCGCTGATCAGCGAGACCACCCCGACGGCGAAGAACGGGGCCCGCAGCCCGAATAGCTCGGCAATGAGCCCTCCCGCGGCGGGGCCAATCGTGATGCCCAGCGCGAAGCTGCCCTGGTAGATGCTCATAAGCCGCCCGCGGTTGGCAGGCGTGCTGATGTCGCCTATGAAGATGACGGCGCCCGTGATGAATGCCGCGGAGCCCACGCCCGCGATGAACCTGTACACCAGCAGCGGCGCAAGGGAGTCCACGGTGCCCGCAAGCGCGTTTCCCGCCGCTGCGATCAGCGGTCCGCCTATCAGCACGCTCCGCCGTCCGAACCGCTCGGAGAGGACGGCCGTGGGCATGTTGGTCAGGAAGCGCGCCAGCCCAAAGACGCTGATGACCAGGCCGACAGTGGCTATGGATACTCCAAGGCTGTCCGCGTAGATGGGCAGGATCGGCGCCACCATCCCCTGTCCGGCGGTGAGCAGGGTGGTGGACACCGCCAGCAGCAGCACCATCGGGTGCTCGCGCAGGACGGGAATGATGCCTAATCGCAAAGCTGCGAGTCCCCGTGAGGCTTCCTATGGCTGCGGGGTTGGGCGATCAGAAGGCTGTGGACGGCCCGGCGCGAACGCATAACGGCGGAACCCCTCGGCATATCTGAAGCCGTGCTTCTCGGCAAGCTCCGAAACCCTGCTGCGGACGCGCTCCTCCATCTCCTCCGGGTCGCCTATCTGGCTCTGGTGCGCCAGCAGCGCCTTGATTCGCACGTCTATCACGTCTGAGACGTCTATCACCACGTCCGGGTCTGTGGGCGTGGAGGTGTAGATTTCAAGCACCTTGTGCGGCTGGAAGCCCTCCGCCTCGTGCTCCGGGAAGTGCAGTCTGTCCCTGGCGAACGGATAGACCGCGTCGAAGGTGGACTGTCCGGCCATCCGGTGGTCGCGGTGGTTGTGGCGGTTGCGGATGAAGGGGTCCTGGCAGAATATGACGTCCGGCCTGAACCGCCTAATCTCGCGCACGATTTTGCCGATGACCTCGCGGCTGGACTCAAGCTCGCCGTCGCCGTAGCCGAGGAACGTCACGTCCGTGGTGCCCAGGACGGCGCAGGCGGCGCGCTGCTCCTCTCGCCGTATGACGGCCAGCCGCTCAGAGGTCATGTCCGGGTCGCTGGTGCCTTTGTCGCCGTCTGTGCACAGCACGTAGGCCAGCTCCATGCCCTCGCGCGTCAGCCGTGCGAGCGTGCCCGCAAATCCAAACTCGGCGTCGTCGGGATGGGCGACCACCACCATGGCGCGCTTGTGCTTGTCCCACGGCATTTCAGATACGGAGCTTTGGGAGGCGTCGGTTGTCAAGAGTGACCTCTCAATCCACGGGCTGCAGCGCGCGCCGCAACGCCGTTCTTTCGGTTAAGCTCCGTCAAGTTTACCATAACGGATATGGTGTATCATTAGTGGACTCTGGAGCTTCGGAGGGGCCGGCAGTGAGCACTTCGCACGTCTTTTCCGGCAATCCATTGGACAGGGGCGAACGGGAGCGCCGCGACGACGAGTGGATCGCCCGCCAATGCGGCGATCCGGCCAGCCGGTTCCTGCCGATGCGGGACCTGAACGTCCCCGTATCCGATGCGGCCGGCGCGGGCCTGGTGTGGCTCAATGCCAAAGAGGTCGAGCAGCTGGACATCCCGGGCCAGCCCATGTTCCTGGGTCTGCTGGATGGAATCGCGTACTTCGTCGTGGACGTTTCGCAGGTGGATGGAACGGCGCGGGAGCTTGACCTGTACGGGCGCGGCAGGTACGTCGACGCACGCTCGGCGACGGAGCTGCTGGACGCGGCCTCGTGCGGCATTGTGGCGCAGGCGCGTGCGCAGGTGGACTGGCACGCCCGCAACCGCTTCTGCTCGCTGTGCGGCTCGACGACGATGATGGCGAGGGGCGGGCAGACCCGCCACTGCCGGGACTGCGACGCCATCCAATACCCGCGCACAGACCCGGTGGTGATCACCGCCGTCCACAGCGGCGACTGGTGCCTGCTGGGACAGTCGCGTGGCCGCGGCACCGGCTCCAACCGCTACTCGGCGCTGGCGGGTTTCGTCGACCAGGGCGAGTCGATAGAGGAGGCCGTCGCGCGGGAGATCATGGAGGAGTCGGGGATTGCGGTGCGGAACGTGCGTTACCACTCGTCTCAGCCGTGGCCGTTCCCGTCATCGCTGATGATCGGCTGCCTGGCCGAAGCGGTCACGACGGAAATCGCTGCCGACGATGAGGAGATGTCGGACGTCCGCTGGTTCCACCGCGACGTTGTGGTGCGGGCGCTGGACGGCGAAAGCGAAGAGCTGACCCTGCCGGCTCCGCTCGCGATAGCGCATCACATCATCAGGGCGTGGGCGCTGCCTCAAGATTAGTCCATAGAACCGGACAGGTACCAGCCTCACCAAGACCAGCCAATAGTCGACGGCAGCCTTCTCTACAGCGGCAGGTGCACGGTGTGCCCGGTGCGGGCGCTGCGGGCTACCGCCTCCGTGAACTCCATGTAGGCCACGCCGTCCTCGAACGTTGTGAGCCGGACAGGCTCCAGACCCCGGATGGCATTCGCGAACTCCTCCTCCACGCGCCACGACTGCTGCTTCTCGACGGGCACATCAATCTCCGCGAGTGCGTCATCGCCGCGGTGGCCGCCGGACAGCCGCATGGAGCCTGATTCCAGGTGCAGCGTGCCCTCCGTGCCGAAGAGCCACACGTCGCCGGACGGTGCCAGGCCGGTGACGGCGCTGAACGCCATGTGCGCCTGCGCTCCGACAGCCAGCCGGCTGATAACCTCCACGTGGTCCGGGACGGAGACCGTCCGCAGAAGGCCGTCCGCGTCCGCGCGCCGGTTGACCGTCACGCTGGTCATAGCCAGCACCTCAGTGGCCGGGCCTATCCACCGCATCATCGCCTCGTACCACACGCCAAGGAACATCACGTTGTGGCCGCTCACCGCGCGATCGTGCCGCCACTGCAGCGGCCCGCCGAACTCCGGGAATCCCGCGCCGCTGACGCGCATCTCCACGGACGTGAGCGCGCCGAGGTAGCCGGACGACACGAGCTCGCGGATGGTGGTGTCCACCTTCAGCGTGAACGGCGACGGCACCACCTGCGCGACGAGCTCCGGATGGAGGCGCGATGCGTTGAGCATCGCCTTGGCCTCCGCTGCGTCCATGGCCATGCGCGCCTCCGTGAGGACGTGCTTGCCGGCTTCCAGCGCAGCGATCGTGATGGGGCAGTGCATGTAGGGCCAGGTGCCGATGCAGACCGCGTCGATGTCCGGGGACTGGACCAGCTGCTGCCAGTCGTCGTAGACGCGGGGGATTTCGAACTCGTCTGCGACGCGCTGCCCGGACTCGCGGCTGCGGTTGGCCACGCCCGCCACGTCGACGCCGTCGAGTGCCTGGAAGCCGGGGATGTGGCGCGCCCGGCTGTTGGCGCCGGCCCCCACCACGCCCACGCGTATGTTCTGGCTGCTGGTCATGGCACCTCCAATCCGCGAAAGCTGCGGCTGCAATCAACAAGAGTGGGTTCGCCGCGGCGAACCCACTCCTTCGCTTCCTGTGAGTGTCCCACTGAAGGGAGTCTTCCTAGCTGGTCGGGTCCTTGACCTTCCGCAGGTAGGGCGTCACGGTCTCCCAGCCGTCCGGGAACAGCTCCTGCGCCGCCTCGTTGTTGATGGACGGCAGGATGATCACGTCCTCGCCCTTCGCCCAGTTCGCGGGCGTGGCGACCCGGTGGTTGGCCGTGATCTGGCAGGAGTCGAGCACCCTGAGGAGCTCGTCGAAGTTGCGGCCGGAGCTCATCGGATACGTGAGGTTCATCTTGATGCGCTTGTCCGGCCCGACCAGGAACACGGAGCGAACCGTCGCGTTGTCCGCGGCCGTCCTGCCCTCGGATGTGTCGCCGCTCTCCGCGGGCAGCATGTCGTAGAGCTTGGCCACGCTCAGGTTCTCGTCGGCGATGATGGGGAAGTTGAGCTCGGTGCCCGCAAGCTGCTCGATGTCCGCGGCCCACCTCTTGTGGTCGTCCACCTTGTCCACGCTCAGCCCGATGACCTTGCAGGACCGCTTCTGGAACTCGCTGTTGATCTTCGCCACCTCGCTGAGCTCCGTGGCGCATACGGGCGTGAAGTCCTTGGGATGCGAAAAGAGCATCGCCCAGCCGTCGCCCATCCACTCGTGGAAGCTGACCGTGCCCTCGCTGGTCTCAGCAGTGAAATCGGGCGCCTCGTCATTGATTCGTAGAGACATATCCTGCTCCTCCTCTACCTGGGTATTCGTGGGGATTCATTCGCCTGCGGCCGGTGTTGCCGTTGGGAGCGAAGCAAGATCGCGTTGCCACGATGGTCGTGACTGAATCTTACAACATTTTCTGCGCTCATGCCAATGCTG
>DAOUKJ010000066.1:0-19002 GCA_034421435.1 Dehalococcoidia bacterium | reverse complement strand
AGCGCCATATTCGGCATGGTGCATAGTTGAACTGGCTTGACGTAGCCATCCTATTCCTGCTGGGAATCAGCATTCTGCTGGGTTGGAGGACCGGGCTCTTCAATGCCGCCTTCCTCGCGACGGGCGCGGCCGCCGGCGTATTCGTGGCAGGCCACATCAGCGACGACGTCGCAGAGCTGTTCACCGACTCCCTGTTCAGCGACACGCTCGCAACGGTCATCGCATACGCCACCATTACGACGGTCGTTTTCATAGCGGTGCAGGCGCTTCGAGGGCTGCTCAAGGGGCCGCTCGACAGGATGATGAAGTTCGTCTCGATTCATTGGATGGACAATCTGAGCGGGGCCGTCCTCGGAGTTGTGCTGGGGCTTGCGCTAACGGGAGGCCTGATCGCCATGCTGGCCAGGCTGGCCAGCGATCTGCCAAAGGAGATCGAGGTGATTGACCTGGAGGGCATAGACAGGACTGAGCTTCAGGCGGGGCTGAACGACTCGCTGACGGAGTCCGCGCTGGTGCCGGCCTACCTGGAAGCGCGCCGCTCCATCCCCGGCGACGCGATGGGCTTCGTGCCGGACGACTTCGACGTTGCGCTGGACATTCTGGAGGCTCAGATCAACGGCGGCGGCCGGGAGGGTTCATGAACGGCTCATCGTCAGTCGGCGCGCCCGTCCTGGTCCTGAACCAGAACTACCAACCGCTCAACGTTTGCACGGTGCGCCGCGCAGTAGTCCTGCTGGACGTGGGCAAGGCCGAGCTTCTGCAGGACGGCCGCGGCATGCTGCGAACGACCGCCGCATCGTTCCCGCTGCCGTCCGTGATTCGGCTTGTGTACCTCATACGGAGGCCGCTGCTCCAGCGCCGCCTGTCCCGGCGCGAGGTCTTCCTGCGCGACAACTACACGTGCCTGTACTGCGGCCGCGAGACCCGCCAGCTCACGCTCGACCACGTGATTCCGAGGTACCGCGGCGGCGCTCACACTTGGGAGAACGTGGTCAGCGCCTGCATGGCCTGCAACCACCGCAAGGCGGGGCGCACGCCACAGGAGGCGGGCATGAACCTGCCCGGCGAGATCCGACCTCCGAAGCCGAACCCGTACGCCATCTTTGCTCACGGGCCCATCCGCGAGGAGTGGCTGAACTACGTGCCGTGGCTCAGCGAGCTTCGGCCGGGCGCAGTCGCAAGAGCGGTTAGCTCACAGGCGGTGAGTCCGGATCAGCCTTCCTGATCACGCTCCCAAAGGGGCCGCGAGCCTCGCTGTACGCCACCTGCTCCGGGCCAATCACCACCTGCGCGGTCTCCTCGCCTCGCTCGGTCTCCACCACGACGCGGTCCAGAAGCTCCACGTCTAGATCGCCGGAATCCACATAGCGCACCCGGTGCTCGGATTGAAGCCTGACGCCTATCAGCATGGTCACTCAAACCGCCTTTCCATGCGCCTCCGCCGTTCGGCGGGGGAACCCGAGCATCATCACCTCCAGCGCCAGCCTTGGGTTGACGTTGGCCTCCAGGTGTCCGACGGCCTCCCAGATACGGCCGACGGCTTCGACCGCTTGGTGCGAGGCGATCCACCCTGCGTGACGCCGCAGCGCCTCCAGCGCCGGCGTATTCGACACCAGCGCCTCGCCGCCCTCCTTGAGCGCCAGCAGGTCCCGCCACCAGCCCAGCGCCGTCCTGAGCCGCGCTAGCGCCCGCTCCCTGTCCCTGGAGTAGAGGCCCGCCGTCTCCTCGGCGAATGCGAAGCGGCCCTCCAGTCCCTCGTCGAGGAGCGAGGCCACGCGCTCAAGCTCTTCAGTGTACTCCTGCAAGACTTCGGGACGCTCGGCGGCCTCTATCGCCCAGCCGATGCTGCCGCCGGACAGTCTGGCGAGCGACTCTGCCTCGTCCTGCGCCACGCCGCGAAAACGGACCAGCTCGCCCGCGATGGTCTCGACCGGAAGCCGGCCGAGCTCCACTCGCTGGCAGCGCGAGCGTATGGTGGGCAGCACGGAGGCCTCGTCGGTTGCGATTAGCAGCAGCAGCACGGACTCGGGGGGCTCCTCCAGCAGCTTGAGGAGTGCGTTGGAGGCCTCCTGGCTGAGCGACGGGGCATCCGGGAAGATGAACACGCGGCCGCGTCCCTCGAACGGCTTGAGCGCCGCGGCCCGCTGCGCCTCACGAACCTGGTCGATGCCTATCTCGCGCCGCGTGGGCGTCTGCGCGGAGGAGAGGTCTATGGTCTGCACGTCCGGGTGCTGCCCCGCCGCGATGCGCACGCACTGGGAGCACTCGTCGCACGGCCGCTCGCCGGTGTCTGAGATGCAGTTCACGCCCTGTGCCAGTAGCATTGCTAGCGTGGTCTTGCCCACTCTCGGCGGCCCCACAAACAGGTACGCATGCGCCAGCTTCTCCTGCTGCAGGCTCCTGGAGAGGAGCGATACGGCCTCGTCGTGACCCGCGATTCGCCACATGGTAAGGCAGTCAGCCCGCCGGCGCCATCAGACTACGTCGTGCCGCATGAGGTCGTCGTACGACTCGCGGCGACGGATGAGGCTGGCTCGCCCGTCCTTCACCATGACGATGGCGGGCCGGGGCACAAGATTGTAGTTACTGGCCATCGCTGGGGCGTAGGCGCCGGACGCGGGGATCGCGAGCACGTCTCCCGGCTCCAGCCGAGGTATGAGCACGTCGCGCAGCAGCACGTCACCCGACTCGCAGAACCTGCCGGCCACCGACACGGCTTCCCACTCCTCCTCCACCATCTTGTTGGCTATGACGGCCTCGTACTGCGCCTGGTAGAGCGCGGGGCGTATGTTGTCGCCCATGCCGCCGTCCACCGACACGTACCGCCGGATGCCCGGCACGTCCTTCACAGCACCTGCGCTGTACAGGGCGACGCCGGCCCGCCCAACTATGGCGCGGCCAGGCTCCACCACCAGGTGCGGACCGCCCTCCGCGGGCAATGGCGCGGCGATGGCCTCCGCGTACGCCTCAACCGGCGGCGGCTCCTGGTCTCTTGTGTAGGCTACGGCAAAGCCGCCGCCCGGGCTGATCTCGGACATCGCCAGCCCCTGCTGCGACGCGAAGTCAAGCGTGACCTCCATGGCGCGGGTGTACGGCTCCAGCTCGAAGATGGGCGAGCCAAGATGGAAGTGGAGGCCCACCAGCCGCACGCTGCTCTCGCCGGCAGCTCGCTCGACAGCCCCCGCCGCATCGCCCGTCTGAATGGCGAATCCGAACTTGCTGTCCAGGACGCCAGTCGTGGTGTAGACGTGAGTGTGCGGGTCAACACCGGGCGAGACCCGCAGCGTTATGTCCTGGACGACGCCTACCTCGGACGCAAGCTCTGCGAGCAGCGACAGCTCGTGGAAGTTGTCGACCACAACGCGGCCGATGCCGCACTCGAGCGCCATCGCCAGCTCGTCGCGGCTCTTGTTGTTGCCGTGGAAGTAGATGCGCTCCGGCGGGCAGTCAGCCCGCAGCGCTACCGCAAGCTCGCCGCCGGACACCACGTCGAATCCCAAGCCTTCCTCATGCATCAGACGGGCCAACCCCACGTTGATGAAGGCCTTGCAGGCGTAGATCACCGAGCTGTCAGCGTACCGAGACCTGAAGCCTCCGACGAACTCCCGGCACATGCCTCGCAGCGTGTCCTCGTCGAAAACGTACAGCGGTGTGCCGAACTCGGCAGCCAGATCCACGGTGTCGCATCCGCCCAGCGACAGGCGTCCACGGGCGTCCACCTCGGCGGTGTAGGGGAACAGGTTGGCGTTGGGAAAGCTCAAGGCGGGTTCCTCCCGGTTCAGAGTGCGTAAGTGTTATGCGTTGAGGTTATTGCTGCTCACCCATGCAAACCTCCTCCTCTATGACCTCGCCCCCCTCAATGCGAAAGGCACGAACGGGAGGGTTATCACGCTGGAGGAGCGAGATGAGGATGTAGTACGCCTCCGGCCACGTGGCGAGACGCACGTCGGTCGCCGATGGGTACGCCTCCGAGTGCGTGTGTGAGTGGTAGATTGCGATTATCTCCCAGCCTTGATCGTCGATCTCCCGGTAGACGTTGAGCAGCTCTTTGGGGTCCATGCGATAGCGGTAGGGGCTCGCCTCCACGTTGACCATGCGGTACAGGTTGTGGACCTCGCCATCGCTGCCGGCGAGTATGCCGCAGCACTCGTTTGGGTCGTCTTCCAGGGCGTGTGCAACCATCTCCCGGGCGTACTTCTGGTCGAGGTAGAGCATAGCTGGGCTACATTGTAGCCGCTGGAGGGCGCAGGGGCAAAGCGCGAGGCAGGTGCGATTGCAGAATCTCGAAGCGACTTGGGAGTCGATGGCTAACGCAGTGTCCCGCCATCACTGACCGCCCCAGGACGCAGCTGCGGTTGCTTCGTGGTACAATGCTCTCAGGAAAGCGACGATGACCACTGTTCAAGCCAACGCCGACCGCATCTTCGCGGACGCCCGCCTTATGCGGGACGCCGCCCTCGAGCGCATGGCCGCGGGCGACATTCGAGACGCGGCGGAGAAGGCGTGGTGCGCAACCGTCCGCGCCGCGGAGGCACTTGTCCTCTCTCGCGCGGGCCAGCAGCCCGAAACGTCCACTGCCGCCGGCCGCCGGCTGCGCGCCCTAGCCGTGAACGACCGCTCCTTTGCGTCCCTTGTGGCGCGTTACTACTACCGCCAGGAAGCGCTGCACGGCGAGTGCTTCTACCACGACATCTACGACCCGCGGGAGATTGAGAGCTTGGTCCACGACACCGCGGAGTACGTCAGTGACGCTGAGCTGCTGGCCAAGGGATAGCGCTCGATACAAGGGGTGAGACGCATAGCCGCCGGTCGCGGAGCAGGAGTGCAAAGGTGAAGACGTACGTTTTCAACGTCGAAATCGAACAGGACGCGGACGGTCGCTGGGGCGCGGGGATACCCGCACTCCCTGGCTGCGCAACATGGGGCTACACGGCGGAAGAGGCTCTGGAAGCGTTGCAAGAAGCGGCGCAAGCCTATCTGGAGGATATGGTTGAGGCGGGCGAATTCAGCCCCGACGGAGGGTTTTACGCTGGCAGCGCCCCCGCAGTGACAGTCACGTTGTGAACGACTCGCCCCATGTACTGCTTCTTCTCAGGAACACGCCCGTACGAGAGATCATTGCAGCGCTGGAGAGAGACGGCTTCTCGCTTCGTAGGTCCACCAGGACTGGATCCCGAATCTACAGACATCCCGACGGCCGCAGGGTGGTAATTCACTACCACCGAGGATCCGATACGCTGGTGAGGAAAACTCTGCGAGAAGTGCTGAGAAGCCTCCAGTGGACGGAGGACGATCTGAGACGGCTAGGCCTGATTCGAAGTTGACCGATATCAAGGATTCTAGTCCCTTCCCAAACTAACTCCCTGGATTCCGGCTGCACCCGCGGAAAGACCACAAACCCACACGCCTCGGTGTGACCTTCAGTCACCTTCTGCCCCACGCCGAGACCGGTCTGCGAAACGCCAGGTACACGCCCGACAGCACCAGCGCACCTCCTGCAACGCTCGCCGGCGGCGGCGCCTCGCCGAGCAGCCGCCACGCCAGAATCGTCGCTCCCACCGGCTCTGCCATCACCGCCACGGCCACCAGCGTGGCGCTCAGGTGGCCCAGCGCCCAGTTGAGCGACGAGTGCCCCAGCAGCTGCGGCCCCAGCGCCATCAGCGCAAGCATCGCGTACGTGAACGCACTGTAGCCGGTCATTGGAGCGCCCGTCACCGCGACCGCCGCCAGCAGCACCACGGCCGCGGCGGGGTACACAATGGCTATGTAGCTCACGTTGGACATCTCCCGTCTGACCCTCCTGCCGATGAGGAAGTAGGCTGCGGCGCCCACCGCTCCGACAAGCGCAAGCAGGTCGCCGAAGAGCTCCCGTTCGCCCGCGGCGCGGTCGCCGACGGCGATCACGAGGCTGCCCGCCAGGCCAAGTGCAATTCCGCCCGCCAGTTGCGCAGTGACCCGCTCCCGGTATGCTAGGTACGAAACCGCGGCTATCAGGAGAGGGCTTGTGGTCACCAGCACCACGGAGCTGGTGACGGAGGTGTGCTCCAGTGAAGCTGTCCAGGCGACGAAGTGGAGGGCAAGGACTATCGCGGAGGCGGCGCACCACATCGCCTGCGAGAAGGTCAGAGAGCGAAGACCGCTCCGGCCACGAGATACCGCCAGCGGCGCGAGCACCAGGCTGGCCAGGGTCAGCCGGTAGGCTACGATAGTGAGAGCGGGCGCGTCGGCTAGCCGGATGAGTACTGCGGCGCAGGACACCGCGGCAACGCCGGTTGCCACCACGCCGTACAGAACTGCCGGGCGCAAGTGGAGCGCGGGCGGCCGCCGCCCTATCCTCCGTCCGACTTCAACGCGCGGGACACGCCCCCGAACCTGAGCCGGTACAGCCCCTTCAGGTCGTCGATGGCCGTCTTGACGACGCGCACGCGCGTGTCCGGGTCGTCGACCCAGCGCACAGGGATGTCCTTGATGCGGTAGCCGCCCTTCTCAGCAAGGATGAGCAGCTCCGAGTCGAAGAACCAGCCCTGGTCCAGAATCTTGGGTACCAGCGCCTGCGCCGCGCTGCTGCTGATTGCCTTGAACCCGCACTGCGCGTCCGAGAATCGCGTGAAGAACGCCGCCTTGATGATCACGTTGTAGGAGCGTGAGGTTATCTCCCGTTTGAGCGTGCGCTTGCTCACGCTTGAGTCCTTCATCAGGCGCGAGCCCACGGCCAGGTCGAACCCCTCCTCGCCGATGGCCCGGACCATGGGCGGGAAGGCCGCAAGGTCGGTAGAGAGGTCCACGTCCATGTAGGTTAGGATGTCGGCGTCACTCTCCAGCCACGCCTTCCGCAGCGCCCTGCCCCGTCCGCGGATCTCCAGCCGGCTCCAGGCCACCCGCGGCCAGTTCTCCTGAGCAAGCGACTCCGCGATCTCCGGCGTCCGGTCCGTGGAGCCGTTGTCAGCGATGACGATGCGGAACGGGTACGGCGAGGAGTCCGTCAGGAATGCCAGAAGCGTGTCCACGCAGACGGGCAGTGCCCGCTCCTCGTTCAGGACCGGGATTACTACGTCTACTCTGGGAGGCATGGCTTCATGCGAGCCCAACAGCGGCCGAGGCTGGTCGAAGCGCTACTCGGCGCGAATCACCAGCATTGGGTTGGTGGAGGCGCGCAGCACCTTGTCGGTGATGCTCCCCATGACCCATCGCGCCACGCCGGAGTAGCCGTGGGTAGTCATGGCTATCAGAGTGTCCGGCTCCGACTCGGCCTCGTCGATGATGCGGGAGGCAACGTCCCCCTCGCGGACCTCGCAGATCACCTCGACGCCCTCGTCGCGCATGGAGGCGGCGACCTTGTTGAGGTACTCCTGCGCGTTATTCCGTATGCTCAGGGAGACCTGATCAAGGTACAAGCCGTGGCGGGGGTCGGACAACTGTGGGTCAACCGGGTCGATTATGCGCACGAGGGTCACCGGGATGTTCATGCCCTTGGCGATCTGCGTCGCATGGGGGAGAACCTTCTCCGCCAGTCCACTGCTATCCAGGGGCACCAGGATCCGTGAATACATGGTTCAACATCCTCCTTCCGCGATTGCTTCCGGCCCGCCCCGGAGGGGGAGGCCAGCGCCATTATACCACCTATCCGCTCGGCTGAACCGACTACAGCCCGAATATGCGGGCCACTGTGGGGATTGACCATGCCCCGGCCAGCGCCGTGTCGTGCTCGCGATGGAGTCATTCATTCGCCCCAAGACGCCGTTGACTCATGCGCCCGCGCGGTGAGGCGGCGCTCCACTGGCAGCACGGGCCAGCTCCGCAAGCGACGACACTCCCTCGCGCTCCATGCTGTCCAGCAGGTAGCGGTTGATGCGCTTCACCAACAATGGCCCCTCGTAGACGAACCCGGTGAACAGCTGCAGGGAGTCGGCGCCGGCACGCAGCACCCTCAGCGCGTCCTCGCCGGAGGAGACGCCCCCACACCCGATTATCGCCAGCCCGTCTCCGGCGTGATTCCTGATATCGGCAACCATGCGCAGCGTGTGGGGAAGCAACGGCCTACCGCTCAGTCCGCCTCTGCCCACGGCCAGCCGCTCGTCCGGCACAGGGTGCGTGTTAGCCACGGTCACGCCCTCCACGCCGTGCTCCATACACACGTCCACCAGCTTCAGCACGACAGCCCTCTGGTCGTCGTCGAAGTACGGCGGCAGCTTCAGGAACAGCGGCCCCGCCTTCTGCGGCCCGAGCGCGGACAGCAGCTCGACGAGCATCTCGGGTTCCTGGAATACGCGAATCCCCTGCGTGTTGGGCGAGCTGACGTTCAGCTCGACGCCGTCGCAGAGCGGGCTCAGCCTTCGGTAGCACAGCGCGAACTCATCGATGCTCAGACCGGAGATGCTGACGAGCAGAGGCACGCCGGGTATTCGCCGTCTGAGCCTTCCGGCCACCTCCTCCACGCCACGGCTCGGGAATCCTAACGAGTTCACCAGCGCGCCATCATGCGGGTTGCGCACGATTCGGGGCCTGGGGTTGCCCGGGCGCGGCTCCGCTGTGACCGTGCCTCCCACCATGTAGCCGAATCCCAAGCCGGCCAGGCGGCCCAGCATGAGGCAGTCCTTGTCGTAGCCGGCGGCCAGACCGACGGGGTTCGGCAGGCGGATACCGGCCACGTCGCAGTGAAGGCGCGGGTCGCTCAGGCCGGACAGGGCGCGCCAGACTGGACCTGCGACGAGGAGAGATTCGGCGAGGCGCTGGGCCCTCTCAGGAGGAAGCCTGAACAGGAGGGGCCGTACCAAACGAGTATAGATGCTCAACCCTGTCCCTCCATGTTCCCGTCCAGTTATAGCACGGGCAGCCCGCGCTAGCAACTCCCGGCGCTCTCCGACGACGGGCGGTTTGTCCCGCTAGCGCGCCGGTGGTATAGTGCCTGCGTACGCTTGGCACTAAGGGAGGCAACCATTGCTGGGAATCCTCGGAGGCACCGGGCCGGAGGGCATGGGGCTGGCCCTGCGCCTTGGTCTGGCCGGTGAGCCGGTGTTCATCGGCTCGCGCGACGCGGCCCGGGCCGCTGCCGCGGCCGAGAGCCTGCGCGCCCAGGGCGTCACCGCAGACGTACAGGGAGGCCTGAACGAGGAGGCTGCCGAGCAAGCCGACACGGTCGTCATCGCCGTGCCGTTCGAGGCGCAGCGCGCCGTACTGGAGTCGGTGCGAGACTCGCTGCGGGGCAAGACCGTGATGGATACGGCGGTCGCGCTCACCCGCTCCGGCGGCCGCTTCGACCTGATACACGTGGAGGAAGGTTCGGCGGCGCTGCAGGCGCAGGCCCTGCTCCCAAACAGCAGCGTAGTTGCAGCCTTCCAGACGATCAGCGCGCAGGACCTGCTGGACACCAGCCACAGCGTGGAGGGCGATGTGGTCGTATGCGCGGACGACGACGCGGCGAAGTCGCTCGTGATGTCATTCGTGGAGCGGATTCCGGCGCTACGGGCTGTGGACGGCGGAGGACTGGCAAGCTCACGCTACGTCGAGGGCATCACGCCACTGCTGCTCAACGTCAACCGGAAGTACAGGGCGCGGACAGCCATACGGATACTGGGTCTCTAGGCCTGCTCCACCACGCGGATTCTGCCGTCCGGCGCCGGCTCCAGAAGCGCGCGGAAGTCGTAGCCACGCCGTCGCAGCTCCTCGCCACCACCCTGGTGGCGGTCCAGCACCACCATCACCCTCGCCACGCTGCAGCCCGCGGCCTCCACCGCCTCGATTGCCGTGAATAGCGATCCCCCTGTGCTACAGACGTCATCCACGATCATCACGCGGCTGCCGGACCGCAGGCCACCCTCCACCTGCTGCTGCATACCATAGCCCTTCGCCTCCGACCTGACGAAGAAGGCGTGCACCAGCTTGCCCTCCAACCCGGCGGTCAGGGCCACCGCGGTGGCGATAGGGATTGCGGCCGTCGCGGGGCCGCCGACTGCGGTCACGTCTTCCTGGACTGCAGCGAGAAAGGCCCGCCCCAGCCAGTAGGAGCCTTCCGGGTGGAGGCTGACCAGCCGCCCGTCGAAGTAGTAGCTGCTCATCGCACCCGATGACAGGGTGAACTCCCCGTACTTGAGCGCGCCCACCTCTTCCGAGATTTGAAGGATCCTGAGAGCCGGATCATTGCTCACGCTAGACCTCCCGATACAGTCCGTTCTCGTATATGTACTCCTCAACCGCGCGGGGCACCCAGTGGGTGATGGGCAGTCCGCTGGCGACCCGCCGGCGCACCTCAGCCGCGCTGATCCCGATGCCCGGGCCATGCACCGCTGCGACGCCGCGGGACGCCCCGGCGCGTATCCTCTCCAGCGATTTCAGGTCAAAGTCGCGGTGGCCGGGCCGCGACACTGCCACGATGGTACAGAGGTCGAAGAGGCGCTCCGGCCTGCTCCACCTGTGCAGGTTCTCCAGCGAGTCCATCCCCAGAATGAAGTGGAGGCTGTCGGCGGCGTCCATGTCGGCAGTAAGCTCTTCCAGCGTATCGGCAGTGTAGGTCGGCCCCGGCCTGTCGAGTTCCACGGTGGAGACGTCGAACCGGTCATTGAGTGCCACGGCGCGCCGCGTCATCTCCAACCGGTGCCTTCCCTCCGACACCTGCGTTCCTGCCTTCAGCCACGGCTGTCCCGCCGGCACAAAGAGCACCCGGTCGAGACCGGTCTCGACCGCGGCCTCTTGCGCGATGATGAGGTGGCCCACGTGAATGGGATCGAACGTGCCCCCGAACACTCCCAGCTTCACGCTACTTCCACTCCAGCTCCCAGCTGCCGATGCGCACCGTCGCTCCAGTACGCGCCCCGGCGCGTTCCAGCGCCCGGACGGCGCCCATACGCTTCAGCTCGGCCCAAAGCTGCACCTGCACCATCCAGTCGTCCATGTTGACGCGGCGGACGATGCGCTCCGCACGATCGGCGTGCAGCACGAACACCTCACCGTCCCGCTCTACGGACACCCGCGCACCTGTATGTCGCGGCGTGAGTACGGGCGGCAGCAGGCGTTGCGGCTCAGGTGCGACCTGCTCGCTCAGCATCTGCTCCACGCGCAGCAGCAGTTCCGCTATACCGACCTCGCCGGCAGCCGAGATAAAGCTTGGCCTCAGGCCGTGGCCTCGCAGGGAAGCCTCGATATCGTCGCGGCGGGCCTCAACTTCTGGCATGTCCATCTTGTTGACAGCTACAATCTCAGGCTTTGCGGCCAGCGATGCGTCATAGAGGCGCATCTCCTCCCGGATCCGGTGATAGTCCGCGAGCGGGTCGTCCGCAGTTCCATCGAGAAGGTGCACGACAGTGCTCACCCTACCCGCGTGCCGCAGGAACTCAGTGCCGAGACCCACACCGCGGTGTGCACCCTCTAGGAGCCCCGGGATCTCCACCAGGACGAAGTCGCGAGAGCGTCGTTCCACGGCACCAAGCACTGGCTCCAGAGTAGTGAATGGATACTCGGCCACCTCCGGGTGTGCGCGTGTGCAGGCCCGTAGCAGCGAGGACTTCCCGACGCTCGGCATGCCCATGATTGCAACATCCGCGAGGAGCTGCAACTCAAGCTCAACGGTGGTGTTGAACGTAACTTCTCCATCTTCTGCTATAACCGGCACACGGTTCTGCGCGTGCGCGAACCGCGCGTTTCCCTTGCCACCCTTGCCTCCCGGCGCCACCAAGACTGAGGAGCCAAGCTCCGTCAAATCAGCCAGCAGTCGTGAATCACACTCATTAGCAGGGCTTTTTACTAGCGTGCCGACCGGAACACCAATCACCAAATCATCGCCACTACGACCAGTCTTGTTGCTCGGCTGACCGTTCTGCCCGCTCGTCGCCACGAACCGCTGCTTCGAACGAAAGCTCCTCAGGAGATGATGGCCGGATCGTGCTTCCAGAATCACACTCCCTCCATGTCCTCCATCTCCACCATCCGGTCCACCCTGAGGCACATACTTCTCCCTACGAAAGCTAATTGCGCCAGAACCTCCGTTACCACCGCGAACAACAACAGTTGCTGTGTCTATCACTCAGCTATCCTTCTATCTCAGATGGGAGAAGTAATAGAAATAATAGCTGAATGTGTAGGTACTGTGAATCTAGGCAGGTAACGTGGTCTCAGTGAAGGCTTTGAAGGTAGAACAAGCTGAGCGAAGGAAGTGAAGTTAAGTGAAATTAGTCGGTGATCTCAGATCACTAATCGTTTATGTCAGTGTGAGAGGAGATGGCTGTTGAGAGAGTCTGTAGCTGTGTATCAAGTCCCGCGTCAGTCTCGCGGTCGCGCTGAATCTTGGCCCAAGCCTGTCGGATGGACGGATGCTCTCTGTTACCGACAAGTGCCCCGATGCTCTTCAGTGGCAGTTGCGCTTGCTCTCGCAGGAGGTAGATTGCCACCTGGCGAGCAAGCGTGACATTTCTGTCCCTGCGCTTGCTGACGATGGCTTGTAGCTCCACGCTGTAGAACTCGCACACGCACCTGAGTATCGTTTCAGGTTCAGGTACGACAGCTTGAGTCGTAGACAGCAGGTCGCCGAGCGCACTTCGCGTGAGTGGAAGATTGATGCAACTCCCGGTCAGATCCGCGTATGCCACAACGCGGTTGAGTGCACCCTCCATTTCGCGGACGCTGCCCGGGAACCTAGCCGCGAGCAGGTCTAGGACCTCTGCCGGAACAGCAACGCCCATCTCCTGCGCCTTGAACTCCAGAATAGCCTGCCGCGTCTCCTGCGCGGGTAGCTGAATGTCCGCACTCAGCCCCCACTGCAACCGCGAGCGGATGCGGTCCTCGATCGGCGACAGCGCAGCCGTTGGCCTGTCGCATGCTACGACTATCTGCCGGTTGGAGTTGTGAAGGTCGTTGAAGGTGTGGAAGAAGCTCTCCTGGACTGTCTCCTTGCCGCGCAGGAACTGGATGTCGTCCATCAGGAGGACGTCGACGGACCGGTACTTCTCGCGGAACTCGCGCATCCGCTTCGTCTGCAGTGAGGTGATGAAGTCATTGGTGAACTGCTCGGAGCTCACGTACAGGCAGGAAAGGCCCATGCTGGAGGAGGCGTTGCCGATGCCGTGCAGAAGGTGCGTCTTGCCCAGGCCCACGCCGCCGTACAGGAAAAGCGGATTGTAGGCTGTGCCCGGCCGGCTGGAGACGGCGACCGCCGCGGCGTAGGCAAGCTGGTTGGACTCGCCGACCACGAATGAACTGAGTGTGTAGCGCGGGTTGAGCGGGTAGTTGCCGCGGACTGGCGGCGCCGTGCGCTCGTCAGGGCGTTGCTCTCCGCGGCCTGCGTAGAAGTGCGCACCGACCGGCGCGGGGCTGGGATCCGCCGGCGCGCCGGCAACGCGGAAGCGCACCGAGGACGGTCGGCCCGCGATCTGCGAAAGCGTGGCCTCTACGAGGGCCGACATTCGCTGCTCGAGCCAGCGGGCCGCGAAGGGCGATGCCGTCTCCACCACCATCCTGCCGTCGTCGTAGGAGACTCCCGTGGTATCCCGGAGCCAGGTGGCAAAGCTGGGCTTGCTGACCTGCAACTCCAGGCGGCCCAGGACGGCCTCCCAAGTGGTGCGCGGACTCGGATGGTTCAACGCTGTGTCGCCTCTCCTCAGGTGAGCCGCGGACGGACGCGGCGCGGACTGGACATGCCGGTATAGATAGCGCCGGAAGGCACTGGAGAGACGCCCTAAGGCCGGGCGGCTTGGGGAGCGCGACGGGGTTGGAGCCGTGGTAAGACGGGTCGTTTCGTCGGTCAGAGAGAATATAACAGGGGGCTAGTTTGGGGGGTACAAGAGGGTTGCGACGGGAATTTTCGGAGACTTTTGGAGGGCTGTTGTTTGGGCCCCTTCGTCCCACTATAATCGCCGCGAAGGAGCCGGAATGCGTGTAGTCTACATGGGTACGCCCGCCTACGCGGTTACCCCGCTGGCCGGACTGCTGGAGAGCGGTCACTGCGTTGCCGGCGTCGTGACGCAGCCCGACCGACCGGCGGGCCGCGGCCGGGGTCTGCTACCGCCGCCGGTGAAGGTGTACGCGGAGTCCCAGGGGCTGCGGGTCCTGCAGCCCGCCACCCTCCGCGACTCGACCGCGCAGGCCGAGATCCGGGCGCTGGAGCCTGAGGTGATCGTCATAGCGGCCTACGGGCTGATCCTGCCGCGGGCCGTCGTCGATTCGCCGCCGCTGGGGTGCGTCAACATCCATCCGTCGCTGCTGCCGCGGCATCGCGGCCCGTCGCCGGTCGCTTTCACCATCCTGGAGGGGGATGATAAGGCCGGCGTCTCCCTCATGCTGCTGGACCGGGGAACGGACTCCGGGCCGGTCCTGGCGCAGGAGGAGAGGCCGTCGCAGCCGCATGACACGACGGGTACTTTGACGAACGAGCTGTTCGAACGCGGCGCCGCTTTGCTGGCGCGCGTCCTGCCCGCCTACGGCCTCGGCGAGATCGCGCCCGTGCCACAGGACGAGAGCAGCGCAACCTACGCCCGCAAGCTCACCAAGGACGACGGCGCCATCCGGTGGGAGCTTCCCGCGGTTGAGCTGTGGCGGCAGGTGCGGGCGTTCACGCCCTGGCCCGGCTCCTTCACGCGATGGCGCGGCGGCCTGCTCAAGGTGGTGGAGGCGGTCCCGCTGCCTGAGCTGACCGACTCGACGCCCGGCACAGCCCTGCGGCTGCCGCCCGACGGGCCGGCCCCCGTGGGCGTGGCGACGGGCGACGGCTTGCTGGGCCTGGTGAAGGTGCAGCCGGAGGGTCGCCGCGTGATGGATGCTGCGGAGTTCATGCAGGGGCACGCAGACATCGTCGGTTCGACGCTGCCGGACATTGGCTGAAGAGGGGCCATGAACCTGAATGTTGAGGAGCAAGGGGAGGATCCGGAGGCTGCGCGAGCCTTGACTGCGCGAACGGCCGCGTTCTACACCGGCGAGGGGTAGGCATGCAGCCTATGGACAATGTATGTGACCAGTCGTATAATATGTCCAACCTTTCATCTTAGGGATCGTGCAAATGAATAGCATAGGGGCTGCGAAATTCAAGGAGCAGTGCCTGGCGTTGCTGGACCATCTGGACGCGGATGGCCTGGTGATCACCAAGCACGGTAAACCTGTGGCGCGCGTTATTCCGTTCGAACAGCGGGAAGCCGACCTCATTGGGAGCCTGCGTCACAAGATCAAGGTTACAGGTGACATTTACTCCACGGGCCTCCGTTGGGAAGCAAGTGCTCAATCTTGACACGCACATCGTCATCCATGCGTTGAGCGGTACGCTGCGGCCAGCCGAGAAGGCCCTGCTGACTGAGAACCGGTGGTCAGTATCGGCGATAGTTCTATGGGAGCTGGCCAAGTTGGTCCAGCTTGGACGCGTGGAACTCGACCTGGACGACCGCGAGGTCGTACGCGTCCTGAGCCGGCTTCATGTGTGGCTCATTGATCTGGCGGTTGCGCGTGCCTCAACCCGCCTGGACTTCAGCAGCGACCCGGCGGACGAGATCATTGCAGCCACCAGCGTGGTGCATGACGTTCCGTTGCTCACGCGGGACAGTGTCATGAGGCGATCAAGGATTGTACCGCTGGCGGGGTAGTCGGAAACCGGTCGGCCGCACGAGCGCGAGCAGGGGCGCGCAGTGAGCCGTGGAAGGAAGCCTCGCGCGACTCGCCGGACGCCGCGATGTCAGTCGCGATGATTCATTTCGAACAGGGCGTTGATTTCCGTGGCGTCACTGGGGTTCCGGTCGCGTCGGGACATCTCGAACTTCGCGGTGATTCTGTACGCCTTCAGCAGGCGCACCACCATGACTACCACGCTGGCCAGTAACACAACTGCAGCTAGTGCACGCATAGCTCGATAATGTCTCCGAACCGCCGATTTCCCGTCTGCCGGCGCTTCCGCCCGGCATCGTCCGCAGATACGAAGCCTAGCTGAACTGAAGATCCGGTGTCAAACGGAGTGCGCTGCCCGTCATCTCGCATCGCGCAGTGCGGCATCGATGACACCCGTGATGAAGGAGGCCTTGGAGTCGGTGTAGGTGCGGCGGTCGTCCCTGTATCGTGAGGCTAGCACCCTCTTCAGTCGGTCGTACTCGCGGGACACGTCAGGGTTAAACCTGAGGTGGTCGCGGAAGACCAAGTGTCGCCGGACTTCCGGATGGCCTGCCGGGAACATGTGGACGTGCATGACCGTGCGGCCATCGACGACCCTGTTGAAGTAGAAGCGGCCGGCAATGCCGTTCTCGCCGCGGTACTGGTACCCGAGCGCCGTCATCCGGGAGACGGCTTCGTGGGCCTCAGCGGGGCCCGCCGCGACCGGCAGGATGTCGAGGATGGGCTTGGCAGCTAGGCCGGGCACGGACGTGCTGCCGACATGATGCACCTCGGTGACCCAGGGGCGGCACGCCGTCAGGATGGCCGCCGCCTCGCGCTCGAAGACCCGTGGCCAGTCGGCGCTGTATTCGACTATCTCGATGTGCTCCCCAGGGGTGCCGAGAGAGTGCCAGCTAATGTGAGTGCTGCCCGCCATTATCGTGGGAGTGGTCATCGTCTGCTTCCTCTTCTTGGGCGAACACATCCGGGTACACAAAGGCAGCAAACTCCTCCAGGGCGTCCATGAAATGAGGGCTGTCTATGCTGAAGGAGTAGTCATCGCTCAATACGAAGATGTGATGTCGGATATGGCTCGGGTCCTGCACCATGTGAAGGTTGGACAGATCAGGGTTGAACACCACGCTGCTTATCGAGTCCGCTACGATGATGTCAGGTTCAAGGTCGAGAATCACCGCCGGGCTGATCGGTTGGTATCCCTCGTGGGTGGCGACGTTTTCCATCTTCAGCAGTTCGAAGACGTCGTTCATCAGCGTGTTTCTCCCAGGCGTCAGCCAGTCGTCACTATGCAAATAGACCGTCCACACTGGATCTACCGACTCCATCTTTTCGCGGATTGCGTCCAAGCGTGGGTCAGCAACTCGTGAGATGCGCTCAGGCACTTCCGTGGGTGGAATTGGAGTGGCAGTGGGTGTCGGCGTCGCAGTAGGCGCCGGAGTCGCGGTCGGCACTGGCGTGGGGGTAGGTCGAGGCGTCGCTGTAGGCTCCGGCGTGGGCGTGGCCGGGCTGCTGCACCCAACCGCCAGCACAAGTACGGCAACAATCGCCAGGTACTCTCTCACGCGACAACTTCCCATACTCGGTCTCTCATTGGCAACAACCTCAGTCACTGTATCGCTCTGTCATTCTAGTGCGAGGTGATGAGCGTTAGCAACCGGCTGAGCTGCCGCATAATGGCTGTTACCGGGCGGGAAAGTGCGCCGGCAGTGTGGCCGGGCCTCCATATGACAGCGGACGCATCGACGACCAAGCCGCTCACGGGCGGTGACCTTCGTGGCGCGCGGCGAGTATCTCCTCCATCTCAATGCTCCCCTATCAAGCGTAAAGAGCATTCGTGAAGGTCTTCGCAGCGCAACCTCCTTTCCTTGTGAACCCCGAGGCCCTGATATAAGATGCTTACCACCAACAACCCTGGAGGAACCCGACATGGCGCTGACCCTGGACGAATCGATCAAGCTGTGCGAAGCCGCTATACCGAAGGCAAACGAGCTGGGAATCAAGATCAGCGTGGCCGTGTGCGACCCCGGCGGAAAGTTGATCGCCTTCAACAGAATGGACGGGGCCATCTGGGCCAGCGTTTACGGGTCCCAGGGCAAGGCTACCGCGTCTGTCGGATTCGGCAGGCCCAGCGCCATGCTCCAGGAGCGCGCCGACCACCCGACCATCCGGGGCATCATCGCCGCCTCCGGCAGCGGCATGATCCCGGGCCAGGGCGCGGTACCCGTCATCCGCAATGGTGTCGTAGAAGGGGCATGTGGAGTCGGTGGGGGCACGGGCGAACAGGACGAGGTCTGCGCCCAGGCCGCAGTGGACTCGCTGTAGCCTTGGCGCCCGCTTGCACTGGGACAGGACACGGGACGAGTCTCACTGGAAGGAGCGTTCACCGGCAGATCAGTGGTGACGATGGTGGAGACGCCGCTGGCATCCGTGGCCCGGCTGGGAACACTCCTAGCTATGGACGCTTCGATACGCGGGTCCAAGAGGCCGGAATTGCCTTAGTCATTCAAGCACCTTTGCAGAGCGCCGGGAAGACAGTTCGGCAACGACTCCGAAATGGTCTGACAGACTCCCCCCATCGTGGAAGTTGCTGATGACTCCCAGTGACTTGACTGTCAGATCATTACTCGATGCGATATGATCAATACTCCTGCGTCCTTGGAATGCAAGTGCAGCGGTTACGACCGTCATGCTTGACGGGAAGGCTCTCTGGAGCGCCAATTGAAGTTCAGATGGGGCACGACTGTCTGGTCCGATGGTCTGATTGAAGTCACCCATTACGATCAAATGCTTCGCAGAAACTCGTGCGAGGACTTCGGTGAGACCGGCCAAGTACTGTCGATGGTCTTCCCACTGCTTCTTGCGTCCCACCTTGCGTCTGGCCTCAGTCCGTGATCCGAACCACGGAATACAGACTCCGACGATTGTGACCGCGCCTAAAGATGTCTGCGTGACTCCGGCCACGAACCGTCCGGGCGGCATCGAATCGATTCCCAAGTCATCGATCTGCTCCCAGGGTTCCCGTGACCAGAGCATAACCTTGCGTCGCCCTTCCTTGATCGTGTATCCGTAGTCGGGTTGAGAACAGATAGTGTGTCCATGTCGCGACAGCAGCTCGACATGGGCCTCGGTGAGACAGACAACATCGGGGGCATGTCGGTCTATGCGGTTCAGGACTTGAGCCGTTCGACGTGAGACGGGTGTAGCCCACTCCACATTCCATGAAATCACTTTCAGTGACATGGCCGACTCTCTTCGCCTATGCCTAGGGAATTCGGTTATAGCTTCTCCGCGGTGGTCCGCAGGAGCGTCTGATAGCAGAGCCTGTTGCCGGAAGTCAACGGGCACTGTTCTGTCCATCGCTAGCCGCTCACCTCAATGTCTACGCCCACCGGGCAGTGGTCGCTCCCCATGACCTCCGGCAGGATGAAGGCG
>DAOUKJ010000065.1:0-4014 GCA_034421435.1 Dehalococcoidia bacterium | reverse complement strand
GCGGCTCCCACGCCCGTTATGATGGCGAAGAGCGCCGTGAACATCATCACCCAGAGAGTTCCGGCCAGCGCGGACTTTGCCCCGGCCTCCTCCGGCTTGTAGGAGGGGAAGCTGTTGATGAAGTCCAGGCCAAGCACCCCGATGCCGTCCCGCACCACGGTTACCAGCAGTACCGCAAGTACCACCACGCCAAGGAATGAGGCCGACATGGCCAAAGCCACGAAGGCTATCCCCCTGCCCTTCCGCACGGTCCGGCTCCTGCGTGCGGGTCTTCCCCGGTCGAACGTTATGTTGGGGATCATTCGTATATCTCCCTGAACTTCGCCAGTACCACCTGGGCCAGGAGGTTCAGCGAGAGGGTGAAGAGGAACAGCATCAGGCCCACCGCAAAAATGCTCTCGTACTCCACCGTGCCCCTTGGCGTATCGCCGGTTGCAACCTCCATGATGTACGCCGTCATGGTCTGCATGGCCTCGAGCGGGTTCCACGACAGGTTGGAGACTCCACCCGCCGCGATGGTCACGATCATGGTCTCGCCGACAGCCCTGGCGAGGGCCAGCAGCGCGGCTGCCACAATCCCGGACAGCGCCGCAGGCACCACCACCTTCACTGCCACCTGGAACTTGTCGGACCCGACGGCATAGGCACCCTCGCGCAGTGACGCGGGCACAGCGCGCATCGCGTCCTCGCTCAGCGAGGCCACCATGGGTATCAGCATTACCCCCATGGCCATGGCCGCGCCCAGCGCAGTGAAGATTGTCTCCGTATCGAACAGCGGCCTGATAATGTGCGGGTTGATGAAGGATATGGCGAAGAACCCGAACACAACCGTCGGGATGCCTGCCAGTACTTCCAGCACCGGCTTCACCGTGGAGCGTATGCCCTCCGGGGCGTACTCGCTCAGGTAGATGGCCGTGAGCAGCCCCACCGGGAACGCTATGCCGAGCGCCATGAAGGAGATGAGCGCCGTGGCCGAGAGGAGCGGCAGCACGCCGAAGTTCTTTATCGAGAAGAGGGGCGTCCACTCCGTGCCGGTGAGGAACTCCACGACGGACACCTCTCGGAAGAACAGGAGCGCTTCCTCCAGCAGCACCAGGACAATGCCCACGGTCGTCACCACTGATATCAGGGCACACGTGAACAGAAACGCGAGGATGGGCGCCTCCCGCATCCTCTGCCGGAGGCGCCTCTTCCTCGAAGACTCGGCGATGATATTCGCCAACCTACTGTGTCCTCTCCAATACCTCGTTGATGGGGGTACCGGCCGCTACGTCCTTGAACACGGAGCCGGTGATGCGGTTTACCAGCCTGTCCATGCCCCACTCGTAGACTTCCTGCGGCAGAGGCACGTAGCCCACCGCGGAGACCAGGTTGGGGGCCTGGAGGATGAAGAACCTGACGAAGGCTTCCACCTCCGGCCGCTCCGCGAGCGTGTCAGCTCGCACGTAGATGAAGATCGGCCTCGCGAGCGGCAGGTAGTTGCCTGCCTCCACAGTTGCGGCCGACGGCTCTACGCACTCACCCGTTGCGGGGTTCTCTATCAGTACGCCATTCACCAGCTCCTGGTACTGGGCGTAGTACGCCAGCCCGAAGTAGCCGATGCCACCCTCGGAGCCGTTCACTCCCTGCGCGATCAGTGGGTCTTCCTCGGTCGCCAGATCCATGTCTCCCCTGTGCGCGCCGCCCTCGTCCATGATTGCCTCGGTGAAGTAGTCGAACGTACCGGAGGCGGTGGTTGGCCCGTACAGTCTGAGGTTGACGTCGGGGAACGACGAGTCCACCTGGTTCCAGTTGGTGATCGTTCCCTGTGCCTCAGGCCCGAATATCGTGGCCAGCTGTTCGACGGTCAAGCAATCGGCCCAGTCGTTGCCGGGATTGACGACTACGGAGAGAGCGTCGAACGCTACCGGTATCTCTATCACCTCGATGCCGTTCTCAGCGCACGTGTCAAGCTCGGACTGCTTGGATGGCCTTGAGGCGTCCCACACGTCTATCTCACCCGCGCACATCGCGCGGCCTCCGGCGCCCGTGCCGGTGGAGGCAACGTTCACCCGCACGCCGGGTATGAAGCTGCTGAACTCAACGGCCATTGCTTCGCTGATTGGGAATACCGTGCTGGAGCCGGATACCGACACCTCGCCGCTTAGGTCAGTTGGGATCATCGCATCCGTGCCTGAGCCTTCGGTCCTCTCCAGGACCTCGCCGATGGGCGTACCGGCAGCCACGTCCTTGAACACGGAGCCGGTGATACGGTTTTCGAGCCTGTTGAGCCCCCAGGCATACACTTCCGCCGGCAGAGGCACATAGCCCACCGCAGTCACCAGCGTAGGCGCCTGATCGATGTAGAACCGCACGAACTCCTCTACCTCCGGCCTCTCGTCCAGCGTATCGGCTCGCACGTAGATGAAGATCGGCCTCGCGAGAGGCAGATACGTTCCGGACTCAACCGTCGCAGCCGCCGGCTCAACGCACTGACCGGTCGCGGGGTTCTCTATCAGCACACCCTTCACCAGCTCCCGGTACTGGGCGTAGTACGCAAGTCCGAAGTAGCCGATGCCACCCTCGGAGCCGTTCACTCCCTGCGCTATCAGGGGGTCTTCCTCGGTCGCCAGGTCCATGTCTCCCCTGTGCGCGCCACCCTCGTCCATGATCGCCTCGGTGAAGTAGTCGAACGTACCCGACGCTGTTGTTGGACCGTACAGCCTCAGATTCAAGTCTGGGAACGACGGGGCCACCTGGTTCCAGTTGGTGATCGTTCCCTGCGCCTCAGGACCGAATATCGTGGCCAGCTGTTCGACTGTCAGACACTCGGCCCAGTCGTTGCCGGGGTTCACCACCACCGACAGTGCATCGAACGCCACCGGTATCTCAATCACCTCGATGCCGTTCTCAGCGCACGTGTCAAGCTCCGACTGCTTTGACGGCCTCGACGCATTCCAGACGTCAGACTCGCCCGCACACATCGCGCGACCGCCGGCGCCCGTGCCGGTGGACGCCACGTTTACCCGCACGCCCGACTGCACACCGCTGAACTCCACCGCCATCGCCTCACTGATAGGGAACACCGTGCTGGAGCCGGATACCGACACCTCTCCACTCAGGTCCGGCATCATCATGGACTCTTCAGTGGGAGTCGGCGCAACGGTAGCTTCCATTGCTTCGGTTCCCGTGGTCGCGGGTGGCGGGGTATTGGTTGGCCTCGGTGTGGCCGTTGGGTCATCGCCGCACGCGGCCATCACGCCCACGACCAGAAGAGCCAACAAAATGGCTCCCGAAAGAGCTCGAAAGCCTGTGTGCCTAATCTTGGTTGTCCCGGTTGCCAATCTCATCTCTCGTTTCTCGAACCTCCATCCAGTTTATGAACGCTCCGTTAACGGGCCATTAACCTGTCTTTAAGCGACCGTTAAGCGAGCGCTAGAGCGGGTCCAGGTACTTGGGGTAGTAGTGCCACTCCCTCACACCATCGCCGCATTGGGGGCACCTCCAGAAGCGGACCGCTTCAACACGGGCCGGGTCGTCCTCCCGGCAGATCAGGTCTCCGCGCAGCTCCATGTTCGTCCTGCATGGACGGCAGAATCTCGGCCTTGGAAATCCCGGCGCAAGCAGCCCCAGCACCTGAAGGGCCACCCTCCACAGGCGTTCCCCCAACGACTCACGTCTGATCTCGGGGAACATCTGCTCCTCCGGCGCTGCGGTGGGGATGTTGGACATAGGCATCTGCTCCTTCCCGATTCTCAAGTTGTTTGTTCCGTTATTCACAATCGAGACGGTAACACCGGCTGGTTAACGGCTCTTTATCCCTCGCTTAAGGCTGCTTTAAGGCTCATGGCAGTCCGGTCAACCTGCGTCTGATCGACCGTCACCTGGTGTCGACTGGTGGCAGGGGAGGAGCGTATCGGTGATGGAGGGGAAGCGCCCCTCCCTGCCACGTGGAACAAGGGTCAGGGTACTCTCCCTCGAACGGTTCCCCCTACGCCTTGCTGTTGGAGTCATCAACCACAGCATAGCCCGCCG
>DAOUKJ010000064.1:0-29874 GCA_034421435.1 Dehalococcoidia bacterium | reverse complement strand
CGGTTTACTCAGCTGGTGCAAGCCTACAACAACACCCCACGCAAGTGCTTGGGCTACAGGACCCCGGCTGAGATATTCAACCAGGTGTTGCACTTGAAATGTGAATCCACCTTCCCGCTTCCGCGGGAATGACGGTGCCAGACGCGGCGCGCCGCCGCAGGGTTGAGCGGCGGCGCGCCGGTCGTGGATGCCGTCTCTACTCGATCGCGAATGAGGCGTGCACGCTGACCCGGATCTCCAGGTCGCCGCCGCTTATCGGTGTGCCGCGCGCTTCCATGACCGCAATCTCGCCATAGAAGCCGTCGCCCCCAAAGTAGTCCTCGGAGACTCGCAGGAGCTTGCCCCTCACGGCGCCCGCGTGGGAGGCCAGCTCGTCCGCACGAGTGACCGCGTCCATCATCGCCATCTCCCTAGCCTGCTGCCGAGCCTCCGTGGTGTCCTCGACGCTGAACCACACGCCATCCACGCGCGTCGCGTCGCCACCGGCCTCTACGATCTCGTCGATAATGGCGCCGACCGCGTCCAGGTCTCGCACCTTCACCTCTGCGGTGTTGGTCACGCGGTAGCCTGCAGGCGCGAGTCCGTCAACCGAAAAGTCATCCGCCATGATTCCGGGATCGCCGGGATACCCACCGACATCCTCGCCGGCCATCATGCCCATCGCGAGTAGCATCCCCATGATCTCCGCGAAGGCTTCGCTGTTCTCGAGGTCCATGTCCTCGGCCCCCTCCGCCATCATGCCCATTGCCATCATCGCAGCCATGAACTCCGCGAACGCTTCAGCGTCCTCGAGGTCCCCCTCACTGGAGCCCACATTGCCTATGGAGTCGAGCGCTTCCGTGACCGCCCCCATGTACGGCTCGCCTCCCATGTGGTACGGCTCCCAGTCGTGGTACTCCGGCTCGATGCTGAAATGGGCGGTCTGTACGTCGCTGTCCTCGATGCCCCTGGCCCGCAGCACGTCCATGATGGAGTTCATGGTGGTCGATGCTTCGCGCCTGGCCTCGTCCGCGCTCTCCGCGGTCGTCTCCACCCCGATGTGCAGCGTGGCCAGGTCCGCCGCGACGGAGACAGTGCCCGTGCCCGTCACCCGGATGCCCTGGTCGTACTGGCCCAGGGCCGCCAGTTCGCTTGCGCTCAGACTGCCCTCGCCCGTGTCGCAGGCGATGGCCGCGACCAGAAGCGCCGCGATCGCCACCGCCGGCAGAAGTAGTCGTGATCCGAATCTCATTTCACACCTCCCCATGCATCTCTCAGTCGTTTCGTCGGCCAGCCTACTCCGCAAATGTTAAGAAACAGTGCAGATGCTGCCACTTTCGGGGAGCTCTGCGAAGGCAGGAACCAGCGGAGTTTGCACACGGAACTGCGACGGCCCGAATGTGAAACCCTGGAATCGCAGAGGATTGCTACCGCGGATAGGGCACTCGAATGAACTCCACGTCGTCCCACGCGAAGTCCGCGAATTCTTCTTCCCCGTCCGGCACCTCGAAGAAGAACCAGCCCGCCACCTCGAAACCCCTGCGCAGCTGGAACTGGCCCCACAGGTGAGGCCCATAGATGTTGTCCTCGGGCGGCTCCGCGCTCGTCTCAACGTGCCGGGTGCTCGGCTCGAAGGCCGAGTAAGTCTCGCCCTCCTTGGCGGTCAGAGTAGCCGCCCCGGCGTCGATGGACAGCGTCACCTGCGTGGAGTCCAGGTTGACGGCCCTGGCCCTGACTGCCGCGATCTTGGCCCCATCCGCCTCAGGCGTGATCTCGTAGTTGACGCCGTCAGACCAGGTGTAGACCACCCTGTCCAGCAGTTGGGGCTTGTGGGCGCCTATCGAAAGCACCTCGCCGTGGCCGCCGTACTCCCGGTCAGGCGTGCGGATGCAACCGAGGGCCGTGGCAAGCGCCAGTACGAGCGCAAGCGCAAGGCATCTTGTGGACAGGCTCAGGCTCATGGTGCGGGCGATGCTCAGCGGGTTGCGTGGGACAGGCTGGGCATGGCCCGGAGCCGGCCCACCAGGTCCGGCAGGACCCTGAGCACGTAGTCCACGTCCTCTTCGGTATTGTCGCGGCCCAGGGTGAGGCGAAGGCTCCCGTGGGCCAGGTCGGCGTGCAACCCAAGCGCAAGCAGCACGTGCGAGGGCTCCAGCGACCCGGACGAGCAGGCGCTCCCGCTGGACGCGGCCACTCCTGCGAAGTCCAGCCCCAGCAGCACAGGCTCGCCCTCCACGCCCTCGAACGAGAAGTTCACGTTGTTGGGCAGGCGCTCCGTGGGATGGCCGTTGAGGCGAACGCCCTGGATGCGCTCCCTGACGCCCTCGATCAGCCGGTCCCGGAGGCGGGCGCAGTGGGCGCTGACCTCCTTCTTCTCACTGTCGGCAATGGCCAGCGCCAACGCAGTCCCCACGATGCCCGGCATGTTTTCGGTGCCCGCGCGCCGCTGGCGCTCCTGCGCGCCTCCAAGCTGCTGCGGCGAGAAGGGGGTGCCGCGTCGCACGTACAGCACGCCCACGCCCTTGGGGCCGTGGAACTTGTGCGCCGAGAGGCTCAGCATGTCCACGCCCAGCGTCTTCACGTTGATGTCCAGGAAGCCCGCGGCCTGCACGGCGTCGGTGTGAAATACGATGGTACGGCCCTGCTCGCGGGCGATCTCCTTTACCCTGCGCGCCATCTCGGCGACCGGCTCGATGGTGCCGACCTCGTTGTTGGCGAGCATGACGCTGACGAGAATGGTCTTGTCGGTGATGGCTTCGACAAGCTGTTCGACATCGACCATGCCGTCGCCATCGACGGGCAGGTAGGTGACGTCGAAGCCGGAGTCCTCCAGGTAGGTGCAGGTGTGAAGGACGGCGTGGTGCTCGATTGCGGTGGTGATGACGTGGTTGCCGGTGCGGGCAAGCGCATGGACTGCGCCCTTGATGGCGGCGTTGTCGGACTCGCTGCCGCCGCTGGTGAAGACCACCTCGCTGGGCCTGCTGCCCAGGACGCGCGCCACGGTCTCCCGCGCCTCGTCCAGCGCCATGCGCGACTGCTGCGCCAGCGTGTAGAGGCTGGAGGCATTGCCGAACCTCTCGGTGAAGTACGGCAGCATGGCCTCCATGACCTCCGGGCGAACCGGCGTGGTGGCTGCATGGTCCATGTATATCATCGCGCTATGCTCCTGCGACCCGGCCCTTGAGGCTGCGATGGCCTACCCGAACAGGTCAGTGCTCTCCATTGTAGCATTGCACGGGCGCGCGATAAAGGGCAGGGGGGAGCGAGGTCCTAAGGACAGATTACAGCAAGGGTTTCGATTGCTGGAGCCACGGGATCTTGTTATGATGTCCTTGCGCGGGGCGTGCCCTGCCATCTTACTTGATTCCTAACTGGCCATCTCTCCAGAAGTCGAGAGCCGGTTGTGATCGCGGGGAATAGAATGGTCGGTCTCGTACAAATCAAAGAGGGCGCCCAATCTACTAGCCGCCTCTTCTCAAAAGAGAGCGGCCTGCTATTCGAAATTCACCCTCCTCAACGAAACGACGTTTCAAATGGAAGACACCTCAAGTCTTACAGTTGTGGGAGGACATACGCAACGCACACGTTGGCACGCGTGACTCCTACTTCCTAGGAACTCTCTTGCTTGCGCCGACGGGACACGGCACGCAGTCAGTAATCGATGGGCAACAGCGCCTAACGACAGTTTCGCTTCTATTGGCTGTCCTGAGAGATTTGTGTGCGCAGTTTCCAGGCCTAGAAAGAAGAGCCTATGGTATACAGGATCTCATCGTTCGCGTAGACAACGACGGGAATCCAATAGGACCACTGGTAGTCACATTGCAGGATATTGACAACGAGATTTATGTGAAACTGGCAAAGGAACCCGGGTCTACAAGCATTCCCATCACCGGAAAGGGTCTCTTAGAGACTGCAGTCAAAACACTGAAGCAACACGTGCAGAACCACATTAATACTCCGAATCCAGAGGAAAGCCTCAAGGATCTGAGTGAGTATGTGCAGACCAAGGTCCAATTCTTGCCCCTTCTGGTTCCAAGCGAAGGTGATGGCTACCTTGTATTTGACACTACTAACACGAGAGGTCTACAGCTCTCGCCTGCGGAGGGGCTAAAGGCGCGCCTCGCCACGATTGCAAGAGAAGACAGAGAACTCTCGGATAGACTCATGCATGATTGGAATCGGGTTGCTCGGCTTCTGGAAGAAAAGATCGTGTTCGAAGACCCAAAGGCAATAGCAGTTGACGCAATGGACGACTATCTGCACGCCGTCTGGTGTTCAAGAAACGGGTACACGACGAAGCACACAATGGACAGGAGAATCGGCTCCGCGCTTACAGGGGTCAGGCCAGTCAGTGAATTTGTCGAGGATCTAACCAAGTATTGTGACAGCTACTTGGCAGTAAGGGCTCCTTCAGGGAAGTCTTGGACTAATGAAGATCTAAAGGACCTCAGGCACCTAAACAGGCAGTCCTTCAGCTTCTTAACAATGGTTTATGAGCACGCTCTCGAGCGGTTTAGCGAGGCAGTGAGCTTGACGCTGTCTCTGCAGATTCGAAACATTTCTATAGGTCCACAGCAAGCGCACGCCTTCGAAAAGAACTGGCCTGAATGGGCTAGGCTGGTTCGTGAGGGACTCATTGACGAAGCGTTTGGCCAAATTCGCGCGAGCATGGCCTCCGATGAAGAGTTTGAGAGTCGCTTCGCGAAAGCTATAGTCAGAGGCCCGGCAACTGCTAGCCACCTGCTCCGGCGATTGGACCAAATCAGCCGTCCAAACTCAGGCGTTCAGCCCATGGATGTAGACTTGGAGCATATCCTGCCAAAGTCAGTGGTTACCAAGCTATCAAACGGCAAGAGACTCAACAGCAAGACCGAGCGTTGGATCAAAGACTTGGGACACGAGATTCCGGAAACCTTCGAAGATAAGAGAAGGCTCGGTGACGAGCTCATGCAGCCACTATATATGTTGGGCAACCAAGCCTTACTAAATTATAGGCTCAATCGGAGCGTGAAGGATCAGCCGTTTGAGAGGAAGCGGGAGTTATATCGCGAGCAAGCCTTAGAACTCACCAAGGCACTCGCCGAATGTGAGACTTGGGGCTTAGACCAGATCCAAGCTCGACAGTATGAGATGGCTAACAGGGCAATTCAGACTTGGTCAAGTTGAGCGTTCCTGAACGCGCTGCTGTTGCTTGCCCCCAATTCCGCATGACCCAAAAGGAGGAGAGAATGACCACCACTAACTGGCCTGAGCGCGACTTCGTTCGCACCGACTTCCTAGCCAACATACTTGTTGAAGCGGCTGAGGACGGCGTAGGGGGCTGGGCTATGGTTCATGAACTCTACTTCAAAGAGTGGGGCGGAAACCTGCTATGGGCGTTCATGGAAATGGAGGAAATAGATGCGGATGAGTCGATGCCAGTGATGCTCGACGACATCGAGCAAGGGATTCAGGACATCATGACCGGGAACGTGCAGGCCCCACTGTCGCACCGCAGGACCATTACTGAGGCCAGCGCGACCAGCAGGTCTCACAAAATCAACGCTGAGTTGGCTGACTGCATCGTGCAGGCGGCGATGCTCGGAAGGCTGGTCTACGGATGGGCCGACGTTGCAGGCACGTCCTGAGAGCTACGCCGTTCCGCGCCCATTCTAACACCCCCTACCGCCGCATCACGTCCTCAGGCGTGATCACGCCCAGAAGCTCGCCCGAGTCCACCACCGCCAGCAGCCCGGTCTCGCTATCCTCCAGCGCCTCCAGCACTCGGTCGCTGCCGTCGTCCGGCGCAACCGCCTCGGCGCCCTCCACCGGTGACATCACGTGCCTCACTCGCGCCGCGGCTCGCGCCCGCCGCGATAGCCTGCCCACCGACGCCGCGGCAATAAGCCCGACGGCCTGCCCGTCTTCGACCACCACCAGCCCGCGCCGTTCCCGCAGCGCGCCTGAATCGATCAGGTTATGCAGGGGCGCGTCCGGCGACACCTCCGGCAGGTGCGTCCTCATCAGCTCCTGAGCCGTCACGCCCTCCAGCCGCCGTCGCTGTCGATGCTGGCGGTAGCTCATGAACGCCGCCTGGAACAGGAACCAGCCCACCAGCGCCAGCCACATTCCCTGAATCGCACTGCGACTCACGATGAAGAGGTACACCCCTAGCCCGATGAGGAGCAGCGCGGTCGCGTAGCCGCCCATCGTCGCAACGCGAGTCGCCGTGGCGTAGTTGCCCGAAACGGCCCAGATGGCTGCGCGGAGCACACGGCCTCCATCGAGAGGAAACCCGGGGATCAGGTTGAAGATGCCCAGCGCCATGTTCATCAGGAAGAGCCAGCTCATCATCACCGCAAGGTGCACGCTGAACCGCTCGACCAGGTAGCCCGCTCCCAGGAACAGCAGGGCCAGCAGTACGCTGCACACCGGCCCCGCCAGCGCGATGAGCAGCTCCATGCCCGGCCTGGGCGCCTCCCGCGCGATGTGCGCGGCCCCGCCAAACATGAAAAGCGTGATTGACCTGACGCGGATCCCGTATCGCAGCGCCACCAGGCTGTGCGACAGCTCGTGGGCGATGACCGACACGAAGAGCATCACGCTCGCGGCCAGGGCCATGCTCCATCGCACCTCGGTCGACCACCACGGACGAAGACCGCCGAGGAACGTCGCCAATGAGTACGTGAACAGCAACAGTACGAGGAACCAGCTGAAGTGCAGCCTCAGGGGGATGCCGAACAGCCTGCCCAACTCGAATGAGCCCCTCAACGGCCTTCCACCTCCGGGGCCGCGGCCCCATCACACTGCGGCGTCACGCTCCGTCACGTAGCCCATGACCTTGTACGCCAGCTTGGCTGCGACGTAGGCGCACGACGGCGGCCCGGCCCACGGGCACAGCTCCACCACGTCGAAGCCGACCACCGTCCGCTCCCGGCAGACCGCCCTGAGCAGGCCCAGCACGGCTTCCCAGCCGGGGCCGCCCGGCTCCGGCGTGCCGACTGCAGCCATCAGCGCGGGGTCGAACACGTCCAGATCGATGCTCACGTAGACGTGATCGGTGAGCCCTTCGAGCACGCTCGCCGCGTCCCACGACGCAGCGCGGCCTCCCTCTCCGTGCTGGATCACGCGCAGCCTGTCGGGGCCGCCTCGGATGAACTCCGCCTCCTCCAGGCTCATGCTGCGCACACCCACCTCAACCACCGGGCACATCTCCCAGATGCGCCGCGCTGCGCAGGCGTGGCTGTACGCGCTGCCCATGTACTCGTCGCGGAGGTCGGCATGGGCGTCGATGTAGAGCACCGACAGGTCGTCGTGGGCCTCGCGAAGCGCCCTCACGACGCCCACCGAGATCGAGTGCTCGCCGCCCAGGACCGCCAGCAGCCGGCCGCTCCCCGCCAGCGGTCGCACCGCCGACGCGATGCGCTCCGTCATCGCCTCCGGGCCGCCGGCGTGCGCCTCCAACACAGACAGCGTGTGGATGCCGGCGCGGTAGACCTCTCGATCGGTCTCCGGGTCGTAGTCTTCGAGGTGGCGCGACGCTTCGATGATGGCCGATGGGCCGTCGCGCGCGCCGCTGCGGTAGGAGGTCGTCGAGTCGTACGGCACGGGCAGCACGACGATGCGGCTGCTTTCGAGCGGCGATTCGTCCGGGCCCACGCCCGCGAAGCCCCACGGCATCGAAGGATAGGAGGGCGCGGGACCGCCGGGGAGCGTCATCCCGCTCCGGTGAGCACGCCCCTTGCGCGGCCGCGGGTGACGGGCGCGCCGTTGCTCGGGCGCGAGTAGTCGAGGCCGCGTCCGATGACCCAGTGCTTCACCTGGTCCAGCGAGAAGGTCTCCATTATCGCGTCCAGCGCCCGCCGGTGGTCGAAGTCCTTGCAGCTGAACACGTCTATGTTGACGTAGGCGCGCGCCGGGAAGGTGTGAATGCTGATGTGGCTCTCCGCAATCATCACAAACCCGGACACACCCCAGTCCTCGGGCACGGGGCCGTTGTAGGTGGTGACCACGGGCGAGATGATCTTGGTCATCTCGATGCTGGTCGGGAACTCGTCGAGGAACCGGTAGACGGCCGCCTCGTCCTTCATCATGTCAAGATCGCCGCCGAAACCGTCGATGAGCAGGTGCATCTGCGAAACCTCCGCAACTCCACTATAGGCGACTCTGCGTGCCCGGTCAAAGGCAGCGGAGCAAAACCGAGACAGCATAGCATCGATGGCGAGGCCGCACAACCGCGGAGCTGCTGCACGGCTCCTACCGCCAACCGCTCACGTCACCCTCTGATATACTCTCGACATGCTCCGCTCCATACGAATGTCCATCAGAAGGATTCTCGATGCGCCCGGGCCGTTGCACGTGCGCCTGTGGCAGGTGGTCAGGAACATGTCGATCAAGGCCCGCCGCGCCAGCCTATGCTGCGGGAACCTTGGGCAGCCGGGATGTTGAACGGACGCCCCGTAGGCTCCCGTGGGGAGCCACTAGCGACTAGGGCTTTCAGCCTGCGGTGCGGCTGAAGGTGAGGGCGTGGGTATTCCGGTGTCGAATTCAGCAAGAAGGGCTGCTTGTGCGCACCTCACCGATCCGCTCACTCCCTTCGACAAGCTCTGGGTGAGCGAATCGCTTGATTCGGACGAGGCAGCCCCACTACCCGCTAGGCTCGGAGGTGACCGCCTCCACCAGCTCCTTGCGCTCGCCGAGGCGCGCCAGCCGCGCCAGCCAGATGCCCAGCTCGTACAGCAGCACTATCGGCACCGCCACCAGGCTCTGGTTCACTGGGTCGAACGTCGGCGTGATCAGCGCGCCAAGTATGAACGCGCCCACGATGGCGAACCGCCGCTTCTTCGCAAGCCCCCTCGGCGTCACCACGCGAATCTTGCTCAGGAAGAACATCACCATCGGCGCCTGGAACGACACGCCAAGCCAGAACAGCAGCGTGACCACCAGGTTGATGTAGTTGCCCACCCGTATCATGGGCGTGGCGATGTCCGAGCCGAACGTCAGCAGGAAGTTGATGGCCGGCGGCAGCAGCACCATGTACCCGAACGCCGCACCCGCCGCAAACGACAGTATGGCGCCGGGCAGCAGGGCGAACAGGTACCGCTTCTCCCTCGTCGTCAGGCCAGGCGCCACGAACATCACGGCCTGGTACAGCACCACCGGCGACGCCAGCGCAAGCCCGCCCATCATCGACACCTTCATGGTGATGCCGATCATCTCCGTGGCCTGCGTGAAGACCAGCTTGTTGTCCCGCAGCGACTCGAAGCCCTCAGCCGGCCCCATGAGCAGATCGAATATGAGGGGGTGGAACACGAACGCCGCCACAGTGCCCACGATGACCGCGGCCGCCGACACCATGAGCCGCCGCCGCAGCTCTACCAGGTGCTCGCTCAGCGTCAGCGTCCTAGTCGACATCGCGCCGCCTTTCCGCGGGCGTTGAGCCTGCAGGAGACGTGCTGCGGCCGCGCTGCTCCTCGGAGCTTCGGCTGGCGGCCTCTTCTTCCTCCATCGCGAGCATGGCGGGAATCTCGCCGGTCGTGCGCCTGACGTCGCGGATGAAATTGCCCAGCGAGCGTGCCACCTCGGCCATTCGCGAGGGGCCGAGGACCAGGAATGCGACCAGCAGAATCGCCAGAACCTCCAGCGAGCCTATGCCCAGGAAGTCCATCTACTAGCATCCTCCGTGCAGTTTGGCGGGTTCCATCTCACTATAGCGCATAGCGCCAGCAGTGCCAAGGCGAAGGGCGAGTTCGCCACTTCCGCGTCATTGCAGATGGATGGGGGATGGACTCCTGCCTGCGCAGGAGTGGTTAAGCGGGCGTGAGCAAACCTTGCATGCACATATTCTCCCGCTCAAATGGTTCGACAGGCTCTCCATGAGCGGAATCCCTACCCGCTCATCCTGAGCTCCGTCGAAGGACATGAGCGGGGCGAATGCGCCTGCAGCCAGCCCGCTCAAATGGTTCGACAGGCTCACCATGAGCGGTGCGGGTGGCTGGCCGTCGTACTCCTGGCCCGCTCACCCTGAGCGTGTCGAAGGGAGTGAGCGTGAGGCAGCGGCAGCCGCCGCTCCAGTCTCGCACACGTCCAGCAGGCAGCACGACTCGCACGTCGGCGACCTCTTGCGGCAGGCCTCCACGGCATGCCGGTCCAGCAGCGCGTGGTACTCGTTGAACAGGGCCTCGTCACGCGGCAGGTTGTCCATGAACATCGACTGGTACGCCCCGTACCGATCGACGTGCGGCGTGACTCCCATCCTGCCCATGATGCGTCGCGTGTAGGCGTCGATGACGAACACGGGCTTGCCCGCGGCGTACAGCACGATGTCGTCGGCCGTCTCCTCGCCAATGCCGTGGATGGACAGCAGCTCCGCTCGCAGCGCGTCGGCGTCCTGCCGGAACATCGTATCGAGGTCGTCGTCGTAGTGCTCGCCGAGGTGCTCCACGAACGCCTTGAGCTTGAGCGACTTTGCGTTGAAGTAGACCGACGGGCGGATGAGCACGGCCAGCTCCTCGATGGGCACGGCGCGGAGGGCTGCCGGCGACAGCGCTCCGGCGGCCTTGAGGTTGTCGATGGCGCGCTCCACGCCAGTCCACCCCGCGGACTGCGTGAGTATGGCGCCGACAATGACCTCGAACGGGGACTCGCCTGGCCACCAGTCCTGCGGGCCGTACCGCGCCAGCAGGCGGTCGTACACATCCATCAGGGTGTTGGAGAGGGGGTCAGTCACGGCCTCTACCTCCTGACGCCTTGCAGCTTGCTGCACACAGGATACCGCAAACAGTCGGCGGCCTCACTACCGCCGCTATTGTTTGCAGTGGAACGCGCCGGCCTTGAGCTCGTCTATCGAATCGGCAGATCGAGGGCGCGCCTGATGTTGCCGAGGTACTCGGCGAAGGCTCGACGACCCTCGGCCGTCGCCTCCACCCACGTGCGGGGCATCGTCCCGATGAACTCCTTGGTGGTGCTGACGTAGCCGGCATCCTCCAGCTTGCGGAGATGTATGGTCAGGTTGCCGCCGGTCAGACTCAGCGTGCTCTGAATGAAGCCATAGGCCACGCGGTCCGCCTCGGACTGGGACACCAGCAGCGTCATTATTCGCAGCCGTGTGGACTGATGGATCGTCTCATTGAGGACGATTGGCGCCTCGCTCATGCCGTCGCGCTCTTGCGAACCCACATCCATGCGACGACCACGACGGCGAGGATGAGCGCTGACGTCATCAAGGGCGCGGCATCGCCGGCATAGTGCGCGGGCAGGTAGTACGAGGCAGCAATCCCTAAGCCCACCAGGGTAACAGCCAGGCTGTGCATGATGCCGAAGAGGATGTATCCCAGCGCAACTATGCCGACAGCGACTCCGGTGACGGCAATGGGATCGGTATCGGCGCTCCACAGGCCCGATGCCGCGGGGATGACGAATGCGGCCGCTACTACTGAAATCCAGAAGCTGAACACCCGTATGCCGGCCGCCGTAGCGGAAGGCCCGCTTGCGTTCCTCTTGCTGGCGCGGTGGCCGATTATCGAACTCCCGATTATGCCGGGGACTACCAGCCCGATCCACAGGAGGCCGGGATACCATGGATAGTCGGTGGCGAACGCCGGCGCCATCGTATCGATCGCATAGGTGGAGAGGTATCCCACCGTTACTATGGCGCCCCACAGCAACATGATGTGGTCCCAGCCTGTCACGTACATGGAGCTGCGTGACCTGTCCAAGGTTGCGTGTATCGACGCCCATCCCTGCTCCGGGGTTGCCTGCTGCCCTTCATCCTCTCGGTCTCGCATGCCCGTCCTCCATGTGGTATTGCAAAGTAGTTTGCATTGTAAACCACCGGATTCGTGCTTGTCAAGGGGAGTCATCGGGCCACCAGCTCTGAAGGCCGTACCCCGCCAGCAGCAGCCGGTACACGCCCATCGGCCGCTCACCGAGGAGGAGTGTCACTGTGCGCACCTCTTGACGCTTGTGGGCGCGTCGCACCCAAGAAACTGGGCTACTGCGCCTCCGCGTAGGTGAACAGCCACTCGCCATCGAACTCCTCGTAGATGAACACCATCTTCACCGAGCCGCCCTGGAAGCGCGCCGTCTGCCTGATCTCCCACTTGCCCGGCTCGATCTCCGTGGGCGGAGACGTCTCCTCCGCCTCAAAGGTGATGCCAAGGGACTTGAAGGGCTGCATGTTGGACCGGAGCTCTTCTTCCTCCGCATCCCAGTAGCTGTCCTCGTAGAAGGCCCTGAGCGCGTCGAGGTCGTAGGAGTTGTAGACGGCCCACATCTGCGCAGTCTTCTGCCGGAGGTGCTCCGCAAGGTCTGCCGGGTCGATGGAGGCCGGCGCAGGCTCATCGGTCTGCGAATCGGCGGGAGTGGGTTCCGCAGGGGGAGACGTGGAGGTCGGCGGTAAGTCTCCGCTCAGATCACCCCGTTCGAGGTCATTCCATTCGAGGTTCAACACTTCAAGATTAGGAAGATTGTCCAATCCCGGAGGTATCTTACCGCTCAGTTGATTGTAGCCGAGATCCAACCACTCAAGGCTGGAGAGGTTGCCCAACTCCGATGGTATCTCACCGCTCAGTTGGTTGTAGCTGAGATCCAACCGCTCAAGGCTGGAGAGGTTGCCCAACTCCTTTGGAATCGGTCCGCTCAATCTGTTGTCGCGGAGGCTCAGTGTTTTCAGGTTTGATAGCCTGCCCAGTTCTGGGGGAATCTCCCCGCTCAGCATGTGCTGGTCAAGCCGCAGCGTCTCCAACATGGATAGGTTGCCCAACTCCGCGGGCAGCTCCCCTCTAAGCCCTTCACCCAAATCGTTCAGGCCTGTAAGACTCAACCCGATTACTCGTCCGTCGCGATCAATCGCGACGCCGGGCCATCGGACAAGGTGACTGCTACTCGACCAGGTTTCGTCGGAAAGCCAGGTGAAAATGTTCGTAGCGTTGTAGAAAGCCAACAACGCCTCCCGGTCAGTCTCTACAGAGCCCGCAGGCGTGGGAGTTGCCTCTTCAGACTGCTGCGCGACTTGAGGCTCTTCGGTATCGCAGGCAAGGAGGGGAACCGAGAGTGCAAGGGCAAGAGCTATACCGAGGAAGGTCGCTCGTCTTGGCATTCCGTACATTTCACCACTACTTCTGCCCGCCAGTAGTTGGAAGCCGTATCATTGTAAAGAGTAGGAGCGACTTTGAGAAGCTGCCGAGTTGACTCGAGGAGCATTGGCGCCGATTCCGGTGAATGCGACCCATTGTCCGGCTGTCGAGGCTCGATATGCTCAGGCTAACGTCTGGGGCCGTCGTACCAGCGGGCGATCACTGGTCCAGCCAAAGCTGCCGACTCCGGCGCAGCGCCGTCAACGAACGCGGCCCTTACGTAGCAGACGCCCCGCTCCGGTCCGCTGCACTCCTCGTCAAAGGAGTCGTCCCGCATCGCCAGATACAGCCTCTCGAATCCCTGCCGGAAAGACTCGTCGCCCAGGGTTTCGTGGAGGTCGAGGAACAACCCCCGGCCCAGGCTGTAGGCACAGCCCGACGTTCTTAGGACACGGGTTGACCGCCCACTCTCCAACAGCTCCTGATAGAGCCGGTCAAGTTCGGCGAGGGTGTCCCCCAGGCCGCACTCGTGCGACGAGAACCGATGGTTCGCCGACACGGTGGTCATGAAGTCCGCCGCGCCCTCCGCGATCCATGACGGCGAGAAGCCCCAGTAGGTGTGCGCCAGCTCATGAGCGATGATGTAGTCATCTTCAGCGTAGCCGGGATCGACGGTGAGGACCCCGCTCGGGCCTCCGCCCCCGCCTGCGGTTGTGGCATCGGCGACGAGCAGCCCGACGTAGCTTCTCGGAAACGGCACGCGCATGAACTCTTCCTGGGCGCGGATTATCCGTTCCAACCTGTCCATAGTGCCATAGACTCCTGGGCTGATGTTGATAACCGACAACGTTAGCTCCCCGGCTAAGGGAAGCCGGATGACTCGTTTCTCGACGGCGTCTACCCCAAGGTCGAGCAGGACGTCCAGCAGGTCGGGGCGGTCCTCCGCGACGATGCTCAGCGCCGCCACGACTATTGCCTCATCGTCGGTAATCCCGTCGCTCAGCGTGGGATGAGCCAGGACATGCCCCAGGTAGTTCTCCTCGTCCGACTCCCAGAACAGCGAACTCAGCGAACCTACAGCCGCTGCATCAAGGCCGTCAACAGTCTCCAGGAATGGCATGTCCACAATGCGCAACGCCGCCGCCTCATCCCTTCTGGTAAAGGACACCCCGGATATTTCCCTCAGGGCTGCCACAACCGTCATCTCGTCCCGGTCCAACCCATCTTCCACCCAGGTTGTGGATACGATCACCTGGAACACGCCTTGGGAATCCAGCGCCAGCTCATGCAATAGCAGTATTGCCTCGCTCTCCGACGGCTCGATTCCGTCTGACATCCAGGGAAGCGCCATGATCCGTGCCGCCTGCTCCGGCTGCTCCCATTCCAGCCTCGCAAGCGCAATCGCCGCCGGTTGCGTCTCGGCGATTGCGTCGGTAATCGCCGGGTGGGACAACAGCCAGCGCAGCCCTTGCCGGTCAAGAGCGCTCAGCGTCTCCAGTATCACCAGGTCGTCCTGCTCCAAGGTATCCAGGAAGGACATCTTGATGATTGCCTCCGCCAACGTCTCGTCAACGTGGGCAACAATGGAAGTGAGCAGAACGACCGCTTGGTTCTCCGACGGGGAGAGTTCGTCCTGCATCCAGGGCTTGTGAACCAGATCCCATGCAGCCTCCGGGTGTTCCGACGCCATGGAGCGCAGCAGCAAGACCGCCTCTTGCTCATCCACCGTCAAGCCGTCCTCAACCCAGGGCAAAGCGTCTATGGCCATCTCCACCGCTTCATGGGACGGTGTAGGGAGCGGCGCCGTGGCCGTGGTGGACGGCGTGAGCGTGGGTGGTGGTGTCGACGCAGTCAGGGGTGTCACCGATGGGGTTGGAGCAGGATTCGCCGTGGCCGTGGGCGGCGGTGTGACGGTGGGCTCTGGAGTTGGCGTCGGCATGGGTCCCGGCCCGCAGGCTGCCAGCGCGAACGCCATAGCGAGAATTGCAGCTACGAGGGTCGGATTGCGGCTTCGGCTCATCGATTCCCCAGCCCGCAGGTCAGCGCCTCCCACGAGCCTATGCTGCCCAACGCGCCCTCGACGCGCGCGTAACCACCCCGGTCGAGTTGTGTCATCCGGATTACCGGACGGCAAGCGCCGGCGTGGAGGTCACTCGGCTTCAGGACCAGCCAGCTCAGGAAAGTACGCGGCGTAGACTCCGCGATCCCGCGTCAGGAAAGAATCGGACGTTGCCACCGCGTGAGCACCTATGAGAAAGTCGGTAATGATCCGCTCTCTCGGGCCGCCGGCCGCCCGGTACTGCTTCCACCGGAGACCCGCCTCGTAGGCGATTGACGAGTCGACCGGAGACAGTGCCACGCCGATTTCGCGAAGCGCAGCGTCCAACGAGGCGCGAGAAGTGAAAGCCGGGACCAACTCCGCATACACCAGGTCACAGATGATGACAGCCCCCAGGTCATAGGCGCGCCGCAGCCACTCGCGGGACCGGGAGTGAAACGGCGAGTCGGTCCTGAACAGGTCGAGCAGAACGTTGGTATCGACGGCGGTTATCACCTCCCGCGAATCTCCTCCACGTACTCGTCGACGTCGAAGTCCGCGCCGTCCAGGATGCCCGCGACCCGGTCCACAGGATGAAGCTCAGCCGACCGTTTGCGTATGAGCAGCCCGCTGTCCGTTGGTGTGATTTCAACCTCAACGTCACGGTTCATACCGAAGCGGTCTCTCAGGTGCTTCGGAATAGTGATCTGGCCACGTTCAGAGATTCGCATGATTGCTCCAGTACGAAATGCGTATGTGTACAATCATACCACGTACCGCGGATTTTTGGGCCACGTAACGCATCACTCCCAGTCCTCCATTACGTTGGGGCACGCTATCTCTCGACGTCCATCGCGATGGAGCCTTCCCACTCCTCAACGCGGGCGGGATCAAGCCTGTCGATCCCCGGCAAGCGATCGAAGTCGGTGTCCGCCGATATGATGCGGTTGGCTCCGAGCCGCTGCATCACCGCTGCGTGCACCAGATCCCTAGCGCTGACGTCCGGATGGCGGTCCGCCAACCGCGACGCCGAGAGAACGTCCTCCGCCAGAACTGGCTCGACCAGGCCATCCATTACCTCGGCGAAAGCGTGAAGCACCTCCCGGCCCAGCAGCCACCGACCGGAAGCCACATAGCGGTGCATCAGCTCCTGTAGTACTTCGGAGTCCGTCACGAACGGCCGAGGCTCTGCGGCCGCCATGCGCAGAATCCGGGCGCATGGCTCCTTGTACGGGTGGTCTCCACCGGCGGCGTAGATTGGAACGTTGGCGTCAATGAAGACCGCCGGGCTCATGGGCGGCCTCCATCTCGCGGGACAGGGTGTCCGGGTCGGGCGGGTCTTCCACGTTCGACGCTATCAACCGCTCGACCGCCTGGTTGCGGCGCGCGCGAACGATGTCCTCGTAGGCGTCGTCGATCAGACACCGCACGACTGCGGAAATGGGCACGCCTCTCTCCTCGACGAGCTCCTCCAACCGCCGTCGCCTCTCTGCGTCCAGCCTAACGTCCAGGCGCGCCATGCCCTGCTCCTTGTGCGGATAGTAGTGTACGGAGAATAGTATGCGGCAGAGGGCGTACTGCTGTCAATGGCGGGAGGGAGGGTGGAGGAGTCACACCTGGCGCTGTCCAGCACATTCGGGCACTTGGAAGACGGTCTCACAGGACTTCTGAGAAGAAATTGCCATCGAGTTTCTTGACGTCGAATGTCGTTTCGGTAACGACACCGATGTCAAATCTGATCATCAAGCGCGCAAGCTCTTGGCCATCGATCAGACGTATGAATTGATTGCCTGCCGAAATGTTCTTGGCAGTCTCTCGCGCATTGGGCACAAATGAAGATGTCGTGATAAATACGCCCTTCCTGGCACCCCTTGCACTTAGACTACCCGAGAAATTGCGTATTTCAGGATCGCCCACAGGGTTCTTCCAGCGTTTTGCCTGGACATATACGTGCTCTAGTCCGAGCTGATCTTGATTGATTATTCCGTCAATTCCTCCATCGCCACTCCGGCCAAGGACTTGACCCTCCCCGTACCCCATTTTCTCCAAGAGGGCAACGACCAAAGACTCGAATTGGCTAGGTTGCACGATACCAACACTCTCCAATATCTCATCTGCGAGCTTCTCATTCAATTCTTCGAATAGCGTTGCCATCTGCTCATCGGGAGTAGCGCCTATTGCATTCTCGCCGGAGTCAGTAACTTCCTGACTTTCAGGGGACAATTGCTGAATTCTCGAATCAATTAGAGCCTTCAGATACTTGCTTTCAATCTCCCCCTTTTTCGTCCTCAAGGTGTCACGTCCAGGCTGGGTGATCCGAAAATGAGCAATCGACGTTGCCTCCAGCAAACCCGCTCGCTTTAGGTAGGAAACTGCCCAATAGACACGATTGGTTAATCTGTTTTGTCCAGATGGCACACTCTCAGCCAGATCATCGTCATCTAGCGAGAAGTGTCCTACAAGCGCACTCCTAATCTGCTGGAGAGAAATCACCTCTGTCTGTTCACTGTCCAGATGTTCAAGGATTGGCCGATGCAGTTGTTGTTGAGTCGGCACAGACATATCCGATACCTCCAATACATATAGCGAGTAGGCGAAGCAATGCTCAATCGCGGACTTTCCGTCGGAAGTTCCAAGGATTAGCCAATATCAACAATGCGTATTCTCCCGAATTGCGAACCTTCTCAGTTCGACTTTCTCCTACCTTCCCAAATGTTTATTGCTCTTGTCAGAGACGCAATGGTTCTGTCTAGATTAGTCCCAAAGCGGCGCAACTCCTCGCTTTGGTCCCCCATGGCGCGGTTTAGCCTCCGTTCAATCCTCGGTATGCTATCTGAGGTCTCCGCCATATGAATGCAAGAGTCCAGCGTACTCATCAAGGTATTCCTAAGCTCTCGAAGCTGATCGAAATGTTCCTCTAATCTTGCGTCAAATTGTTGATCTTGTGCCACGGCAAATGACGCCGCGAATTCCAAGCTATATTCCGTATTCCGAAGTACATCTGCATATTCCTCATTCGCGCTTGCCAGAATTGTGCTAAACCTTGAAATGTGATTCGCTAAACGTCGAGCCACGGCCTGAGCCGCACGCGGGTCCGCCATTCGCCCACCCGCAGTAAGATTCTCAAGTTCTTTTGCTGCAAATTCCATGGGTTGGCTAACATCCCGCTGCATAGCCCTAGTTATGTTGGTGGCAATATTTGCCAATCGCTCATAACCCTCTACAGTGTCAAGAACGTGGTCTAGAAAACCCCTATCGTCGGCCTCTGCGCTAGCCTCCCGCTCTTGACCTTGCTGCAACATTGGCAAGGACTGACCATGTGGTAGATAGTCCATAACGGGATTGCCGAACTTTATTTCTCCCTTCGCGAACTTCTGCGCGTATTCCTTTAGGGTTTCCTTAGCGCTCCGTATTTTCACGAAATGCGTATCGTAGTCCAATAGCCTGTAGGTCTGTAAATCAAATGGCACATCTTCGATGTTTTGGGTCAACAGGATTACTGGCCTCCCTAAAGCGTGCGCCAAGCCTAGTTCATAGAAGACATTTGGATTGCCACCCGTTAGGTCAGCAATTATCAGATCACTTTGGGCCACCTGTACGACTATATCGTTTAGTATGCTACGCTGGTTCTGAATGTCATCTGCACGAGTGACTTGAAATTGTTGGCCTTCGAGACTTTCAAATACTGGCTTTATGAAATCGTTATAGACGTATTCGAAGTCCTCGCTAAAGGGCATAAGGACAAATACTGAGTAGGCCATGGTATTAACTGTCCCTCCGATTGAATCTAGCGAGCTGAACTATCCAATTGTCTCTACTCACATTGGCGTCCGACAACCAATAACGTGATGACATCAGCGGCTTCTCTTGAGATGCGTGCAAGGTCGAGTATTCCTTAGCCAATTGTAAGCTGTCCGAAGCTAGAGCGGATGCACGAGCCCACTTGTTCTCTGGAGTCTCGAACCAGCGGAGCACATCGACCTTCAATCCCCCACACTAGATGGGCCCGGCAGGGATCGAACCTGCGACCAATCGGTTATGAGCCGACCGCTCTACCACTGAGCTACAGGCCCCAGTCCAAGATAAGGGCGCGCCCTACCAGTGTCAAGAAACGCGCCCGGCCTCCAGCGCCTCCATCACCCGGTCCAGCAGCCGGTGACCCACCTGGTACTTCGTCAGCAGCGGCAGCTCCTCCTCCGTGCCGTCACGCCCCAGGATCACCACCCGGTTAGTGTCCACGTTGAAGCCGCTGTCCTCCTGCGTGATGTCATTGGCGGCGATGAGCGCAAGCCCCTTCGACTCCAGCTTGCCGCGTGCGTTGTCGATCAGGTGCTCGCTCTCGGCGGCGAAGCCGACCCGCAGCACGCCCGCGGGCACCTCCAGGAAGAAGTCGTCGTTCTTGACGAGCCGTAGCACCAGCCCGTCATCGCCGGCGTCGCCCTTCTTGATCTTCTGCGACGCCACGTCCGCCGGGCGATAGTCGCTTACGGCCGCCGCCATGATGAGCGCGTCGGCGCCTGCACAGGCGGCGAGCACTGCCTCCCGCATCTCGGCCACGGTCGCAACGCGCCGGAACTCCACCCCCGCGATGCCCGGCAGCGACGTGGGCGCCGTCACCAGCGTCACGCTCGCCCCGCGGTCCCGCGCGGCCTGCGCGATGGCGTAGCCCATCTTGCCCGACGAGCGGTTGGTGATCACGCGCACGGGGTCGATCGGCTCCTGCGTCCCGCCCGCGCTCACCACGATCGTGAGGCCAGCCATGTCGCCGCGGCGGCCGAGCACAGCCTTCAGCGAATCGACGATGTGCGCCGGCTCCGACATGCGCCCCATGCCCGTCTGCCCCGAGGCCAGGTGCCCGGACTCCGGCCCGATGATTGTCGCCCCGCGGCGTCGCAGCGTTTCGAGGTTCTCCTGCGTCGCGGGATTGTCATACATGTAGCCGTCCATGGCTGGCGCAACGACTAGCGGCGCCGCCGAGGCCAGCGCAGTGGTGGTCAGAGCGTCGTCAGCGAAGCCGTGGGCCAGCTTGGCGATCACGTGCGCGGTGGCGGGTGCAATCAGCACCACGTCCGCCTCGTGGGCCATCGCGATGTGGTTCACAGCCTGCTCGGAGTCCGCGTCGAACAGCTCGGTGACCACGGGCCGGTGCGTGAGGCTTCGGAAGGTGAGCGGCGAGATGAAGTTGGATGCGCCGCGCGTGAGGACCACGTCCACGCGTGCGCCCTCCTGCATGAGCTTGCTGGCCAGGTCGGCGGCCTTGTAGCTGGCGATGCTGCCGGTGACCCCCAGGACCACCCTTGCGTCCACGAGCGGGCTATTCATTCGCCGTGCCTCCCGTCGCCCTCGCGGCGTCCGCGTTGAGCCTGTGGATGATTCGAAGGCCGATGAGGGTGAGGTCGAGGTTGACCTCGTCGAAGATGTTTGTCTCCCTGTGCACCAGCGACGCCATTCCGCCGGTGGCGACGACACGCGCGTCGTCGCCCATCTCGCGCTTGAAGCGGCCCACCATGGCCTCCACCATGCCCACGTGCCCGAACAGGATGCCGGACTGGATGGCGGTGGCGGTGTTGCGCCCGATGGCGGACTTTGGAGCGACGAGCTCGACGCGGCGTAGCTGTGACGTTCGCTGGTAGAGCGCCTCGGCGGTGAGGTTGATGCCGGACGCGATCGCGCCGCCGAGGTAGTCGCCGTCGCGTGAGATGGCGTCGAACACTGTTGCGGTGCCAAAGTCCACGACGATGACCGGCCCGCCGTACAGCCCGTAGGCTGCGGCGGCATCGGCAACGCGGTCTGCGCCCACGTCGCGCGGGTTCTCGTACAGGATGCGGACGCCGGTCCTGGTGCCGGTGCCCACGACGAGCGGCGGGCAGTTGAAGTAGACTGCGCCCAACTCCTCGAACACCTGCGTCAGTGGAGGCACCACGCTGCAGATGGCGATGCTCTCGATCTCCTCAGGCTGCACGCCCTTGAGGGGCAGCAGGCTGCGGATGAGGAGTGCGTACTCGTCGGGCAGCCTGTGCGTGTCCGTGGCCATTCGCCAGGTCGCCACCAGGGATTCATCCCGAAAGACGCCCATGGTCACGTTGGTATTGCCTATGTCGATGGCCAGCAGCATGCGCCCCCTCCACTGCGTCGATTATAGGCAAGTTGCCCACGAGCTTCAACCGCGGCGCCGCGTCGACGCGCCGCCCTCCCGAATCGCGCGCATGGCGAGGGGCAGCAGCGGCAGCAGGTCGCCGGCCAGCACGCCCGCGTCGCCCATGGCCTGACGCGCCTGCTCGCCGGCCGCGCCGTGGATGTAGACGCCGCACGCGGCCGCGTCGAACGGCTCAGCGCCCTGCGCGATCAGCCCCGCAATCACTCCGGCGAGCACGTCGCCTGTGCCCGCGGTCGCCAGTGCAGGGTTGGCGAACGGGCTGACCCGCACCGATCCCTGCGGCGATGCGACGACGGTGTAGGCGCCCTTCAGCACCACGATCACGCCCCACTGAGCCGCGTATCGCTCAGCGAGGCTCATGCGGTGGGCGTTCACCTCCGCCGTGGAGAGCCCCGTGAGGCGTGACATCTCACCCGGATGGGGAGTCACGACTGTCTGTCCATGCAGCTGAGCCCACCACTCCGGCAGATCCGCCAGGATGTTCAGCGCGTCGGCGTCCAGAACAAGGGGAATACCGGGGTAGCGATGCGTCAGCAGCGCCTGCCGCACCAGCCGGTCGGCATCGCGCGAGCGGCCCAGGCCGCAGCCGACAAGCAACGCGTCGCACTCCTTCACCTCCGCGAGCAGCGTCTCGGAAGCCTCGTGCGACTGAGCGCCGTCCTCCGAGGGCAGCGGCAGAGTAGTGGCCTCGATGAGCTTGGGCGCGACGAGCCGCAACACGTTCTCGGACGCGGCCAGCGTGACGAGGCCCGCGCCCGCACGTGCGGCGCCCATGCAAGCCAGGTAGGCCGCGCCGCCGTATCGCTCCGAGCCTGCCACTACGAGCGTCCTGCCGAACGTGCCCTTGTGTGAGTTGGCAGTCCGCGTCGGCAGGGCGCTTCGCACCCACTCTGGCGTGATGACCTCCCGCGCCGATGCCTCGTCTGCAATGTGCGCCGGAATGCCGATGTCCGCCACCTCCAGCCTGCCCGTGTGGACTACGCCGGGAAACGCCATGTGTCCAACCTTGGGCAGGCCCAGCGCCAGAGTCACGTCCGCCTGCGGGCAGAGTGGGTCAGCAAGGCCAGTGTCCGCGTCGAGGCCGGTGGGCAGGTCAACAGACAGAAGCAGCATGTCGGGACTGTCGGCTTGCGCCTCCGCAACGCGCTCAAGGACTGCGGCGAGCGCTCCCTCGATTGGGCGGCTGCGCCCCGTACCCAGCAGCGCATCGACAACCAGTCGCGCGCCTCGTAGCTGCTCCGCCAACGCCGAGAGGCCGGGGTCATCGTCCGCGGTTTGGAGCATAACGCCGTTGGGGGGCAGCGCCCCGCGCGCCTCATCGAGGTCCGACCTCTCGCGCGGGAGGTATCCAGTCACCGGGTGGCCCCACTCGGCCAGGTGACGCGCCGCTACCAGGCCGTCGCCGCCGTTATTGCCCGGCCCAACCAGCACCAGCACGCTGCCATCGCCGGGCGGCACGCCTGCGGAGGCCAGGAGGTCGTGCGCCACGTGCGCGATGGCGAGCCCGGCCTGCTCCATGAGCGCGTCGGTGGTGACGCCCTCCCGGGTGCAGCGCTCCTCCAGGCGGCGCATCTCATCAACGGTGACTATCTTCATTCACGTCCATCACAACGGAGGCCACGGCGTAGTCGCGGGAGTGCGACAGGCTGATGGCCACCTGCGTCATGCCAATGCGCTCGGCGCGGGCAAGGCCTCGATTGTGGAGCGCGATCTGCGGGGGCCGACCCCTGCGTCGCGTCACCTCGATGTCGCGCCAGCCGACGCCGCGGGTGCCGGTGCCCAGCGCCTTCATCACCGCCTCCTTGGCAGCGAAGCGCGCGGCGAGCTGCGGGATGCGGCCGCGGCAGTAGGCCTGCTCGCCCGGCGTGTAGATGCGGTCCAGGAAGGACTGCCCGTACCGGTCGAGCACGCCCTTCACACGCCACAGCTCCACAATGTCCACGCCCACGGTCAGCACTGGCTAGACCTCCGATGACCTCAGGAGATTGCGGGCGGCGCAGGACCGCCCTGCTGTGGATTATATTCGTGCGGTTGTGAGCGTGTCCACGGCGGGGACCAAGACAAGGGGACGACACGTGCCTCTTGACATCGGATACGCCCCGTGCAACTATGCCCGTAGCGTCTCATTAGTACAACCGTCCATCACCGAGGAAACAGTCCGGCGGCATGAGCATGGCCGCTGCCAACTGGGAGGGCCACAATTGGTCACAGAGTCGGCTACGCTGTCTCAACGGTCTATTCCTGCGATCGCCAAGGATCCATCTGCGATTGCGCAAATCCAAGATGAGGTCATGGCAATCTCAACTACCCACAAGGTTATCTTGGGGGATGCCCTAAAGGTCCAGATTCCCGCAGCATCCGTTCACTTGGTCGTGACATCCCCTCCTTACTGGACACTCAAGAGATACCCCGCGACAGACGGTCAGTTGGGGAGAATTAGAGACTATGGGGAGTTTCTGAACAGCCTCAAGGAGGTCTGGCGGCATTGCTATGACGCGCTAGTGCCAGGCGGGCGGCTGATATGCGTTGTCGGCGATGTTTGCCTCTCGCGAAGAAAGAACGGTGGGCGACACATGGTCGTACCACTTCACGCGGCAATTCAAATGCAAGCCTGCGAAATCGGGTTCGACAACTTAGCACCGATCATCTGGTACAAAGTCAGCAACGTAAACACCGAGTCAGGCCGCCCTGGTTCCTACTTGGGGAAGCCATACGAGCCGAACGGCGTGATCAAGAACGACATTGAGTATATCCTTATGCTTCGCAAACCTGGTGGATACCGTAGCCCAACCGCAGCCGCTCGCCTTCGCAGTGTTCTCTCCGCCGAGGAACACTCCCGGTGGTTTCGGCAGATATGGGACGATGTGCCAGGGGCACCGACACGCACTCATCCAGCCCCCTTCCCTGTAGAACTGGCGACGCGATTGATCAGGATGTTCAGCTTTGTTGGAGACACGGTGTTTGACCCGTTCACCGGCACAGCGTCTACGCAAATTGCTGCCAAGCAGTCCGGTCGACACAGCATCGGGATAGAGATCGAACCTGACTATCACGTAATGGCCACGACGCGCCTCGGGCTACTATGACCTCATTGGAAGATGCCGTTGCTGAACTTTATCGGATCGCCATTGTTGACCGCAGGAGCCAGTCGCCTCTCAGGTTGGCAAGGCTAGGCCAGTTGTGTGTCGAGCAGCTCGCTGAGCGCGGCCTTGTGGAGGCGGTGACTGAGCGATCCATACCAGGAATTGGGCGTTCCAAGAACTGGGACGTGGTTTGGCCTCGCGATGGACGGGTGCGTCTTGGCATCAGCTTGAAGTCAATCTTGCGCAATGTCGCTGGCACGGTCCCCAACCGTGTCGATGACTTGGCGGGCGAGATGGCAAACGTTCAACTACTCTCCCCTGAAATTGTCACGGGTTACATTATGGTCTTCGACATTGCCGGGAGCAGCCTGCGGCAGGACGGAACGCGTTGGGTCGATTTCTTCCGCGAAGCTGTCGACCGACTTTCCGGTAGAGATGCTCCCGCATGGGCACCTGGCATGGTAGAGGCTTCAGCTGTGGTGGAGGTAGATTTCACTGAAGGACCTCGCGTTGTGGCCGCTCCAGATATGTCCGGCTTCTTTGACAAGCTTGCTCAGTGTGTGCGGGAAAGGAACCCTGACGCATTCCGAAGAGAGGTGCCATGAACGAAGAGGGACGCAAGCATCCAAGCGGCTAGCACGGAATTTGAAGTAAGTGACATCCAAGCTGCTTTCCGTTAGGGTTTGTGGTGTAACCGCCCCTAACTCTTCGGCGCTAGGGTTGAGACCGTTCCTTCACGAGCGGTTTCTGTCTCTTGCCACGCATCGCCCGCCAACTACGTTGGCCCGCCGTTGTTGCGCGCGCGGGCCTGTGCTAAGATTCGACCGCAAGCCACTCACCACGCTCTAAGGAGGCACGTGACCGCGGTCGTCATCGACGGGAACGCCATCGCGCAGGAAATCCGCGCTGAGGCTGCGCAGGAAGCGTCAGCCTTCCAGGCGCGCCACGGCGTCGCGCCGGGTCTCGCGGTCGTGCTCGTCGGCGACAACCCCGCGTCGGCGGTCTATGTGCGCAACAAGGAGCGCGCCTGCCGCGAGGCCGGCATCCGTGCGGAGACCATCAACCTGCCGGCAACTGCCTCGCAGGACGAGATCATTGCCGAGGTGCGCCGGCTCAACGCCGACCCCGCAGTTCACGGCATCCTGGTGCAGCTGCCGCTGCCTTCCCACGTCGACGAGCGGGCCGTCATACTGGCGCTCGACCCGGACAAGGACATCGACGGCCTTCACCCTGTGAACGTTGGCAGGCTGGTGCAGGGAGAGCCTCTGTTCGTGCCATGCACGCCCTGGGGCATACAGCAAATGCTGGTGCGCAGCGGCCACAGCCCGGAGGGCAAGCACGTGGTGGTGTGCGGTCGCAGCGATATCGTGGGCAAGCCGGTGGCGATGCTGCTGCTACAGAAGCAGGCCGGGGCCAACGCCACCGTGACCATGTGCCACACCGGCACCGCAGACCTCGCGGCCGTGACACGTACGGCCGACATCCTGGTGGTGGCCATCGGGCGTGCGGAGGTCGTGACGGCAGACATGGTGAGCGACGGAGCGGTGGTCATCGACGTAGGCATCAACCGAATGGACGATGCGACCAGGCAGCGCGGCTACCGCCTAGTGGGAGACGTGGATTACGCAGGCGTGTCGGAGAAGGCGGCTGCAATAACGCCGGTACCCGGCGGAGTAGGCCCCATGACGGTGGCCATGCTCCTGAAGAACACGCTGCGGGCTGCGGAGCGGGCGGCGGCTGGCGGCTGACCTGCCTCGCGAAAGCGAACTGCATGACCGGACTGGACTCCCTTGGAAGAATGCTCATGCTGCTGGGAGGCGTGCTCGTCCTGCTGGGGCTTGTGCTGGTGCTTGCGCCCAAACTGCCGTTCCTCTCACGCATCCCCGGCGACCTGGTGCTGCGGAAGGGCGACGTCACAGTCTATGTCCCTCTCGCAACCATGATCCTCGTTAGCCTTGGCCTGACTATCGTGCTGAATGTCGTCTTGCGGCTGTTCCGGGGCTGACGACGTGCGCACCGCTGACTTCGACTACGACCTGCCGCGCGAGCTCATCGCGCAGACGCCCGTAGAGCCGCGCGACCACTCCCGCCTCATGCTGCTGAATCGCCGCACGGGCGAGACGGCGCACCAGCGCTTCCACGAGATCGGCAACTTCCTGCGCCCCGGCGACCTGCTGGTGCTCAACGACAGCCGCGTCATACCCGCGCGGCTCCGAGGACGCAGGCTTGGCTCCGGTGGTGCCATCGAGCTACTACTGCTGCATCGCGAAGGCGAGGGCGTCTGGCGTGCGCTGGTGCGGCCGGGCCGGCGGCTTCGTCCAGGCGCGCGATTCGAGGTGGACGGCGTGGAGGGCGAGATTCTGGTAGACGCGGACGGTGGCACGCGGCTGATTCGTCTCTCCGACGAGAGCGTCATCCGGCGCGCAGGCGAGATGCCTCTGCCTCCCTACATCACGGCGCAACCTGAGGACCCGGAGCGCTACCAGACCGTGTACGCCAGGGTGGAGGGCAGCGCCGCGGCGCCCACGGCCGGCCTGCACTTCACGCCGCACCTGCTGGACTCGCTGGCGGGGGAGGGAGTGCGTTTCGCACACGTCACGCTTCACGTGGGGCTGGACACATTCCGGCCTGTGAAATCGGAGGAGCCGGAGAAGCACAAGCTCCACTCGGAGTGGTTCGAGGTGGGTGAGGAGGCGGCGCGCGAGGTGAGCCAGGCCCGCGCGGAGGGGCGACGCGTCATCGCTGTGGGCACCACCAGCGTCCGAGTGCTGGAGCAGGCCGCCCTGCTGTCGCCGGGCGATGGCACGGGCGCGCTGTCGCCTGTGTCCGGCTGGGCCGACCTGTTCATCCTGCCGGGGCATCGCTTCCGGCTGGTCGACGGCATGCTCACGAACTTCCACCTGCCGCGCTCGACGCTGCTCATGCTGGTGAGCGCGTTCGCCGGCGTCGAGGCGGAGCCGGACAGCGGGCGTAGGCTGATGCTCTCGGCATATTGCGAGGCCATTGGGCTCGGGTACCGGCTGTTCAGCTTTGGGGATTGCATGCTGATTCTCTAGTGGTATCATAGGTTCGACCCGCTCTGCTGCAAGGGAGGGGACTATCCCAAAACACGAGGAGGAAATGATGTGGAATTCCATGCAGACGGATAGCTTTGTTGGTCAGACCAGCGAGGTCGTGACCCTCAAGGGATATAACGGCGACGACGTGAAGGCGTACGTGTCAAAGCCAGATGGCGACGGGCCGTTCCCGGGCGTCGTCCTGGCGCACCACATGCCCGGTTGGGACGAGTTCTACCGCGAGACGGCGCGCCGCTTCGCCGACCACGGCTACCTGGCCATCAGCCCGAACCTCTACAGCCGGTTCGGCGACGGCGACCCGCCGGACGTGGCAGCCAAGGTGAGGAGCGACGGCGGCGTGCCCGACGACCACGTGATGGCCGATCTCGAGGCTGCGTTGCAGTACCTCAAGGCCCTGCCCAGTTCCAACGGCAAGGCGGCCGTCATGGGCCACTGCTCGGGTGGGCGGCATTCGTACCTGGCGGCGTGCCGCGTGCAGGGCTTCGACGCCATCGTCGACTGCTGGGGCGGCAACGTCATCCAAGCAGCCGACCGCCTCACGGAGGCACAGCCCGTGTCCCCGATCGAGTACACCGCCGACCTTTCGTGCCCCATCCTGGGCATCTTCGGCAACGAGGACCAGAGCCCCACGGCGGAGCAGGTCGACCAGCACGAGGAGGAGCTCAAGAAGCACGGCAAGGAGTACGAGTTCCTTCGCTACGACGGTGCAGGCCACGGCTTCTGGTACTACGATCGGCCGGCATACCGGCAGGAGCAGGCCATGGACTCCTGGAACAAGACGTTCGAGTTTTTGGCCAAGCATCTGTCCTGAATCGGCGCAGTGAGGAGCTAGACATGTGCACGATGATTGTCGAGAAGGCTGCCGTGACCGGCAGCGGCAAGGGAGCCAAGGGCTGGTTCGAGCTGAAGGAAGCGAACGTCTCCTTCGACCACCCGCTCAATGCGCAGCTTGACCACGCGCTGAACATCGACTTCGTAAACCACGAGCTTGGCCTGGAGAAGCGGGTGGCCGTGGAGCTGTCGGCGGCCTCGGCGCGCCGGCTCATAGTGGCGATCGAGGAGGCGCTGCGGCGCGGCGAGGAGGAGGAGGGACTGGACACCCGCTAGGAAGCGCGCACCACAGGGTGAAAGCGAAGGGCCGGGCGGCTTGAGCGCCCGGCCTTTTGTTGTTGCTTCTTTGGGCTTCTGTCTGTTCCGTACCTGAAGCCTGCGCAGTGTGGAGAACCCCCCGCTCCCTAACCCCGCCATCTGCCTGAGGCGCGCGCCGTGCCGCCGAATGGTATGCGGTATGCACTGCAAGTGTACATTGTTCAGAGGAGACCTATATGGCCGGAGAATCCCCACTCGATAGGTGCGAATGAACCTCGCGCCGCACCGGGGAATGGTGGTATATTCTACCGCAATAGGCGGGCCTTCAACCCACTTCATTTCAGTTGAGGACGGTGGGAATGTCGATCAAGAGGCTGCTTGTCGTCGCAGTAGTGCTTCCGGCACTGCTCGTCGCCGCGTGTTCCGAGGAGCCTACTCCGACCGCTGTGCCCACAGCCACACCTGCGCTCACGCAGACAGCTATGTCCACGGCCACACCTGTGCCCACAGCCACGCCTACTCCTGAGCCAACCAACACGCCGACACCCGCGCCCACAGCCACACCTACGCCTGTCCCCACGGCCACGCCTACGCCTGAGCCGACCAGCACGCCGACACCAGCGCCCACGGCTACGCCTGTGCTTTCAGGGGTTGCCGCCTATGCGCAGGGGTGTGAGTCACTGACAGCCCCTCTGGCTGGCGAGTTCGATCTTGATGGCGATGATCTCACTTGGGGGATGTACGCAGAGGCCCTGGATGCAATGGCGGGCCTTCTGCGCCAGTTGACTCCGCCTCAAGAGCTCCAGGCATACCACGACGCCAATCTCGACGTTGTCGAAGCCATTCGCGACCACGCCATGACTCGTCCCGGCGAGGACTCTTTCGTCGAGGAATTCACGACCGTTATCCTGGAGATACTTGAGGCGTCTCTAGAGATCGGGTTCGATACTACCAGGACGCCGGAGGAGCAACAGCGGCTCATTGAGGAGATCGCGAGGGAGAAACTCGGCGAACTCTTTGGCCCGGATTTCGTCGCGGCTTCTCTAGCCCTGGAGGATGCACGAGCGGAGCTCTCCGAGGAGGTACTGACGCTGTTGGCCGATTGCGAACTATTGTTGGGAGAGGGGACCGAAGACAATGAGATCGTTGATCCAAACACACCGGACGACCACAGCGACGACGCTGGTACCGCCACGGCCGTCGAGGTGGGAGCGGACACTCCGGGATCTCTGGATTACGCGGGCGACACCGACTTCTTCCGCTTCACCGCCACTGCCGGCCAGCTCTACCAGATCGACGTGGCCCTGGGAACTCTAGACGACTCTGAGATCGCTGTTCTTGACTCCGACGAGTGGCAACTGGAGTATAACGACGACCACGGAGACTCACTCGCGTC
>DAOUKJ010000063.1:0-7671 GCA_034421435.1 Dehalococcoidia bacterium | reverse complement strand
CGGTTTACTCAGCTGGTGCAAGCCTACAACAACACCCCACGCAAGTGCTTGGGCTACAGGACCCCGGCTGAGATATTCAACCAGGTGTTGCACTTGAAATGTGAATCCACCTTGAGGCTTCCGCCGCAATGACGGTTGTGGGTAGCGGGCGTCTACGCTGTCTTCTGCGTGGGTGCAGTGACCGCCGCGCCGGTCTCCGACTGCAGCAACGGGGGCTTCCCCTCACGAATCGAGTCGGCGTCGATGGTGCAGCGGCTCACGCCGGTCATCGACGGCAGGTCGTACATCACGTCCAGCAGTGCCTGTTCGATGATCGACCTCAGCCCGCGGGCGCCCGTCTTCATCTGGATCGCGTCCTCAGAGGCGGCCTCCAGCGCCGCGTCGGTGAAGACAAGCTCCACATTGTCGAATTCGAACAGCCGCTGGTACTGCTTTACGATCGCGTTCTTCGGCTCCGTGAGGATTCGAACGAGAGCCTCCTTGTCCAGCGATTCCAGGCTCACCACCAGCGGAAGCCGCCCGACGAACTCCGGTATGAAGCCGTACGCAAGCAGGTCCTCCGGTATGAGGTGCTGCAGCTCGTTCTCGCGGGAGGCGTCCCTTTCGGAGGCTGCGCTGGAGCGGAAACCGATGCCCTGGCGCTCACGCGACCTGCGACCGGACACAATCTGGTCCAACCCCTCAAAGGCGCCGCCGCATATGAAGAGGATGTCGTCGGTGCGGATCTGGATTAGCTCCTGGTGAGGGTGCTTTCGCCCGCCTTGCGGAGGCACGCTTGCCGTGCACCCCTCGATAATCTTGAGAAGGGCCTGCTGGACTCCCTCGCCGGAGACGTCCCGCGTGATCGATGGGTTGGCGCTCTTGCGACCCAGCTTGTCCACCTCGTCGATGTAGACGATTCCATGCTCGGCGCGCGGAATGTCGAAGTCTGCGGCCTGGATGAGGCGCAGCAGGATGTTCTCCACGTCCTCGCCCACGTAGCCAGCCTCAGTAACGGAAGTGGCGTCCGCGATGCAGAACGGCACGTCCAGCACGCGCGCCAGCGTCTGGGCCAGCAGGGTCTTGCCGCAGCCCGTGGGGCCTGCGAGCAGGATGTTGGTCTTCTCCAGCTCCACGTCCTCGTCCGTTTCGGACTCGCTCCAGATGCGCTTGTAGTGGTTGTAGACCGCCACTGACAGCACCTTTTTGGCGCGCTCCTGGCCGACAACGTACTCGTCGAGCTTCTGCGAGAGCGTCCTGGGGTTCAGGCTATGCGGACGCTTGATGGGCGTGGGAGGGGCGGGCGGAGGCGCCTCGCTGGCGATGGTCTGCTGCCACAGGGCGATGCACTTGTCGCAGATGAACGTGCGACCCGGGCCTCTGATGAGCCGGCGTACCTGGCTCTGGCTCTTCCCGCAGAAGGAGCAGGATATGGTGGCGTGCGTATCGCTTGGGTTTGGCATGACGCTCTCCGGAGGTAATCGGCAGCAGTCTAGGTGGCGGCGCTCTCCAGTGGCGCCTTGGCAAGCACCTCGTCCACTATGCCGTATTCCATCGCCTGCTCAGCGGTGAGGTAGTAGTCGCGGTCGGTGTCCCTGGCCACGTCTTCGTAGGGCTGGCCGGTGTGGCCGGAGATGATGGATCGAATCTTGTCCTGCAACCGCAGGATCTCCCGCGCGGCGATTTCGATGTCCGATGCCTGGCCGTGTGCGCCGCCCATCGGCTGGTGCATGTGTATGGTGGAGTTGGGCAGGGAATACCGCTTGCCCTTTGCGCCCGCGCACAGCAGCACGGTGCCCATGCTGGCGGACTGGCCCACGCAGATGGTGGACACGTCCGGCTTCACAAGCTGCATCGTGTCGTAGATGGCAAGCCCGGCGGTCACGACTCCTCCCGGTGAGTTGATGTACAGGCTAATGTCCTTGTCCGGGTCCTCTCGCTCCAGGAACAGCAACTGCGCAACGATGAGGTTGGACACCTGGTCGCCGATGGGTGTGCCAAGGAATATGATGCGCTCGCGGAGCAGCAGGGAGTAGATGTCGAAGGCGCGCTCGCCTCGGGCGCCGGTTTCGATGACCATAGGCACGATGTCCTGGGGTGAGTAAAGCATGTCAGGCTCCTTCTTTGGCTTCACTTTCTTCTTCTTCAGTCGGTTCGTCGGTCGCGTCGTCCGCGGTGGGATCAGGCTCCGTGGCGGGCGCTCTCTCTGCGGTGGGAGCGGGTTCCGTGACCTCACCCTTGGTGATGGCCGTGAGCCGCTCCAGCGTCTTGCGGTTGAGCAGCATGGTGCCGATTGAGTTCTTGGAACCCTCCAGCATCTGCCTCATTGAATCGGTTGCCGCCTCCGACTCCCCAAGCATGGACTCGATCTCCTCGTCGACCTCCTCCGGCGTCACCTCGATGCCCTCCTTCTCGCGGAGTGCGCCGAGTATGAGCGTGCGCGTGATCCGGTCGGCCGCGGAGGGTCGCAGCTCCTCCTGAATCTGCTCCACGCTCTTGCCGATGGTGCTCAGGTAGTCCTCCATCCTCACCTGCTGGCGTTGGAGGGCCTCCTGCTGCTCGGAGATTATGCTCTCAATCTCGTGGTCGATCAGGAGCGGTGGCACCTCCACCGTGGAACCTTCGACCAGCGTCTGCACCGCCTTCTCCTGGTAGGTCTGGTCTGCGATGAGCCGGTTGCGCCTGAGCAGGTCATCCTGGAGCTTGTCCCTAAGCGCCTCCACGGTGTCCACGTCTGAGTTGAGACTCTTGGCGAACTCGTCGTCCAGGTCCGGCAGCTTGCGCTCCTTCACTTCGTGAACGGTGAGGGTGAACGCGCACTCCTTGCCCGCCCAGTTTTCCTGCGGGTGGTCGTCAGGGAAGGGCAGCGAGAACTGCTGCTCCTCGTCGCGGTTGAGGCCGACTAGCCTGTCGGCGAAGCCTGGCATCGGCGCGGTGGAGTCCGCCGTAACGCGGTAGTCCACTCGCTCCTCCTCGATGACGGCCTCTTCGTCCACCAGCCCGCGCACCTCCAGCGTGACAAGGTCGTCAAGGGCTACGGGGCGCTCCACAGGCTCCCACGCGCCTGCGTCCTCTCGCATTGAGTCGATAAGCTCGTCGACGGACTCCGGCGCCACCTCCACGCTCTCCTCCTCGACGCGGTAGCTGTGGTAGTCGCCCAGGTCTACCGTGGGACGAACGGGCACCGTGGCTTCGATCGTCAGTGGATTGTACTCGGTGACGCGCACCCTGGGCAGTGAGATTATGTCCAGCTCCTGCTCCTGGATTGCTCTGGAGGTAATCTGCGGCAGAAGCGTGTCCAGCGCGTCCTCCACCATCGCGTCCCTGCCAAGTTCCCGCTCCACGACCGACCGCGGCGCTTTGCCTCGGCGGAATCCGGGAATGTTCACGCGCTGCACCGCTCGACGGTACACCCTGTCCAGGTGCTCCTCCAGCTCGGGTGGCTCCACCTCGATGCTGAGCACAACCTGGCTCTGGGCGTCATCAAGCAGGGATACTTTCACGGACGGCTCCTGTAGAGGTCTGTACCTTCAATTACAATTATAAGCGCACATACGCCGGATTGTGAAGCGGGTAACGCTCTGTCGGCGCTGCGCCTCAAGATTCAGGGACGCCCAACGGCGTCCCTGGGTGGTAACTATGGGGCGCCAGTTGCTCCCATATAACTGGGCCGCGCCCAATGGGCACTAATGGTACAATTGTGGCCCGTCGCGATGCTCTTGTCAACGTGACAAATTCGAATTCCTCCTTCGCCATCCTACACCTCTCGCTGACGAGAGGCTGAGCGACGTAGACATTGGCCTTTCTGCTTTGCCTAGCGCCTATCGGTGAACTCGCGGCTAGGCATAAATCGCGGCCGCGGAAATCTTGACAAGCGGAATGGTCGGCGGCTGGAGATCCTCAAGTGTTAGACTTCTAGGTCGATGTATTTCCTTCGAGTATAGCCTCTGCCTTTGGGCCGAATGCCTCAATTACATCTGTGACGGTGGGAGGACCTTCATAAGAGAACGCACCTGTCTTGGAGTAAAGGGCTTTCAGTCCATTGTGGAATACGTCTGGGTCCAATTCAAGGTAAAGCCTCACAAACACATGTATGCCGAACTGAGCCCGACAATGATCAAGTGTGTAATCTTGATCCGAGCCGAAATCGTCGAGAGCGGCTTGTAACTGCTCATAGGTAGCAACACCGGGACAAGCAGCTAGCTCCGGGTCACTTAGGTCCAATGGCTTGTTGGTGAGAATTGACTTTAGGATTTCTTGTGCGCCTTCGGCAAAGCCTTCCACAATCCAGGGAGGGCCATTGTAGAAGAAGTAATGCGCCGCTTCGTGTGCTATATAAGCAGAGGAACCCCAAATGCCGGTTGCCTCCGTGTCAAGGACTTCGAGAATCACCATTTGCCCTCCGTAGTTGAGGCCTCCGTAGTGTTCACTATCCTGAGGGTCACCCCAGGCGTTGTAGGCATTATCTGAGACTAGGAGCAGAATATTGTTGGTCGGTAGTGGTAATTGTAGAAGAGAATCAAGACCCCGCACCACTTCTTCCAATCGGTTCATTGTTGCGTCTGCAGGTGGTTGCCCTATACGTATGACGGTCAAGAAGGTTTCGCCCGATACCGGCAGGTCAATAATATGTTCGGCCATGAAAGTCTGGCCCGCAAGTGGTCGTAAGTCTCGGTTGTAGTCTAGCGGATAGAGTGCACCAATAAGCTTGGCAGTGCTATCAGTTATTCCGTCGCGAATTACAGGGTGTTCTATGAGCCCCTCGAAGTAGTGATCTTCATTCGAGGCAAAGTACGCCAGCTCCCTTAGTGCCCAACTGTCTGGGGGCTCAAAACTCTCGAGGAACGGCGAGGTCAAAATGTGTCCCAGGGTTGTCCTATCCACCTCTCCCCAGACTACTAGGTTGAGAAGGCTTTGTGCTCCCTCGCGTTCAAATTTCCCGTCGATCCCGTCTGCGATCCACCATGTAGCTCTAACATCGGAGGCCATGAGGGGGTGGTGGAATTCGAACCAAGCGACGTTGTCGAGGTCGTCCCACCCTTCGACGTAGATTGCAACAGGGGTCGAGGTCGGGGTCGGGACTGGCGTGTCCGTGGGCGCGGGCGTAAGAGTAGGCGTAGGCGTGAGAGTGGGTGCCGGCGTGAGGGTAGGCGAAGGTGCGAGAGTGGGCGTAGGCGTGTGAGTAGGCGCAGGAGTGAGAGTCGGCGCTGTCGTTGAAATAGAAGGCGTACGAACCGTAGCGACAAGATCCCGGGCCGGGGCGGAGGATGGGGTGTTATGGAGGGAACCGGAAGTAGGCGAGGGAGCCTCTCTTGCAGGGCCGGCACTTGTGCACCCTGCGATTGCTGTTACAGTCAGTACACTGGATAGGGCGAGCAGGACCAGTGCTCGTGTTTTTATGAGCATAAATGATGCCCCTTACCGTCGGCCAGGCGCGAGGTTAATCGGGCAAGCTACTCTTGTGTATTCCTGTCATCCCACCGGTGGTCGTCAGCACGCACCGCTACTCGCTCACCACGCGTATGTGGAGGTCACGCAGCTGCTGCTCCGAGACGGGCGACGGCGCGCCGAAAAGCTGGTCCACGGCGCTCTGCGTCTTGGGGAAGGCCATCACCTCGCGGATGCTGTCTACGCCGCCCATCAGCATGACCACGCGGTCGATTCCGCTCGCGAAGCCGCCGTGCGGAGGCGCGCCGTACTCCAGCGCGTCGAGTATCTGGCCGAACTGCTCCTGCATCGCCTCCCGGCTGTGGCCCAGCAGCTCGAACACGCGCTCCTGGACCTCGCGGCGGTGGTTGCGCACGCTGCCGCCGGCAAGCTCCATGCCGTTGCACACCAGGTCGTACTGCTTGGCCAGCACGGAGCCGGGGTCGGAGTCCATGCGCGGCATGTGGTCGTCCTTGGGCGATGAGAACGGGTTGTGCGGCGAGTCCCACCTGTTCTCCTCCGGCCTCCACTCCAGCAGCGGAAAGTCGATGATGAATCCGAAGGCCAGCAGGTCCGGGTCGGCCAGCTCCAGCCTGCGTCCCATCTCCACTCGCAGGCCGCCGAGCGCGTTGTCGACGCTTTCGCGCGGGCCGGCCACGATGAGCAGCAGGTCGCCGCGAGAGGCGTTCAGGCGGCCGGCGATGCGAATCACCTCGTCCGTGGTCAGGAATCGAGCGGCGGGTGAGCGGAACTCGTCCTCCGTCAGATCGTCGAGCGGACTGCTTGGGTCGCCGTCCAGCGCGATGGTGACGAGGCCTGAAGCGCCGCGCTCGCGCGCCATGTCGGTCAGCGCGTCGATCTGCCGGCGCGGCAGGGAAGCGCAACCGGGCGCGGCGAAACCCTTGGCTACGCCGCCCGATTCGATTGCCCTGTTGAATACCTGGAACGCCGATTCTGCGGCGATGTCCGACAGGTCGCATAGCTCCAGACCGAAACGCAGGTCGGGCTTGTCGGAGCCGTAGCGGTTCATCGCGTCGGCGTAGGCGAGTCGCGGGAATGGCTTGATCAGTCGCTTCTGAGGAACGATGGTCTCCGCAAGGCCCGTGAAGAGCTGCTCCATGAGGTCGAGAACGTCGCTCTCATCGACGAAGCCCATTTCCAGGTCAAGCTGCGTGAACTCCGGCTGGCGGTCCGCACGCAGGTCCTCGTCGCGGAAGCAGCGGGCAATCTGGAAGTACCGCTCCACGCCTCCCATGACCAGCAGCTGCTTCATCTGCTGCGGCGACTGCGGCAGGGCGTAGAACTGGCCGGGGTGTATCCGGCTGGGCACCAGGTAGTCCCGTGCGCCCTCCGGCGTGCTCTTGGTGAGGATGGGCGTCTCCACCTCGATGAACTCGCGCTCCGAGAGGAAGTCGCGGATGTACTTGACGACCCGGTGGCGAAGGAACAGGTTGTCGCGGATGGCAACGCGCCGCAGATCCAGGTAGCGATACCTGAGCCTGACCAGCTCGTCGGCCTCCGCGGCCTCCTCTTCGAGGCTGAACGGCGGCGTGATGGACGGGTTGAGCACCTCAAGCTGCGATGCGGCGACCTCCACGTCGCCGGTCGGCAGGTTGGGGTTGGCGGTGCCGGGCGGTCGCGGGCCGACGGTGCCGCGCACGCGCAGCACCCACTCGCTTCGGAGGCTCTGGGCCGCCTCGTGGGCTTCGGGCGCGATCTGCGGGTTGAACACCACCTGCACGATGCCGCGCCAGTCGCGCAGATCGATGAACACGAGCCCGCCGTGGTCGCGGCGGCGGTGGACCCACCCCGCGAGCGTGACCTCGCGGCCATCGTCCTCGATGCGCAGCGCGCCGCAGCTTACGGATTTCAGCAAGGCATGCCCCTCTCTGACCGGCGTGTGAGTCCAGCGGATTATAGGTGAGGCGATGGGACGATGCAAGGATGGCGCGGGGCGGCAAGCACGGAGACGTATTCGACTTGTGCTATACTGATGTCCCCTAGGGGCGGGCCTTGTGTCCGCCCACATGACAGGGCAACCACGAGGGTTGCCCCTACGTCAGGCAATCATGCCGGCGCAGGCGGAAAATCACAGCAGGTCACGAAAATCCGGCCGAAAAGTCACGGGAATGTCACACGCGCATGGTACGCTATATATTGAGTTTGTCTCTATATGGGAGGTGCTAGTATGTCTATCACCCGACGCATTCTGGACCGGCAGCGCCGCCTTTTGAGGGCGGCCATGCCCGTTACCCCCCCCCCCCC
>DAOUKJ010000062.1:0-25514 GCA_034421435.1 Dehalococcoidia bacterium | reverse complement strand
TTGAGGGACGCAATCGAGACTGGTGGCAGGGACGCACCCGAAGCAATAAGCTGGTATACTTCTCTCACGAACAGGACCTGACGGGAGAGGTGGTTGAGGTTAGAATCGAGGGAACCGGCCCCTGGTCTCTCAGGGGTGCGGTTGCGGAACAAGTCATGAGCGGCGCGAGGTGACCATATGACTACCACCGAGAAGACCCCATATATTCCTCTTACGGAGGTCGAACAGTCGGCGTTCTGCCGTACCGATGAGACTCTGGAGGTCAAACCTCTGGCGGAGGAGTTCGCCGCGGTGGTCAGCTGGCAGAGCATACCGGCGGAGTACCACCACATGGGCGGCGAGGAGCTGACGCGCCGCATCCGATACGCCAGGGACATACTGGCGGACCGGCTGGTGGTTCTGGGCCACCACTACCAGCGCGACGAGATCATCCAGTTCGCCGACTTCCGTGGCGACTCGCTCAAGCTGTCGCAGCAGGCGGCGGCGCAGGAGCAGGCGGAGTTCATAGTCTTCTGCGGCGTCCACTTCATGGCGGAGACTGCGGACATTCTCAGCGCGCCGCACCAGCAGGTAATCCTGCCCAACATCACGGCCGGCTGCTCCATGTCAGACATGGCTCGTACTGACGACGTGCTTGACTGCTGGGACGACATGACGGAGGTGCTCGGCGAGGGCGGCATCATACCCATCACGTACATGAACTCCACGGCGGCCATCAAGGCGCTGTGCGGCCGGAACAACGGCATCGTGTGCACGTCGTCCAACGCGCCGGCGGTCATGCGCTGGGCCTTCGAGCGGGGCGAGCGCGTGGTCTTCTTCCCGGACCAGCACCTGGGCCGCAACACCGGCCTCAAGCTGGGCATACCGGCGGAGGAGATGGTGGTGTGGAATCCGTTCAAGCCGCTGGGAGGCCACACGCCGGAGAAGCTGAGGGAGTCCAAGGTAGTGCTGTGGCAGGGCCACTGCTCGGTGCACACGCGCTTCAGCGTTGCGCAGATCAACAAGGCCAGGGCCGCGTACCCGGACATCAACGTGATAGTGCACCCGGAGTGCGTGAGAGAGGTAGTGGACCTGGCAGACTGCGACGGCTCGACGGAGTTTATCATCAAGACGATCAACGAGGCGCCTTCCGGCAGCAAGTGGGCCGTGGGCACGGAGATCAGCCTGGTGAACCGGCTGGCGCAGGAGCACCCGGACAAGCTGGTGTTCTGCCTGGACTCGGTGGTTTGCCCGTGCTCGACGATGTACAGGACGCACCCGGCGTACCTGCTGTGGTCACTGGAGCGGCTGCTGGACGGCGAGGTGATCAACCGCATCACGGTCGACGACGAGACGGCTCACCACGCCCGCGTGGCGCTTGCGCGGATGCTGCAAGAGGTGTAGGGCCGGCGAGGGGAGGGGTGGCTTCACGCTTCTCACCCACCTGATCGCATTGATGTCAGGCTCACGAACCTCGAGTCCGACTTGGCAATGATGAAGGGGGGGCGCCGCGGTCGTTCTGCGGAACCGAGGCCTAATGTCCGGCGAACTCAACACGATTCGACCAAGCAGGAGCAGTGATGAAGGCTGAAGGCAAGGAAAACAGGGCAGAGGTCTTCATGAGAGCGTTCGAATCTCTATCGAAGGTGGAGAAGGGTGTGGTTGTTTCCCGGCTCCTTGATGACCCCGAACTCCGAGAAGAAGTGCTGGACATTGGCCTCAAGCCTTGCTGCGAATCCGAAACTACCCGCCCGCTTGAAAGCAGCTTGCCGGAAAGAGGGCGCCAATGAAGGCTGACGGCAGGGAGTGCAGAGCCGAGGTCTTCAAGATGGCCTTGGAGTCGTTATCGAAGGCTGAGAAGAGACAGGTTGCCTCACGGCTACTGGACTACCCCTATCTCTGTGAGGATATTCTCGACATTGCCATCATCCGAGACCGCGAGGGTGAGCCTTCATACCCTCTCGAGGAGGTCATCGCTAGATTGAAAGAGACCTCCTAGGCAGGGTGACGTATCGAGTCCGGTTCCTGCGCACAGCTCTGAGGGAGCTGTCCCGACTCGCGCCAAGAGCGCGCTCCCGAATCGGGGAAAAGGCTTATTCTCTGGGTGACAATCCCAGGCAGAGAGGCGCAAAGAAGCTTATGGGTCGTGAGGAGTACAGCCTGCGAGTCGGTGACTACAGGATTCTGTACACCATAGACGACAGGAATGGTGTAGTGGAAATCCGAGCTGTGAGGCACCGGCGGGAAGCCTATCGCTGACGAGTCTCCAAGGACACGAACTCTCAACACTATGCAAATCACATCCTCGATACGTGACATGGTTGAGCGGGCGCTGGTGGAGGACCTGGGTCACGGCGACGTCACCACGGATGCCCTCATACCGCAGGACGCGCGGGGGCAGGCGTCGGTGGTGGTAAAGGCCGATGGCGTGGTTGCGGGCCTGGAGGTCGCGCTGGAGGTATTCCGGCAGGTCGACCCATCGACGAGAAGCCGCATCCTGGTGGAGGACGGTGCGCCGGTGTCGCCCGGCGCGGTGGTCGCGGACCTGGAGGGAAGCGTGGCCGGCATTCTGAAGGCAGAGCGCGTCGCCCTGAACTTCCTGCAGCGGCTGAGCGGCATCGCCACGGCCACGGCCTCCTACGTGAAGGCCGTGCAGGGCACCAAAGCCCGCATCATCGACACGCGCAAGACGGTGCCCGGCCTGCGACAGCTGGAGAAGTACGCCGTGCGAGTGGGCGGCGGCCACAACCACCGCTACAACCTGGCCGACGGCATTCTCATCAAGGATAACCACATCGCCGCGCTGCGTGCGCGAGAGCTGGGGCTGGCGGAGATAGTGGACCTGGCGCGGGAACGCTCGCCGCACACGCTGCGGGTGGAGATCGAGGTGGAGACGGTGGAAGAGGCGGTCGAGGCGGTGGAGGGTGGCGCGGACGTCGTGCTGCTGGACAACATGTCGCCGGACGAGATGCGCCGTGTGGTCGAGATTTCGGGCGGCCGGGCGCTGCTGGAGGCGTCGGGCGGCGTGACGCTGGACACCGTGCGAGCGGTAGCAGAGACGGGCGTAGACCTCATATCGGTGGGTGCGCTGACGCACTCGGTGCGAGCGCTGGACATCAGCCTGGACATGGGGTAGGGGGCGCGGGCGAGTTTGCCTTTCCGCCGCATTGTCAGGACCGGGAAACGCTCCATTTGACCTTAATGGTGCATCGTACTATTATTGGTGCGTGATAAGGAGTTTCCGGGATAGGGATACTCAGTCCATAGCTAACCGCCGGCATGTCAGCAGATTCCACGAGGACATTCAACGCCGGGCGCAACGAAAGTTGATGATACTGAACAACGCCACCAACTTGAACGATCTGAGAACGCCTCCGGGCAACCGACTGGAAGCCCTCTCAGGTGATAGGCAGGGGCAGTATAGTATTCGCATCAACGACCAGTGGCGCATCTGCTTCGTCTGGGACAGGAGCGACGCTTATGAAGTGGAGATCGTAGACTATCATTGAGCGCTAGGTTGGGAAGGGAGACGTCCGTGACCCGCGAGCCAGTACAACATGAGAATAGGCTTGTCCCTGCTCACCCCGGGGAGATCCTCAGTGAGGAGTTCCTCCTTCCGATGAGGATTACTCAGTACCGGCTTGCCAAGGCCATTGGCGTGGACGCGCGCCGGATTCATTCTATCGTCAATGGCAGGCGCTCCATCACGGCGGAGACTGCGCTGCTGTTGTCGCGATTCTTCGGAAACTCTGCTGAATTCTGGATGGGGCTACAAAGCCAGTACGACCTGGAGTCTGCCGAGGACCGCCTGTCCAAGAGGCTGGACAAGGTGGTGGCATTCTCGTCGACGTAGTCGGACCGTCGCGATCGCAGACTTCGACCGACGGGAGAGCAGGCGGTGACATTCGGGCTTCGGAACCTCTGCGGTTCTACTGGCATGACATGGCGAGCCCACTCCATTCACGCTTGAACGGGCGCTCCAGCTTGCAATGGCTGCCCAACTGTGCGATACTCACGCACGCAGCCTTAGGCGGGAGTCGCAGAGAGGGAGGAGCGCGCACGCATGGTCGTATCTGACGAACGGGATGTAGCCTCTCAACCACAAGAGGCGCTTACCATGAAGTCTCTGCTGGAAGCAGGGGTCCACTTTGGGCATCAGACCCAGAGATGGCACCCCCGCATGAAGCAGTACATTTTCTCGCAGCGCAACGGCATTCACATCATAGACCTGCAGCAGTCGATGTCGCTGCTCAAGCGTGCGCAGCAGTTCATATCGGACATCGTGGCCGGCGGGCAGAGCGTTCTGTTCGTAGGCACCAAGCGACAGGCTCAGGACTCCGTCGAGAATGCCGCCAGGAACTGCGGCATGTTCTACGTTAAGCATCGCTGGCTCGGCGGTACGCTCACCAACTTCCCGTCAATTCAGTCACGCATCGACTACCTAGTGCGATTGGAGGAGCGCCGCGCCAAGGGAGGCTTCGCCCTGCTCACCAAGAAGGAGGCGCTGAAGCTGGAGGACGAGGTGCAGAGGCTGAACCGCAACTTCGGGGGCGTGAAGGAGATGACCACGCTGCCCGGCGCGCTCTTCGTCGTGGACATCGGCCGGGAGAAGATAGCCGTGGCCGAGGGCCGGCGAATGGGCATACCAATCGTCGCGCTCGTGGACACGGACGGCGATCCCGACCTGGTCGACTACCCCATCGCAGCCAATGACGACGCCATTCGCTCCATAAGCCTCGTGACCTCCCGCATCTCCTACGCCGTGATGGAAGGCCTGCGCAGGCGCGCAGAGCTTGCCAACGCCGCACAGGAACTTGAGATGGCGGAAGATGCACTGGAGACGGGCGAGGAAGAGGCGGAAGAGGTCGGCGAGACGCTGGTGGAGGTTGACCCGGAGGCACTGGCTCGCGCAATGGCCGGTGAGCCCGGTTCGGCTCCGGTGCAGCGGACCTCAAGCCAGGACTCCTCGGAAGGTACCGCATAGCCATGCCGGGGGTATCGCTAGACGCAATCAAGGACCTGAGAGAGCAGACCAGCGCGGGCGTTATGGACTGCAAGAACGCGCTGGAAGAGGCCGGCGGCGACATGGCGAAGGCAGTGGAGCTTCTGAGGCAGAAGGGCCTGTCGATCGCCGCCAAGAAGTCTTCCAGGGACACGCTGGAGGGCGTCGTCGACAGCTACATCCACGCAGGCAGCCGCGTAGGCGCAATCGTGGAGCTGAACTGCGAGACAGACTTCGTGGCAAGGACGCCGGAGTTCAAGGAGCTGGCGCATAACCTTGCGATGCAGGTCGCGGCCATGTCACCCCGCTACGTGGACGGCGAGGCCGCTCCGGAGGACGAGACCGAGGGCGCCGATGGGCAGCTGCTCATGGAGCAGGCGTTCATCAAGGACCCGTCCCAGACGATCAGGGACGTGGTGAACGAGGTGATGGCGCGGGTTGGCGAGAACATTCGCGTCCGGCGGTTCCAGCGGTTCGCGCTGGGCGAGGACGCTGCCGCCGGCGAGTAGCCGCCTCGTTTTCGGCTCGGTTTGCCCGCTAGAAACCTACGCTTATCCGCTTGGTAGCCGCGCTATTCGCGCGCCCAGCGGCATTCTGGGCGTTGCGCCTCGGCGTTCCCCAGCTCCCGTTCCCCTACTCCCGCTCGTCGTCTCCGATGCGCCGCTCCAGGCGCCGGAGCGTGTCCTGCGTGGCTCGAATCTCTCGCAGTAGCTCCTCCCTGCTTGCCGGGCGTTTCATCTCACGCATCCGCTCCGTCTTCGCATCGTCCAGGCTGTTGATGATGATGGCTATGAACATGTTTATCACCACAAAAGTGCCTACGACGACGAAGCTGACGAAGTACACCCAAGCCCACGGATACGCCTCCATGGCCGTGTACATGATGTCGGTCCAGTCTTCCAGCGTTAACACCCGGAAGAGGGACAGTAGCGAAATCCCCAAGTTGCGCCAGTGGACAGGGTCGTGCTCGTGGAACAGGTGGTAGCCCATGATGGCGTAGATGTAGACCACAATGCTCATCAGGATAAGCACGTGGCCCACGCTGGGGATGGAGCGTACGAGGGCGGCGACTATCAGGCGCAGGTCCTTGATGGTGGAGATGAGCCTTACGACCCGCAGCAACCGGAAGAGGCGAGTGACAATGGCAAACTCTCCAGTGGCCGGGATCAGCGCCAGAACGATAACCGTGAAGTCGAAGACGTTCCAGCCGTCGGTGAAGTAGCGCAGCGGCCGCGGCCATCGGGCCGCCAGCTTCAACAGCGCCTCCACCACAAAGACGCCCAGGATTGCGTTGTTGGCCAAGTCGAGCCAGCTGCCGTAGTCTCGCTCGATGGCCGGCGACGTGCCGAGTCCGAGAAGAGCGGCGTTGAACAGGATTATGCCGATGATCAGGTACTCGAACCGGTTGGCCTCGACCAACCGTCGGCATCCATCCAACAGCCGGTTAGTCCCGGCCTGCGGGGTGGATTCTTCGGTTTCTTCTCGTTCGGTCAAAGCTCTGTCTGCGAGGGGTGTGTGATTTGCCTCAGGCGGGATGCTGCAGCAGTCTCGGCCTAGCGCCAGGGTGGGTATCCGGTTACCGGAGATGGCCCTGCAGCCAGCGGCCACTGCAATCTTACAACACCCGGCTGGAGGCGGGCAAAGGCCGTCGAATTCTCAAGGCTTTATCGGCGGGCTTTTCCTATGCTAAACTTCATTTGACGCTGCCCAAGTGGCATCCAAGGAGTCGCCGCAGGAAATTCTCGCAAGGGGAGTGACCCATGGCCACGATAAGGGAGGTCCTCGAAGAGGGCGACAGAAGAAAGAGGCGCTCGGTGGATGCTCTCAAGAGAGAGCTTGCCACCGTCAGGACGGGCCGGGCCAACCCGGCGCTGGTCGAGAACGTGATGGTGGACTACTACGGCACGTCCACGCCGCTCAACCAGTTGGCGTCGATCAACGCGGCGGAGGCGCGGCTGCTAGTCGTGCAGCCCTGGGACAGGCAGAGCCTGCCCGCAGTGGAGAAGGCCATACAGAAGCTCAGCATAGGCCTGAATCCCATCAACGACGGCACCGTGTTGCGACTCGCCATCCCGCAGCTCACGGAGGACAGGCGCAAGGAGCTGGTTCGCCTCGTTCGCAAGAAGGTGGAGGACGGCCGCGTTGAGGTGCGCAACATCCGGCGGGACGTGCTGGAGCAGCTGAGGGGGATGGAGCGGGAGAAGGAGATATCGCAGGACGAGGGCAAGCGTGCGCAGGACCAGCTGCAGAAGATGACCGACCTCTACGTGTCTGAGATGGACGGCCTGGGCTCCGACAAGGAGAAGGAGGTCATGGAGGTCTAGGCTTCCGCGCAGTTCGCGCGCCACGCCGCCCTGACCGCAGCACCCATGAAGGCGAAGGAGCACACAACCCCGGACGTGAATGACGAGATGTCGCACGTGCCGGTGCACGTAGCCATCATCATGGACGGCAACGGGCGATGGGCGGAGCAGCGCAGCCTCCCCCGGCTGGCGGGCCACCAGGCCGGCCGCAAGAACATCCAGCGCGTCATCGAGGAGTCGGCGCGGCTAGGAGTCAAGCACCTTACGATTTACGCCTTCTCCACGGAGAACTGGGACCGGCCGGCGGAGGAGGTCAACGGTCTCATGGGCATCCTGGGTGAAGTCATCGAGACCGAGACCGGCGCGCTCCACAAGCAGGGCGTCAGGCTGTGCCACCTGGGTACGCTAGACCGACTGGCGCCGGAGCTTCGGGACGCCGTGTGCCGCGCTGTAGACCTGACCAAGAACAACGACCGCATCACCCTCAACGTGGCCTTCAACTACGGCGGCAGGGCCGAGATTCTGGGCGCGGTGCGCCGGATTGTCGAGGAAGGAGTGGCGCCCCAGGACATCGATGAGGTCACATTCAACAGCTACCTGGACACGGCCGGCATGCCGGAGCCTGACCTGATCATCCGCACCGGCGGCGAGATGCGCCTGAGTAACTTCCTGCTGTGGCAGTCGGCGTACAGCGAGTACTATTGCACGGATGCGTACTGGCCGGACTTCGATCAGAAGGAGTTGCATATGGCGTTCAAGGCTTACGGCCGCCGCAGGCGCCGATTCGGCAAGATTGAGGGCTGAGGCCGTGGTCCACTCGACCGGCTGGCTCCGTAGATTAGCCACCGGCCCATCTTGGCAACGGCCGCAGGGTCTCACCTCCCTGAACCGGGCGTCGCTGAACTTCTGACCAATGGCTTCTCGACTGGCAAGCGCCTTCGTAGGCATACCCATTATCGTCGCCGCCCTGTGGGCCGGCGCTCCCTGGCTCTCTCTGCTGGTGGCTGTGCTCGCGTCCCTTGGAGCCGTGGAGTTCTACCGCATGGCGTCGCTGCGAGGAGCGCGGCCGGCCGCGGCACTCGGCGTCATTTGGGCACTGGCATTCGTGGTCAGCGGCCATCGCGACGACTACGTGGAGTATCAGACGACGCTGGTTGCGTTGGGCGGCGGAGCGCTGACCCTGGCATGGCACCTGGCGCGGCGATTCGTGCCCGGACAGGCGCGAGGCGACGACGATGAGGAGCAGGCCAGCCCGGGCGATACCCTGGTAGACTGGGGCTACACGGCCGCGGGCGCGATCTACACGGGCTGGACGCTCTCGCTGTTCCTGCGCCTCCGCGCCGGAGACGACGGCCTGGAGTGGGTGCTGCTTGCCGTGCTGGCGACGTTCGCAACGGATACGGGAGCATTCCTCGTAGGCCGCGCGATCGGACGCACGCGCATGGCGCCCCGAATCAGCCCGGGCAAGACGTGGGAGGGCGCAGTCGGTGGATGGATCGCGGGCGTGGGCGCGACGGTCGGGCTGGCGGTGCTTCTGGACTTGCCCATCACGCAAGCGGAGGCGGTCGCACTAGGCGCGCTGGTCGGAGTTGTGGCGCAAGTGGGAGACCTGCTGGAGTCGATGCTCAAGCGGGCCGCCGGCGTGAAGGACTCCGGCACGCTGATACCCGGTCACGGTGGAGTGCTGGACCGGCTGGACAGCGTTGTCTTCGCAATCGTGGTCGTGTACCATTTCAGTGTATGGACAGCGGTGTGAAGGGCCTTGCAATTCTCGGTTCCACGGGGTCTATAGGCAGACAGACCCTGGACGTTGTGCGCGCCTTTCCCGGACGCTTCTCGGTTGTGGCGCTTTCGGCGGGACGAAACCTGGAGCTGCTGGCGGAGCAGGCGCGCGAGTTCGCCCCGCGCGTGGTGTCGAGCGAAGCCCCCGTGGACGAGTTGGCGGCCACGCTGCCTCAGGGATGCGCCGTTGCGACCCATGAGGAGGTTGCATCGCACCCCGACGCAGACCTGGTCATGGCTGCAAGCGTGGGCAGCGCGGGACTCGGGCCAATCCTGGCGGCCATTCGTGCGGGCAAGACGCTGGCGCTGGCCAACAAGGAGCCGGTGGTGATGGCCGGCGAGATCGTGATGGGCGCTGCCAGGGAGATGGGCGTGGACGTGCTGCCGGTCGACAGTGAGCCGAGCGCGATCTGGCAGTGTCTGCGCGGCGAGGACAGGGCCCTATCGCGCGTGATCATCACCGCGTCCGGCGGCGCATTCCGCGGGCGTGCGCCGGAGGAGCTGGCGTCAGTGACGCCTGAGGAGGCGCTGCGGCACCCAACGTGGACGATGGGGCGCAAGATCACCATCGATTCGGCTAGCCTGATGAACAAGGGGTTCGAGGTGATCGAGTCGCGCTGGCTGTTCGACCTGCCGTGGGAGCAGATCGACGTGGTGGTGCATCACCAGAGCATCATCCACGCAATGGTTGAGTTTGCGGACGGCTCGGTGAAGGCGCAGCTCAGCCCGCCTGACATGCGTATGCCCATTCAGCACGCGCTGCTCTACCCGGAGCGCGCTGAGAACGATGCACTGCCCCGGTTCAGGCCGGCGGAGACCGGCGCGCTGACCTTCGAGCCGCTGGACGAGGCCAAGTACCCCTGTTTCCGGCTGGCCGTGGAGGCGGGCCGCAAGGGAATGACCTACCCAGCGGCGCTCAGCGCAGCGGACGAGGTTGCGGTCGAAATGTTCCTGGGTGGCGCCATCGGCTTCACGGACATACCCGCCGTGGTCGAGTGGACGCTCTCCAGGCACGACGCGGTATCGGCTCCAGCACTTGAGGACATTCTGGCGGCGGACGAGTGGGCACGCCGGACGGCGCTATCGTGGCCTGGCCGGGCCTGAGCCGGGCGGAAGGAGTGGTATGCTGGGCGGAGTGATGGTGGTGATAGCGTTCGTGGTCATCCTGATGGCCCACGAGGGAGGGCATCTTGTGGCCGCCAAGCTCCTGAACATCAAGGCCACCAGGTACTTTCTGGGCTTCGGTCCCACCATCTGGTCCTTCCAGCGAGGGGAGACCGAGTACGGCATCAAGGCCATCCCGGCGGGCGGCTTCGTGCGCATTGTGGGCATGAACGCGCTGGACGCCGTGGATCCGCACGAGGAGTCCCGCGCCTACCGCGGGAGGCCATTCTGGCAGAAGTCGGTGGTGGTCCTGGGCGGCATTGCAACGCACTTCGTTATCGCTTTTGTGCTGCTGTGGGTCGTGAACGTGGTGATCGGCGAGCCGGACACGTCGAGTCCGCTGCTGGAGGTGGAGCGCGTGATAGAGGAGACGGAGGACGGGTCGCCGTCGGCTGCGGCGCTGGCCGGTGTGCTGCCCGGCGACCGCATCGTGTCGGCGAACGGCCAACCCCTCGATCGGTGGAGCGACCTGTCCGCGGTGCTCAGGAGTAACCCGAACCGTCGAATCGAGTTGGACGTGATGCGTGACGACACGCTGGTCAGGCTGACCCCAACGCTCACGGCCCGGACCGATACGTCCACGGGCGAGCAGGTGGGCTTTCTGGGCGTGTCGCCGAGGGTCGAGCGGGAGCGCGACAACCCAATCCTGGGCGTGGGCAAGGCTGCGGGCGACGTGGCGCTGTACACCAGGCTGAGCGTTCAGGGCATCTGGCTGTTCGCCACCAACTTGGGCACGCTGGCGAACGCGGTGGTCAGCGACGACGAGGAGCTGGACAGAGTGCGTCCCGTGAGCGTCATTGGCATAACGCAGTTTGGTGCGTCCAGCTCACAGGCTGGAGTCAACGTAACGCTGGAGCTAATCGCGTACATCGCCATATTTGTGGGCGTGCTGAACGCCCTACCGCTGTTCCCGTTCGACGGCGGGCACTTCGTCGTGGCGCTCTACGAGAAGGTCACGGGACGGCCGCCGGACATGCGAAAGGTGATACCGGTTGGAGCGGCCGTGTTCGTATTCGTCGTGCTGATCGGAGTCCTGGGCGTGTACCTGGACATCGCAAGGCCACTGGACCTGGGGTAAGGCGCGGCCTTTCTGTTGCATCCATTGAGCCAGTCTTCCCGCTCATCCTGAGCCTGTCGAAGGAGATGAGCGGGGCTCTTGGGTCTCCTGCGACTTTCCGCTCAAATGGTTCGACACGCTCACCATGAGCGGAAAGTTAATCCTCTTGGTGATAGTCTCAAGTACCTGAGGCAGGTCGCTCATTTGACCGTTCTCGCCTCAGTAGGATAAGCTAAGGCTACCAGAAGTTCAGAAAAGGCGGGTCACTATGAGTCCCAGACGTGTTTCCAAGGCGATCCAGGTAGGCGATGTAACCGTTGGAGGCAACGCCCCAATCACCGTCCAGTCCATGACCAAGACGGACACCCGCGACGTGAAGGCGACGGTCCGCCAGATCAGGGAGCTTGAGGACGTGGGCTGCGACATCATCAGGCCCGCGGTCCCGGACATGGAGGCGGCGCAGGCCCTGCGCGAGATCAAGAGGCGGGTCAGGATACCCGTCATCGCGGACATTCACTTCCACTACCAGCTGGCGCTGGAGGCGATTGCCTCGGGCGTGGACGGGCTGCGGCTCAACCCCGGCAACATCCGCGACCGTGACAAGGTGGAGGCGGTGGTGCGCGCGGCCAAGGAGCGCCAGATACCGATTCGCATCGGCGTGAACTTCGGCAGCCTGCCGCCGGTGGGCCAGATCGGCAAGTTTGGTGGGCTGCACCGCCACGCGGACGGCGTGAACAAGCTGGCCAAGGCCGGTGAGGCGGAGGAGGGTGAGTTCGACGTCGTAGACCACATGGTGGCCACGGCCCTGTGGGAGATTAGCATCCTTGAGGACTTGGACTTCGACCTCATCAAGATATCGCTGAAGGCGTTCGACGTGCCCACCACGGTCGAGGCGTACCGGCGGCTGGCGTACATGGTGCCCTACCCGCTGCACCTGGGCATCACGGAGGCGGGCACGGCCATGGCAGGGTCTATACGAAGCGCCATTGGCCTGGGCTACCTGCTGTACGAGGGCATCGGCGACACGATCCGCGTGTCCCTGAGCGCGGACTCGAAGGAGGAGATCGCGGCGGGCTACGAGATTCTGAAGTCGCTGAACCTGCGCGAGAAGGGCACGACGCTGGTGGCCTGTCCCTCGTGCGGTCGCGCGGACATCGACGTCGTCAAGCTGGCGAACACGGTCGACGACCTGCTGAAGGTGAAGAGCTACAACGTGAAGGTGGCGGTGATGGGCTGCGAGGTGAACGGCCCCGGCGAGGCGAAGGATGCGGACGTGGGCATAGCCGCGGGCGTTGGGCGTGCGGTGATCTTCCGCAAGGGGCAGAAGTCCAGGGTGGTGCAGGAGTCGGACATGCTCTCGGCGCTGATGGAGGAGGTGGAGATGGTGGCGGCGGAGCAGGAGGCGTAGGGGGCTGCGTTTCCTCAGAAACCCTGCCAGCCGCCTCTTGGGCATAACGGGCGGCTTGGTTCATAATCGTGCCGCCAGCCTGATGCACGGAGGAGTTGGTCATGCCCTCGCTGGAGTTCAAGGGCAAGCAGCACATCTACGCTCATCACCTGTCCGTCCCATATCGGCCGCTGATGCCGGACCTCGCCCGCTCCGTGAACCCGTCGGATTCCGACGACAACCTAATCATCCACGGCGACAACCTGCACGCGCTGAAGGCGCTGCTCCCGCGCTACGCCGGCCGCGTCAAGTGCATATACATAGACCCGCCCTACAACACCGGCAACGAGGGCTGGGCGTACAACGACAAAGTGAACAGCCCCCTTATGAAGGCGTGGCTGAAGCAAAACGGCCCGGTTGACGGCGAGGACCTGGAGCGCCACGACAAGTGGCTGTGCATGATGTGGCCCCGGCTCCACCTGCTCAAGGAATTGCTCTCTGAGGACGGCGTGATCTGTATCAGTTGTGATGACGTAGAGGTCGCGAGTCTCATATCCATCCTTAATGAAGTATTCGGTGAAGAGAATAAGGAAGAGATTATATGTTGGAGAAGACGACACAACCAGCCTAATGACAAGAGCAAACCAATTGCAAAAACTGCCGAGTTCATGGTGGTTTATGCGAAGAACCTTGAAGAACTGAAGCGATTGAAGTCGTTCAATGGGTTGCCACTTACAGGCAACTTTACAAATCCAGACCACGACCCGAAAGGGCCTTGGGCATCTAAACCATGGAAGTCAGGAAGTGCTCAGACAGGTACGAGATATAGCATTACTACGCCTACAGGAGTGGTATACGACGAGGAATGGCTGGGAACACAGGATACTTTTGAATCGCTGTTGGCGGATGGGCGTATCTCCTTCCCTAAGCAGGGAAGTGGTTTACCGCGCAAGAAATACTACGAATCAGAGAGGTTTGAGGAGGGCCAAGTTGCGCACAACTTCTGGGGACACTCAGAGTTCGGTTCTAACCAAGAGGCGTCAAGAGAAATCCGCGAAATCGGCATCGGTTTTGATAATCCAAAGCCTACACGCTTGATTAAATCCATAGTGCAGATATTCTCAACCAGAGATTCCATTGTCTTGGATTCATTCGCGGGCAGCGGTACAACCGCTCATGCCGTCCGCTCCCTTAACAAGGAGGACGGCGGCAACCGTAAGTTCATCCTCGTGGAGTGTGAGGATTACGCAGACACCGTAACAGCGGAGCGCGTGAGGCGCGTCATCCAGGGCGTGCCGGGCGCCCAGGATCAAGTCTTGCGGGAGGGGCTGGGCGGCTCCTTCACCTTCTGCACGTTGGGAGACCCCATAGACGTGGAGAGTATGCTCACAGGAGAGACGCTACCGGAATACCCAGTGCTGGCGGCCTACCTGCTGCATACGGCTTCTGGAATTTCTGCCGGTAGAGCCTCGCTGAAGCGGCGAAACAAGTCGGGCCTGTTCTATAGCAGCAACACACACGATTACTATCTGCTGTACGAACCCAATGCAGATTACCTGGCTAGTAGTGAAGCAATGCTGAACGAACAGAGAGCTAAGAGGATCAGCGCCGCCAGCCGTAAGAGGGGCAAGAGGGCTATTGTCTTTGGTCCCGGCAAATACATCGGCCAACGCGAGCTTACCGCTATGGGCACCACTTTCTGCCAATTGCCTTATGAGATGCATCGGCAAGTGACGGAGTCTGCGTAGTGGAACTGAAGGAGTACCAGACTCTCGCCCTGGACGCCTTTGCCCGATGGCGGGACGAGTTGTCCGCTGCCAGACAGCAGATGGCTGAGGCGGCTCAGGATGCCGACGCCGCTCTGAAGCTGCTGAGTGAAACCCGGCTTGACGTTGAAGACGTCGCCAAGCGCAATTACCCCAAGCTGGCCTGGAGGCGGCTTGCCCTGACCGGAGGCGTACCCGAAAGCGCGGGCCCGTACGTTGACCGCACGGATGAGGCCGGGCGGCCCATTCCCCACGTTTGCTTCAAAGTGCCTACCGGCGGCGGCAAGACACTGCTGGCAGCGGCTGCGTTGGAACGCATGAACCGCCAGACTGGCCTTGTGCTGTGGATAACCCCAACAAATGCCATTTACGAGCAGACCAAGGCGTCCCTCAAGAACCGGGAGCATCCCTATCGCCAGATGCTGGAACGCGCCAGCGGCGGGCGGGTCAAGTTCATGGAGAAAGACGATCCATTTACCCTCGCCGACGCAGCCAACTACCTATGCGTAATGCTGTTGAGTTTGCCGGCGGCGCGCAGGAATCGGAACAGGGAGTTTCTGAAGATGTTTCGGGACTCCGGCCGTTACTCGATGTTCTTTCCGGACAGCGATGATGCTCTGGGAGACGGACGCCTTTTTCAAGAATACCCGGATCTGGACGCCGAGTCAGGTCCGGTTAAGCACAGCCTGCTTAACGTGTTTAAGATGCTGCGTCCGGTGGTGGTGCTGGACGAAGCTCATAAAGCCTACGGCAATGCCAACGCGGAGGCCAATCGGGAGTTTGTGCAGGCCGTCAATCGCCTGGACCCGGGTCTGGTAATTGAGCTGTCGGCAACACCCACCCGCAGCATCAGCAACCTGCTGGTGGATGTGGATGGCGTAGACCTGAAACAGGAGGAGATGATAAAGCTTCCTGTAAATGTGACGGCATATCCCGACTCAGACTGGCAGGTAACCTTGAGCGAGGCCTCCGACCACTTGGAAAGGTTGGAAGCCGAAGCACGATCCTTGGAGAATAGCGAAGGCCGCTACATACGCCCTATCGCAGTAGTGCGAGTAGAGCGTACTGGCAACGATCAGAGAGACGGCGAGCGCGTCCACGCTGAAGATGTGCGGGACTACCTGATTCGCAATCTGGCGGTAGCTGATAATGCCGTGCGCGTCAAGTCCAGCGCCATTGACGAACTGGGGCGGGAAAACCTGCTGTCTGAGTATTCACCGGTACGGTGGATCATCACCAAGAACGCCCTGATGGAAGGATGGGACTGCCCTTTCGCCTACGTGCTGGTAATGCTAGATAACACCCAGGCGCAACTTGCCGTGACGCAGTTGGTGGGCCGCGTAATGCGCCAGCCTCATGCACGCCGGACCAATCGAGAAGCCCTTGACCAATGTTATGTATATTGCTGGGACACCCACGTTGCTACCGCAGTAGACCAGGTCAAGAATGGGCTGGAACAGGAGGGGCTCACCGGCTTGGAGGGTGCGGTGTTTGGGGCGTCGGCGGAGTTCCGCCGGGTAACTGTAACGAGGCGCGAGCGGTTCCAGGGGAAGGACATCTTTCTGCCGTTGGTCCTGCATAAGGAAGGCGAACAATGGGTTGAGTTAGATTATCAGCAGCACATTCTGCCATATCTGGATTGGGTTTCCATTGATGAACCCGACCCGCAGGGAACGTTTCCGGATCCGGCCAAGAGGGAAAGCGCGACAGTCGATGTTGGAGGCATTCCTACGATTTGGCATGGCACTCAGGAGTTGCATATTGACAAGACTGTCAACATAGCTTGGTTCGCTCGCCAGCTATCCGACTTGGTGCCCAACGCATGGCAGACAGCCCGAATTGCTAGCAAGCTGGTGGAAAGGCTGCGGGCCGCAGGTGAAAAAGACGAAAGGATATACGACCGTCGCTCCTACCTCGCAAACGTCCTGCGTGATCACGTCAAGGGCCGAGTGGAGGCTCAAGCGGAGAGGGTCTTTCGCGATAAACTCCGTAAGGGTGAAATCCGTTTTGACCTGAAGGCCGGAAAGCCGGCCTTCCAGATGAAAGAGTCCTACGAGATATCGATTGCCGACGGGTATGGATTGATGGATCGAAATGACGGTCAGACGGTTCAACTCAGCCTTTTCGAACCGATATACGTCCAACAGTTTGATACCTCTCTGGAGCGCAGCTTTGCACGCTATCTTGACGAGCAAAAGGCCCTCCAGTGGTGGCACAGGGTGGCCGTTCGACAACAGGGGGATTACTATCTTAGAGGCTGGAAACAGGAACGCATCTGGCCAGATTTCGTAGCCTTGGGAGGTGCAAAGGATGGCGTCCCTCATGTGCTAGTCTTTGAGACCAAAGGCGAGCACCTACGAGACAGTCGTGATACGGATTACAAACAGCGTGTTCTTGAGACTCTGCAAGAAGCTTTCAATTGCGGAACCATGACTGTGCGGGAAGGCCCTGCCAAGGGAACATTCCGGCTGGTGTTCAACGAAAACGAGTTCCCCGCCGCGCTGGAGAGGCTGGCCGGATACTATGGTGCTTGATGCTCACGCCCTTCGACAAGCTCAGGGTGAGCGGTGATTGGGGTGTTGCCCTCGCATGAGAGTGACGATATGATGTTGAGCCAATACCTCCGCACACTATTAGTCGCGCTGCCGTTCGTGCTGCTTGCGGCGGCGTGTGGATCGGACCCGACGCCGACCTCCATCCCCACGGCGACCCCGGTGCCCACGCCAACCCTGCAGCAGTACGACTCGCCGCCGGCGATGACCATAGACCCGGGCAAGAGCTACACGGCAACGCTGGAGCTGGAGAAGGGCGGCGAGATCGTCATCGAGCTGTTCGCCAAGGAGGCGCCGGTGACGGTCAACAACTTCATCTTCCTGGCTCGTGAGGGCTACTACGACGGAGTGACCTTCCACCGCGTCATTCCCGGCTTCATGGCGCAGGGCGGCGACCCGACAGGCACGGGCGGAGGCGGCCCGGGATACACGATACACGACGAGTTCAGCCCGCTGAGGCGACACGACGGGCCGGGCGTGCTTTCGATGGCGAACACCGGCCGTCCCGACACCGGCGGTGGCCAGTGGTTCATCACCTTCGCAGCCACTCCACACCTGGACGATGCGCATACGGTGTTCGGCCAGGTGATCGAGGGGATGGACGTGGTGAACGGCATCTCGCCACGCAACCCCGGAATGGCGACCACGCCGGGCGATGCGATCGCCTCCATCACCATACAAGAGGGCGCATAGCGGGGCACGTGGTTGGACAAGCCCACCTTGTGCGGTGTAACCTTGGGTCAGTTCGGCTCCCGGATCGAACGGCAACCCCAGACTTCGCGAGGAGGGCAACATGAGCAACTTTGAGAAGATGCAGGCCCGCATCGCAGCGGGCGAGACGATCCTGATGGACGGCGGCATGGGCTCGGAGTTCGAGCGGCGCGGGATGGCAAGCCCCACTACGTGGTCGGGCGGCCCGATGCTGACTCACCCCGCGCTGGTGCGTGAGATTCACGAGGAGTACATCGAAGCGGGCGCCGAGATCATCATCACCAACACCTTCGCCGCGGGGCGCGACTCACTGGAGCGCGGCGACCTCGGGCATAAGGTAGCGGAGGCCAACCGGCTGGGCATTGAGGCGGCGGTGCAGGCCAGGAAGAACGCCGGCAAAGAGGACTCGGTGGTCATCGCGGCCTCCGTTGCGACTATGCATCCCAAGGAGCACGCGCAGGTCCCTGTGCCCTACGAGACGGCGCTGGATACCTACCGGGAGCAGCTTGGCGAGATGGCTAAGGGCGGCCCGGACGTGGCTGTCGGCGAGATGCTGATCCGCATATCGGACACGCTGGCGTCGGTAGACGCGGCGGCGGAGCTTGGCCTGCCTGCGTGGGTCGGCCTCTCGGTCCTCCGGGACGGCGACGAGCTGTACTTGGGCATCCGCGGCAGGCATGGAGACGGCACGCACGCAGGCGAGACGCTCCAGGACGCCATCGAAGCCCTCAAGGACAGGGACGTCGCAGCGGTGTTCGTGATGCACACGCCGGTAGACCACACCGGGCCGGGGCTGGAGATAGTCAAGAGCAACTGGTCTGGTACGTTCGGCGCCTACGCCCATTTTCCCAGCTTCGGCGCCGCGTATCCACGGGCAAATGTACTTGACCCGCAGCATTACCTGGAGTACGCCAAGGTGTGGCGGGAGCAAGGCGCTCGGATAATCGGCGGGTGCTGCGGCACGAGGCCGGACCACATCCGTACGCTGAGGGATTGGCTGTACGGCGGGTAGGCTGGAGGCGTCTGAAGTCAGCAGCACGGTGACGGGGCTGAGGCTTCCGCCGCAGTGACGATTACGGTGGCAATTGCTCCCTACCCTGGCAGGAAGGTGAAGGTGCCGTGGCCTGCTCGGTCTGTCGCTCTGCCGCCGGGGTGGCATGAGATGCGGAAGGGCGGACGACTCCCATCCGTCATTGCGGCGGAAGCCGCAATCCAGAGAATTCCCAGATGAAGCAGCCGTGTGTATACATTTTGGCCAGCAAACGCAACGGTACGCTGTACATTGGGACAACGTCCAATCTTGTCCAGCGGGTCTGGCAGCACAAGAACGATGTTGCAGAGGGATTCACCGAGAGATATGGCGTGACCACCCTGGTCTGGTATGAAGCCCATGAAACGATGCTGAGCGCAATCGAACGGGAGAAGCAGCTGAAGGAGTGGAGGCGGGTGTGGAAGCTTCAGATGATTGAGAGAAGCAATCCGTCGTGGAGGGACTTGTTTGAGGACTTGCAGTGAGCAGGACTTTAGTCTTGATTGCGGCTTCCGCCGCAATGGCGGTTACTGTGCCAGCTTCATACACTTGCTGTACGGTGACAGGGCCGAGGCCCAGGATGGAACGCCCTGGATTGCGGCTTCCGCCGCAATGACGTTCACGGTGGCAATTGCTCACTACCCACTAGGACGGGGACTGTGCCAATGGTATTGGGACTTCCCACCGCGCACGCATTCGACAGCGCGCTGGCGGCGGTGGTAGTATGGCAACCGTCGTGCCCAGCCAGGACTTGCGTCCGACATTAGTGAGGTATGATGCGGTCGTTGCGTGAACGGATTCTAATCTTCGCCTCAATGGCAGTTCTGGCGGTCGCCGCGCTGGCCTGCGGCGGTGACGATGACGCCTTCAGGATCGGGGTGATGGAGTCGCTGACCGGCCCCGGTGAGACCTACGGCACTGTCGCCAACCAGGCCAAGCAGATGGCCGTGGACGAGATCAACGCGGCCGGCGGCGTGAACGGCCGCATGCTGGAGCTTGTGGTCGAGGACTCTCGCTGCAGCGCCAATGACGCCATCACTGCCTACAACAAACTGACCGAAGTTGAGGGTGTGAAGATCATCCTGGGCACCTCGTGCAGCTCGGCCATGCTTGGCGTAGCTCCGCACGCGGAGGCAGATGGCGTGATCCTGTTCTCTGGACTCGCCAGCAACCCCGACATCGCCAAGGCCGGCGACTATATCTTCCGTACGCAGATCAGCGACTTGGAGGTCGGCATCACCACGGGCAACGTCCTTTGGGCCGACGGCGTCCGCACGCTCGCGACCATCACCGAGAGCACCGACTACGCCGAGGGCGTCCGCCGCACATCGGTCGCGCAGTTCGAGAAGCGCGGCGGGGAAGTCGTGGCCGCGGAGCAGTTTGGTTCGGAGGTCACGGACTTCAGGAGCCAGCTGACGAAGCTCTTCGCAGAGGACCCGGACGCGCTGCACGTAGCGCCCCAGTCCGAGTTTGCGGGCGGCACCATCATCAAGCAGGCGCGGGAGCTGGGCTTCGAAGGCCCCATCTATGCCGACACCATTACCGTGGGGACCACCGCCCTGGAAATAGCGGGCGCGGCTGCGGACGGCATCAAGGCCATCACGGCCGACCTCGACCCGGACAACGAGAAGGCGCAGGAGGTCCTGGCGGACTTCCGGGAGCGCTACGAATATGTGACGCTGCCGTGGCACCTGGGTTCGGCCTACGACGACGTGTACATCGCCGCGGAGTGCCTCAAGCAGACCAACGACGACCAGGACGCGGACGGCTTCCGCGATTGCATGTACGACATCACCTGGAGCGGTGCTATCGGAGACAACTACAGCTTCGACTCCGACGGCGAGGTCGTGGGACTCTCCAGGGTTGTCGTGGAGGTGCTGCCGGTGGCGGAGCGGACACCGGACCGGAAGTACAAGGTGCTGGGCCCGCCTTCCGAGCCGTAGGCGAGTGCAACGGCGAGGGGTGCACTGGCCCGACTAGAAGCGTCCGCTCAGCCCCGCATCAAGTGCGGGGCAGGCTCTGAGCTTGTCGAAGGGCATGGGGAGACGGCGCCGCTCATATGGTTCGACACGCTCACCCCCGTATCAAGTACGGGGCAAGCTATGAGCGGGTCCTAGAGTCGATTGCTCATTTGTGCATCACGATGCGGGTTCCCAGAGCTCAATCACGTTGCCTTCGGGGTCGTGGATGCGCGCGAAGCGGCCGATGCCCTCCATCTCGCTTTCGTGGCTGACCTCGATGCCCGCGGACCTCAGTTGTGCAAGCATGGCGTCCAGGTCGGCCACGCGGAAGTTCAGCATGAAGGACTTGTCCGCTGCGAAGTAGTCCGTGTCGGCAGCGAAGGGTGAGAAGACCGTGACACCGGACTCGGTCACCCAGGGCGCCATCTCCATGTCCGTCGGAGCAGGATTGATGCCCAGGTGGTCTTGGTACCACTTCGTAAGTTCGTCCGGGTCCTTAGCCCGAAAGAAGAACCCGCCGAAACCCTGCACTTTCTGCATGCAACGCCTCCTCTCTTAGGTCGGCAGCACCGTTACTGGGCCGAGGCCTCCCGGATCCATTGCGCCGCCGGGGCCGTCCGGCGAGTCCAGCTGCTCCGCAAGCTCAGCGGCGTCCGTCACCGGCCTCTGGCAGACGTAGCTGTGGCATACGTAGGCGGTGGGCCGGCCTCCCTGCATCACCTTGTCCTCCAGCAGAGGCATGTCGTCGACGGAGTCGTCTCCGGCCGGATCGAAGCCGGCGATCACGCGGTTCGGCAGGTAGCGGCCGTGCACGGCGCTGAGCAGCGACTGCATGTTCCCGTCGTCGAGGGGGCCGACGATTGCGATCTCGTGGGGCGATGACAGGTGGAAGTCCAGCGCACCGAGCCAGTTCCCGAAGCCCTCGGGCACCCGGGCCATGTACGGCTGAACGGACCTGAGCGCAGCCGCGGCGGTGCGGGCGTAGGCTGGCTCGTCGGTGAGCACGCTCAGGCGCAGCAGCACGTCCGTCGCCGTGGAGCCGCCTGATGGCATCGCGTTGTCGGTGATGTCCCGCGGGCGCACGATCAGCGTCTCGTGGTCGGTGCCGGTGTCGTAGAACCTGGCCTCGCGCTCATCCCAGAACAGCTCCAGCATACGCCGCGCCAGGTCGCTCGCCTCGTCCAGCCACCTGCGATCGAACGTGGCCTCGTACAGGGCGATGAGTCCCTCGGCGAGCATGGCGTAGTCCTCCAGGTAGGCATTGAGCCTGGACTGGCCGTCACGGTAGGTGCGGAGGAGACGGCCGTCGCGCTTCATGTTCGACAGGAGGAACGAGGCGTTGGCGATGGCGGCGTCCAGGTAGTCCGGCCTGTTAAGCACCGAGGCCCCAAGGGCGATGCTGTGCAGCATCAGGCCGTTCCAGGCAGTCAGCACCTTGGTGTCGGTTGCGGGCGGGATGCGGCTGCCGCGGCTCTCCAGTAGCAGTCGCTTGCCCCTGGCGATCACGCCGTCCGTCTCCGCCGCGGAATCGTCGCTGCCGGTGGGCAGGTGAAGGATGTTTCGCCCCTCGAAGTTGCCCTCGTGGGTGACGCCGAAGTGCGCTTGCAGCGCGGCGCCGTCCTCGCGACCGAGCACGCCGTCGATCTCGACGGGCGTCCACACGAAGAACTTGCCCTCCTCGCCCTCGCTGTCGGCGTCCTGCGCGGAGTAGAAGCCTCCGAGCGGGTCGGTCATCTCGCGCAGCACGTAGTCGATGGTCTCCTGCGCGATGCGGGCGTAGAGCGGGCTGCCGGTGGCCTGGTAGGCGTGGAGGTACAGCTTGCTCAGGAGCGCGTTGTCGTAGAGCATCTTCTCGAAGTGGGGGACGAGCCAGAACGGGTCGGTGGAGTAGCGATGGAAGCCTCCACCAAGCTGGTCGTACATGCCTCCGCGCGCCATTCGGTTGAGCGTCAGATCCACCATCTCGAGTGCGTTCGCGTCGCCGGTCCTCGCGTGATGCCTGAGCAGGAAGTCGAGCGCCATAGGCTGCGGGAATTTGGGCGCGGTGCCGAACCCTCCGTGCTCGTGGTCGAAGCCGTTGCGCAGCCGTGTGTAGGCCAACGACATGGTGTCCCTGGACAGCGGCGTGTAGTCGGTGAGCGCCTGCCCCATGCTGCCCATTGCCGCGGTGATCTGCTTTGCGGAGTTGGCCACGTCGCCTCGGCGCTGCCTGTACGCGTCCGAGATGGCGGCGAGCACCCGCGGGAAGCCGTGCATGCCGTGGCGGTCGTCGGGCGGGAAGTAGGTGCCGCCGTAGAACGGCTCGCCTGCGGGCGTGAGGAACATCGAGAGGGGCCAGCCGCCGCGGCCGGTCATGGCCTGGATGGCGCCCATGTAGATGGAGTCGATGTCCGGGCGCTCCTCACGGTCCACCTTCACGTTGACGAAGCTCGCATTCATGAGCGCTGCGATGTCGTCGTTCTCGAACGACTCACGCTCCATGACGTGGCACCAGTGGCACGCGGAGTACCCGATGCTGAGGAACAGGGGCTTGTCCTCCGCCCGCGCCCGTGCGAGGGCCTCATCGCCCCACGGGTACCAGTCCACTGGGTTGTGGGCGTGCTGCAGCAGGTATGGGCTGGTCTCGTGTATCAGGCGGTTTGGCATGGGAGTCCTTCCGGCAGAGGTTGGCGACGGCGCGCCCTTATTCTCGCAGAAGCGGCTGCGAATTGGAATGAGGAAGGTGCGGCAGCGCCTGTGGACTGACCGAGCACACCCCATCCCGTAATGAACTGCTCTTGCTAAGGCAGGGGAACGCGTATAGAATTGCCCTTACGCGTGGCAGAGGGGGAAGCATGAAGGTCATTGGTCTGGCGGGCGGAATCGGGGCAGGCAAGAGCGAGGTTTCCCGCATCTTGGGCGAGTTGGGAGCCGAGGTGCTCAACGCCGACCGGTACGGCCACGAGGTCTATCTGCCCGGCACGGACGGCCACCGCGAGGTCGTGGAGACGTTCGGGGAGGACGTGCTGCAGCCAAACGGCGAGGTGGATCGCCGCGCGCTCGGTGGCAAGGTGTTCGGCAACCCGGAGGCAATGGCCCAACTCAACGCCATCGCATGGCCGCGCATCCGTCAGAAGATCGAGGACGGCATCGAGGAGCAGAGGCAGCTGGGTACCGGCGTTGTGGTGCTGGACGCAGCCGTGCTGATTGAGGCGGGCTGGACGGACGCCGCAGATGAGGTGTGGGTGGTCATTGCGCCGGAGGGGGACGTCATAAGCCGACTTCAGGCGCGCAACAACCTCACGGAGGAACAGGTCAGGGCCCGTATGGCGTCGCAGATGTCGTCGGAGGAGCGAGTGCAGCACGCGGACGTAGTGGTTGCCAACGACGGTGACCTGGATGGCCTCCAGAGCAAGATCGAAGAGCTGTGGCAGGAGCGGCTGGCCGGGTAAAGGCGCCTGCCGGGAGGAGCAATGGCTGAAGCTGAAACATACACCTCCTATCGTACCGAGGAGTACGTAGTCAAGGAGGAACCCTTTTACCTGCCCGTTGGCGACGAAGTTGAGCTGTTCGAGGTGGCATACTCGCAGCAGATGCCGGTCCTGCTGAAGGGGCCTACGGGCACCGGCAAGACCCGCTTCGTCGAGTACATGTCCTATCGTTTGGGGCGGCCCGTCACGAGGATCACCAGGAGCAAGCGCTCCGGCGACCGGTCGGCGGGCGCCAGCGTCCCGCTCATGACCATAGCCTGCCACGAAGACCTCACGGCAAGCGACCTTGTGGGCCGCTACCTGCTGGAGGGTGACGAGACCCGGTGGATGGACGGGCCGCTGGCAAGGGCTGTCAAGGTCGGGGCCATCTGCTACCTGGATGAGGTGGTGGAGGCCCGCAAGGACACCACCGTGCTGATCCACCCCCTCACCGACCATAGGCGCCTGCTGCCCATAGACAAGCGGGGTGAGATTATCGAGGCGCACCAGGGCTTCCTGATGGTGCTCTCCTACAACCCCGGCTACCAGAGCGCGCTCAAGGATCTGAAGCACAGCACACGGCAGCGGTTCATGGCCATGGAATTCAACGCTCCGCCGCCTGAGCTTGAGTCTGAGATTATCAAGCACGAGAGCGGTGCCTCCGCGTCGGTGTCCCTTGCACTCGCCAAGCTGGGCGAGAAGGTGCGCAACCTGAGAGACCACGGCCTGCAGGAGGGCGTGGGCACCAGGCTGCTGATCTACGCCGGCAAGCTGATAAACAACGGGATTGCCCCGCGCAGGGCTTGCCAGGTGGCCGTGACTTGGGCCCTCACCGATGACCAGCAGGTTCAGCGCAGCATAGACGAGGTAATCAACTCCATCTTCGAGTAGGCCGCCGGATTCGGCGGCCGCTGGGGCCGCATCGACGGCCGATGCCTGATCTCAGCCCCGGGAGGCGCGGGCAGATTGCACAATGCAGCAAGTGACACTGGCCGAGACTGAGGAGAAGTTCCAGCGTTACCCCAAGGATCTCTCTGAGTCGCTCAGGGAGGCCTGGACACCCGTCTCAGAGTCGCTCAGCGATGAGGAGATGGTGGCGTGGGTGGACTGGGGTCTCGCCATCGCGCAGCAGGCAGGCCGCTCCTGGGAGGCCGCAAAAGAGTACTTCCGGGCAAGCCCAGCCGCCGTCCGGGCTCTTCCCTTTGTGCACCTGAAACAGTGGGGCTACTGGGGCAACTCCATTACGGAGGAGTCACCCTCGGCGGCCGGTGCGTACTTCCGGGCCAGCCCGCGCATAGTCACCAGCCTCAAGCCGTGGGACGTGTCCGAGTGGGCACAGATCGGCAAGAGACTGTACGGCAGGGGCAGGCG
>DAOUKJ010000061.1:0-6975 GCA_034421435.1 Dehalococcoidia bacterium | reverse complement strand
AGCTCGCGGGTGGCGAGCACGCGGGTCAGAAGGTCTTCCACGTCTATGTCCAGGTAGAAGACCTGAGTGGGGATGATTGCGAACTCCAGCATGTCGTCCAGCCACTGGGCGGGCACACCCCGGACCCGCGCCCGTGCCATGATGGTGTAGATGTAGCGGTCTGCCAGCACCACCATTCCGGCACGTAGCGCCGGCACGATGCCCTTCTCCATGCGGTCCCAGAAGTCGGTGGCGTAGAAGAGGTTGAGTGTGAAGTTGTCGAGCGTGTGGCCCCGCATGGCCCTGTCGATGCCGTCTCCGGTCAGGTCCGACCGGCGGAACCCGGTGTCCATGACTGCGTAGCCCCGGGTCTCCAGCCACTCCTTGAGCAGGGCAATCTGCGTGGAGCGGCCCACCCCGTCCGTCCCCTCAATGACGATGAGGTGGCCGGGCATATATGTCTCTCCCAGATCCAGGGGCGTATGTCCGTAGAATTGGGGTGTGTTCACGGGCCATCCTCCTTATCGCGTGGTGGAATACTAGCCGTCCGGAGCTGCCTGAAGATCAGACATCCGGCGCGACCCGGATCGAGTTATGTACCGCCCGGTGAGGCCCGTGCTACGGAGGACGTCCGGGACGTCCTGGCCTCGCAGCTGCATCACGCCCGGCAGCATGGGTTCCACGAGCTCCCGGACCATCTGCTGCTGGTCGTGGATGGGCTGGGTCGCGTCGATGGCCACCAGGCCAAACTCCTCGGTGAGCCTGTCGTACTCCTCCAGAATGGCGCCCTGGAACTGCCGGAAGGCCGCCTCCCGGCCGGTATTCTGGCGAACGTCCTGGCCTGACTCGTAGAATCCCAGCTCCGAGCGGCCCATGACTATGCGCCGGATGGACTCGTCCAGCGGCACCCTGAAGTAGAGCGCTAGCGACGGGCGAATGGCGAACGCATACAGGCGGCGCAGCCAGTCCTTGTTGACGCCGCGGGCACTGTCCCTGGCGAACGCCGTGTATACGTAGCGGTCCGCCAGCACGATTGTGCCGGCCTTGAGTGCGGGCAGAATCTGCGTGACCACCCGGTTTGCAAAGTCTGCGGCGTGGATCAGGCTGAAGGACATGGGCGTGAGCAGTCGTCCCTCCTTGCCCCGCCGCGTGGTGCGGCGCACGATGGGCGAGGAGTTCCACTCGGTGAACACGGTGACGTATCCCAGGTTGGTCAGCCACTTGGCCAGCAGGTCTATCTGTGTGCTCTTCCCGGAGCCGTCGATCCCCTCCACGATGATGAGACGGCCGGGGTATGCGTCATCGTAGGGGTGGGTGCCGTAGCGAGCGCCCATGGGGAAGCTTGCGTTGCCGTTGGTCGTCATAGCTCACCTCGACTGATCAGAATGGGCTGACCGAACTCGTTCTCCCAGCGGAGCTTCAGCGCCGTTGCCGATGCCTCCGCCCATGAGGGCGTTGCGATGGACAGGCCATCGCTGCCCGGAGTAATGGTAACAGATTCCACCTCTGCTTGGGGAGGGAGCCGCCGCTCAAGCTCGTCCGCCAGCAGCAGCACAAGCGCGCCCTGCCGCAGGCGTCGTCGGTCGCCGCCGGTGAGTAGCTGCGACTTGCGGAACCGCTTGGGCAGCCTGTCGCCCTCCGCCAGCAGCAGCATTGCGGCCAGCATCGCCGACTCGCGGTGTGTGAACCCCGGCATGTCCGTCCAGGAGAGGATGGAGGCGGCGCGGTTGAGCCGGTTGTAGTAGTCCACGGCGCTGCCGATGTCCAGTATGAGAGCTGTGCACTCCACCAGCGCGGTAAGGTGCCTGCGCTTTCCTTCCCACACGGCGCGGCCAATGCGGCGCGCCAGCGCCGCGCGGCGCGGCCCGCGCAAGGTGTACCGCGGCGCGAACCTGTCCATCATGTCCTTCAGCGTGCCCCATCGCACGTCTGCTATGGACGTGAGTGAGACGCCCCCGTTCTCCGGCAGAGGATCCGGCTGCTGGGCCAGTCCCTCTCGCAGACCCTGGCCGGACAGCATGACGCTCCCTGCTCCAGTGTGCCGCAGCAGCGCCTGGGCAACCACGGCTCCGCCAACTATCGAGTGGGTGCGCTCCGGATTCATGCCCGGTATGAGAGCGCGCTCCTCCAGGTCGCACGAGGCCAGCTCGTCGACCAGGCGGGACAGTCCGTCAGCGTCCATGCGGTATCCGTGCAGTGTGCGCATGGGGTACGGCCTGCGCTGCCTGTCGAGCTTGCAGAGCAGGCGGAAGGAGCCTCCCGATCCCACAAGGATGTCGTCTGGCGTCAGTGCGGGGAGCGAGGACTCGGACAGAAGCTGCATGGCGTAGTCGTACGCGGAGGCCATGTCCTCGGCGCGGGGCCGGTCCGCGAGCCGGAAGGCGTTGGAGATTCGCAGGCTGCCCAGGGGCAGGGTGTCCCTGTCCTCCATGCGCCGGTCCGTGAAGCTCACAACCTCCATGCTGCCACCTCCGAGGTCTGCCAGCAGGCCTTGTGTGACTGGCAGGCCCTGCACGGCCCCGATGAAGCAGTAGCCTGCCTCCTCGTAGCCGCTGATGACGTGCAGGTTGACGCCGTAGCGCCTGCGGGCCTCCTTGGTAATGTGCTTTGCGTTGCGCGAGGCGCGCAGCGCCTCAGTGCCCACCGCGTGGAGCGTTGTGACGCCGTAGCCGCGGCAAACCTCCACGAAGTCCTCGATCGCGTCGAGTGTGCCGTCCACGCCCTCGTCATCCAGTGCGCCGTGCTCATCCACGTGGCTCATTAGGTTGAGTGCCAGGCGCTCCTGCGCCAGGATCTCCACGCCGCTGCTGTTGACCTGCACCACGACTGCGCGGGCGGAACCGGAGCCAATGTCTATGACGGCTGTGGGCGGACGCTCGCTGCGAACGGTGGCGGCCGCCGACTCGAGGGCGCGGAGGTCGGGAAGCTCCCAGTCCTTCGACGTCGCGACGACCGGGTCCAGAACATCTTCCTGCCTGCTCATTGCTGGTCTCATCGTATACGGGACTCCGCCCGGAGAACATCTTGCCGCGAGCCGAGCCTCCCTCGCCGGAGGCTGCGCGGTCAGTGGAAGGATACACCGTAGCAACATGCGCCACAAGGGGACTCTGTGCCGGGCTGGCAGTCACGATTCGGGTGGCGCAGCGCTCGCCGCTGCCTTGGGCGTTGCCCTGTGAACGTGAATTGTTGTATCCTAACGCCCACAATCCTGCACGGCCCCTCCGAAGGGCGGCGTCAGGCAAAAGGGCGCGGAACAGCAGCAGCCCTAAACGGTTACGCACTTGGCACTAATGGAACACGGTACGCTGTCGGCCGCGGTGGCATCCGGGTGGGGGACGGCCTGGAAGGCTCTCGCCATCCTGGCCTGCGTGGCCGCGGTGGCCTGCAATGGTGAGGAGCCTACACCCACTGACGCCCCCCCTACGCCTACATTCGTTGCGATAGTCTCAGAGGATGATATGCCAGGCGTAACCGATGACGCTGTGCTCTTCGGTCAGTCTGCCGCCTTTACCGGCCCCGCACAGGAGCTTGGCAAGGGCATGCGCCTCGGCATACGCGCTGCGTTTCAGGAGGCAAACGAGAACGGAGGCGTCCACGGAAGGCGCATTGATCTCGTTTCGCTTGACGACACCTATGAGCCGGAGGTGGCCATCCAAAGGACCCTCCACTTGATAGAGGCTGAGGAGGTGTTCGCGCTGATAGGGGCCGTCGGCACTCCCACGTCACGCTCCGCGACTCCCATAGCCAAGTCCGCAGGCGTGCCATACGTAGCCCCGTTTACCGGCGCCGAGTTCCTCAGGGGGGAGGACCTGGACAACGTGATCAATCTGCGGGCGTCGTACTACCAGGAGACCGAGGAGATGGTGGCGCGGCTCACAAGCGAGCTTGGCTTCACTAGAATCGCCATCCTGCACCAGGACGACTCGTACGGACGCGCGGGCTATCAGGGCGTTCTGCGTGCACTTGACAGGCGAGACATGACGCCAGTGTCCATTGGCGTGTACCCGCGCAACACCACGGCGGTCAAGACGGCTGTGCTGGACCTGCAGCGGGGTGAACCTGAGGCGGTGATCATGATAGGTGCGTACGAGCCGGTCGCAAGGGCGGTGTCATGGGCCTTGCGCATCGGGATGGAGTCCATTTTCCTGAACGTATCCTTCGTGGGGAGCAACGCCCTTGCGGAGGAGCTTGGCGACGACGGCGTGGGCGTCTTCGTAATGCAGGTGGTGCCATACCCCACGGACGACTCCCTCCCCATCGTCGCGTCATACCTGAATGCGCTGGCCGCGTACGACCCTGAGGCTGTTCCCGGTTTCGTATCGTTGGAGGGATACCTGGCGGGACGCCTGGCGATAGCCGGGCTTGATCTCTGCGGGGCGGACTTGAGCCGCGAGTGCTTCCTTGACGCAATACGAGACGCCGGTGAGATTGACATTGACGGATTCAGCCTTCGCTACGGGAGCGGCGACAACCAGGGCTCCGACTCCGTGTTCCTGACCGTCATAGGACGGGACGGCGGCGTTTACGCAGCCTCTTCGCTGGGGGATCCGGTACCATGATTGGCAGGCTGCTTGCCCTCCGATTCCTGATCTCCACGCAGCTCTACGTGGTGCTTGGAGGCGCAGTTGCCCTCACGGTTGCTGCCAGTCTTGTGGGCTGGTTCTCCTTCAGCCGCGTGGGAGAAGTGCAGTCTCGCGTCAACGACGGCAGCGTCCCGGAGCTGGAGGCCGCATTCCGCATTGCACAGCACAGCAACACGCTGGTCACTGCAGCGCCAAGGTTGGTCTCCGCACTCAACTTCAGCGACCTGGCCTTGGTGGAGTTCCTGATAGAGAGTGCTTACAGGAAACTGGAGAACGAGATTATTACACTGGAGAAGAGCGGCACCAGCCGTGAGAGGGTTGAGCCAATTCGAGAGCGCTCCATTGCCCTGGTGACCAACATCAGGCAGATTGAGGACTCCATGGAGGAGCTCTTCGCAGCTTCTGCGGACGTTCAGGATCTCAGGGACCGGCTGACCACCGTCAACACGCGGCTGGATTCCACGGTTGTTCCGGCGGTGGATGACCAGTTCTTCTACACCATCACCGGCTTCCGCACTTTGGGCCAGTCCCCCGATGACCCCGACATCTACTTCTCGGAAGAAGAGGTGACGCTGTATCGCAACCTTTCCGAGATTCAGGCAGAGGTGAACATAGCCGCGCAGCTGCTGGTAAGCGTCTTCAGCGTTTCTGAGCAGGCGCTGATCGAGCCGATCCTGGAGAGGTTCGAGACCATCACTGCGCGCATTCAGCGCCGGCTGGTTGCCGTGCGTGAACACGACCCAGGAATCCACGCCCAGTTGGTGGACGTCCTGGACTGGCTCTTTGACCTTGGCATGGGCGAGAACAACGGATTCTTGTTGCACGCGAGAGAGCTTGGCATTCTTGAGCGGCAGCAGGAGCTTCTGGACGCCAACAGCGAGCTCGCCATTGTGCTGGTGGATGAGGTGGACGACCTGGTCAGCTCCGCGAACGCCAACGTCCAGGAAGCCACAGAGGCGTCCACACAGGCTATCCTGACCGGCCGCATCCTTCTGCTTGCCATCGGCGCTGCGGCCGTAGGCGGCGCCGTGCTGTTTGCCTGGCAATACGTCGGCCGCGTGCTGTTGAGTCGCCTGCAGCTTCTCTCCACCCGGATGCGCAGCATGGCCAGAGGTGACCTGGAGACAAAGGTTGAAATCAGAGGCAAGGACGAGGTCGCCGACATGGCGGCAGCCCTGGAAGTGTTTCGGCAGCATGCCCTGGAGGTGCAGAGGCTGAACCTGGTGGAGATGCTTGCACAGGAGCTGCAGGGCAAGAACGACGAACTGGAGAGCGTTCTGGCTGATCTACAGGTTGCCCAGGACCAGATAGTCATGCGTGAGAAACTGGCTGCGCTCGGTGAGCTGACCGCAGGAGTGGCACACGAGATCAGGAATCCGCTCAACTTCATCAACAACTTCTCGGAGGTGTCCGGCGAGCTGCTGGAAGAGTTGAGGGAGGTGCTGGAGAAGGACGGCGAACTGGGGTCGGATGACCGTAGCTACATTCAGGAGATATCGGACGACCTGAACGGCAATCTGGAACGTATACGGAGCCACGGAAACCGCGCAAATCGCATTGTCAACGACATGCTCCAGATGGGGCGAGGCAGCGGAGACCACCAGCCCACCAACATCAACAACCTGCTCAACGAGTTCGCCACGCTGGCGTACCACAGCGCCCGCGCCACCGACTCCGAATTCCAGCTCACCATAGAGCGAGATTTGGAGGAGGGCATAGGCGAGATAGAGGCCATCCCACAGGACCTCGGTCGCGTGTTTCTCAACATCGTGAGCAACGCCTGCCACGCAACCGACCAGAGGAGACGCGCCTCACTGGAGGCAGGGCAAGGTATCTGGGACTATGTCCCGACGTTGACGCTCTCCACGCGCCGGGTGGGTGAGATGGTCCACATCCGTGTTCGGGACAACGGCAGTGGAATCCCGCCGGACGTGGTGGACAAGATATTCAACCCGTTCTTCACCACCAAGCCGACGAACCAGGGTACGGGCCTGGGCCTGGCGATATCGAGCGACATAGTGCGTCAGCACGGAGGCACCATCAGCGTGGAGTCGGAGCCGGGCGAGTTCACCGAGATGACGGTGGCGCTGCCATTTACGATGCCTGCAAAGACTGACGGCGCAGAGGCTCAGGACGCGGACGACGATGAGGAGGATGGCGGCGAGGCCCAGGACGCGGACGACCATGACGAAGATGGCGCGAGCCAGGAGGGGAACGGCGAAGGCGGTGACGCGGAGGAGCCGGCCTCAGTCTAGTTCACGCGGGCTTGCAGCCTGATACTGCCCATCGCCTTGCGTACGTACGGGCAGCCTTCGCTCTGCCTAACGCTCCGACTCGAATCGGCCTACCATCCTCAGTGGCTTGGCGTCGGGGTCCCGTGGAATCCTGGCCAGCGTCAGGTAATCCGGCAGCA
>DAOUKJ010000060.1:0-19421 GCA_034421435.1 Dehalococcoidia bacterium | reverse complement strand
AGAACAAAGTCTCCGCATTCCACCTCGAACGTCAGGGTGACACCTCGTTGAACGAGCCAGTCATGTGAGAAGCTAAGCGTGAGATGTGTTAGCTCGGCCAGCAGGCGGTCAGTTTCGTAGGTGTCGATGTGCAGCCGTTTCACCGTACCACTGGCAAAGGCTGCCTCGCATACCGCGGCCGACAATACGCCCGCCCCACTTCCTGGATCCAGAACTCTGAGGTTCCGCTGGGTGTATACGGCGCACTCAGCCATGAATCTTGCCACGGCCACAGGAGTCAGGTAATGTGCGCCCTTCTTTCGCTGCTCGCTTCTAGCGTAGAACACATAGGCCTGACCCAAAGCCTCCGCATACTCTAGCGGCGTACATCCCGCCTTTGGTAAGGGAACTTCAAATCGCGACGGAATCAGGTCAAGCTGCAACCCAGCGGGCGGCTCTTTGACAAGACGATTAGCCATACGCTTGAGAATCCGGGTATCCGCCAATATGGAAGGCTCAGGATGAGCAGATGGCCGCGTGATTGCGCTACGTATACGCCCCCGCGCGCCCTACTCCAAAAAGTCCTTGAGCTTCCGGGAGCGTGAGGGGTGGCGGAGCTTTCGCAGGGCCTTCGCCTCGATCTGGCGTATCCGCTCGCGCGTCACGCCAAACTCCCGGCCCACCTCCTCCAGCGTGCGGCTGCGCCCGTCCTCCAGCCCGAACCGGAGCTGCAGCACCCGCCGCTCGCGGAGGTTGAGCGTGTCCAGCACGTCCTCCACAAGCTCCTTCAGCAGCTGGTAGGAGGCGGCGTCCGCGGGCGCAATGGCGCCGCGGTCCTCGATGAAGTCGCCCAGGTGGTTGTCCTCTTCCTCGCCTATGGGCGTCTCCAGCGACACCGGCTCCTGCGATATCTTGAGTATCTCGCGCACCTTCTCCGGGGTCACGTCCATGTCCAGCCCGATCTCCTCGCTGGTCGGCTCGCGCCCAAACTCCTGCACCAGCCGGCGGCTGGTTCGCATGAGCTTGTTGATTGTCTCCACCATGTGGACGGGGATGCGAATGGTGCGCGCCTGGTCGGCGATGGCCCTCGTTATCGCCTGGCGAATCCACCACGTGGCGTACGTGCTGAACTTGTACCCCTTGCGATAGTCGAACTTCTCCACAGCGCGGATGAGGCCGATGTTCCCCTCCTGCACCAGGTCCAGCAGGGACATGCCCCGTCCGATGTACTTCTTGGCCACGCTCACCACCAGGCGAAGGTTGGCCTCCGCGAGGTGTCGCTGCGCCTTGTTGCCCTCCTCCACAACGGAGTTCAGGTAGGACCTCATGGCCGACTCGCTCACCCGCAGGTCACGGATGAGGTCCTGATCGCTCAGAATGCTGGGCAACTGGGCGAGCGGCATGGCCGCGCCCACCGCCTCAAGCGCCTCAGGCGGCACAATCCGGCTGTTCACGGACAGCTGGAGCAAACCGTTGCGTACCTCCTCCGCGGGGCACTCCAGCTTCATGGCCAGCTCAGCGACCATGTCCGGGTTTATCTCGCTGTCGATTGCGCCGAGCATGGTCGGGTCGGAGCGCAGGTGCCACAGGCTCACGCCGCCGGGTATGTCCAGCTTCTCGCCCAGCGCGTCCGCCAGGAAGGAGGCGTGCGCCAGCCGGCTGAGCAGCAGGTGCACCACCTCGTAGGCCTTGGGTTCCCAGCCGCCCTGGACGCTGACGTCCTTCTCCAGCGCCTTCACCTGTATGCCGCACTCCATGCGCCGCGCGAGACTGCGTTCGTCGCTCGCGGTCAGCAGATGGACGCGGCCGATCTCGCGAAGATACATGCGGACCGGGTCGTCGATCATGTCCAGGTTGGCGAGGTCCGGCTCCACCTCAACCTCCACCTCGCCCTCCGCTTCCGCCTCGGCCTCTTCGCTCATCTCCTCCAGCTCGACCTTGGCCAAGGAGGTTGGAAGCGCGTGGCCGTTGGCGTCGCCATCGCCGTCGCCCGGGGCAGGCGTGATGTTGATGCCAAGCTCCTTGGGGTCTTCCCTGATGGAGCCCACCGTCGTCATCATATTGTCGGAGTTGGACTCTTCCTCTTCCGGTGTCACATCCATCTCGTTGCTTCTGTCTCTTACCATATCTCCATCTCGTGTGCTATCCGGAGTCCGTACCGGAGTACAGCTCCTTCAGCTGCTGATTGATTTCCCGTGCCCTGTCCTGGGACTGCTCAAGCCCGGCGATGTCCTTCCAGTCCGCGTCCTCCAACGCCTCCAACAGGGCAAGCTCCTGTACCTTGAAGTACCGCTCCTTCAGGCGGTTAACCACCGCTTGGAGACTCCTCTCCCGCTCCTTGATGTTCAGGGGAGGCGCCTCGGAGTTCAGGAGGGCCTGCAGATGATCGGCGAGGTCAACGGGCACACTCCCACCAATCTCCTCTATTGTATCACAGGCAAGCCATCTTGTGAAGACGTCCCTGTTCTCCGACTGCTCGAAGTAGTCGGGCGAAATGTCGACCCCCCGCTCTCTCAGTTCGGGGTAGCTGAGCAGAAGCGAGAGGCAGTGCTCCTCCAGGCTGGCTGGTGGAGGAGCGCCCGCCGACCCGGCCGATGCCGCGCGTCTCGCCGTCCTGCCGTCCGGGCGCCGCTGCGCGCGCCACACGTACCGCTCCAGCTCCGTCTCGCTCAGAGCAACTGTTTCCGCAAGGCGGCGGAGGTAGCGGCGGTACGTGAAGGGGTTGCCCTCGCTCCTGATGAACGGCGCAAGCGCGTCAAGGACCTGCCTTCTGCCGTCGTCGCTGGCCATGTCGAACCGCGGCGGGAGCGCGTCCATGAGGAAGTCCATCAGGGGCTGCGCCTCCGCAACGAGCCTCTCCCATTCGGGTGCGTCCGAGCGTATGAGCTCGTCCGGGTCGCGGCCCGCAGGCAACGGCGCCACCTTCAACGACGTGCTCAGATGGCGTTGGCTGAACACGATGCCGCTCCTGCCGCCGGCTCGCAGGTAGTCAATCTGGAGCGCGCGCCACGACGATTCCAGGCTGCGGAGCGTAGCCTCCCTGCCTGCGTTGTCGGGGTCCAGCGCCTGCACGATGTTTGCGGTCACGTTCCTGAGCAGGCCCACCTGTTGCTCTGTCAGCGCCGTGCCCATCGAGGCCACCACGTTGGTGTAGCCGTGCTGGTGCGCGGCTATCACGTCCATGTACCCCTCGACGATGACGGCGGAGCCGGTGCTGCCGATGCTCTCTCGCGCCATCGAAAGGCCGTAGAGGATGCCGCCCTTGTCGAACACCGGCGTGCGCGGCGTGTTGAGGTACTTGGGCGTTCCGTCGTCCAGCGCCCTCCCGCCGAAGCCGGCCACGCGGCCTGAGGAGTCCAGGATGGGAAACATCAGCCGCCTGTGGAAGAGGTCCATCACGCCGCCTGCCCCGGACCGTGTTGCCAGGCCAACGGCCACGGCCTCCTCCTCGGAGTGGCCTTTGCCGAGCAGGTGGCGCAGAAGGGCCTCTCGGCCGCCGGGGCTCAGGCCAAGCCCGAACCGCTCAGCCGTTTCGTTGTCGATGCCCCTCCGGCGGAGGTACTCCCGCGCCTGCGCTCCCTCCTGCGACCCCAGCACCACGCGGAAGTAGTCGTACGCCTCATTGTTCAGACGGTACAGCGCATCGTGGCGGCTTCTCGTCTCCCGCGACGGCAGCTGTACGCCGGTGCGCTGCGCCAGGCTGGCGAGCGCCTGCGAGAAGTCCTGGTTCTCGGCCTTCATCACGAATGTGATGACGTCGCCGCCGGTCGCGCACGCGCCGAAGCACCGCCATGACTGCCGCTCCGGGAACACGATGAAGGACGGCGTCCTCTCTGCGTGGAACGGGCAGTTGGCCTTGAAGTTGCGCCCCGCCTTCTGGAGCGTCACGTGCTCCGAGACCACCTCCACGATGTCCGCCCGGCTCTTTACGTCCTGCACAGCCGTCATGGCAAACGCCTCACCTCAATGCGCTATGGGACCAACCACCACCATTGTACCAGTCCGCCGTCAATGCGGGCCAAGCAGGACGGTTACAGTTGCATCTCTCTTTGGCCCGGCTGCTCACTTATCGACCGCAGGTGCTCCTCCAACTCCTCCAGGCTCCTTACCAGCACGTCGCCTCTCTGGCCGATGAACGGCGTCGGATCGCGTGAGGCCTCCCACAGTATGACCACCTTCTTGGTGGATGCGGCAGCGTACTCGATCTCGGACTGCACGCCGCCGGCGATCAGAGGCTCGCCGGAAGCGTCCACGGGGAAGTAGGCCACGATCATCTCGGACTGGTCTATCAGCTTGTAGTCCCTGGCCACTATCTGCCCGTCAATGTCATACGCTATGGCCTCGATCTCCCGGCGGCTCAGTCGCACGGTCTGCCCCAGCGCCGTGCACTCCACCTCATCCGTGCCGGCCTGCGACCGCTGCGCGAGCTCAACCAGCCGCTTCTCGTCAATCATCAGCGGGTCGAAGGCCGTGAGGTACTTCCTGGCCAGCCTGCGATACCGGACGACCTTCTCCCATACGTCCGGCCTGGAGCGCGCACCGCTGATGGGATAGCTGACGTAGGTGGTCTTCTTCCACGGCTCGAACATGAGGCTGTACATCACGTCCAGAGGCATCTTCGACACCTCATCCTCTAGCGAGACACCCAGCACGTAGTGGGGTATCTCCAGGAATGAGGCAAGAATCTCGGACGCCAGCATCTCCTCCTCACGCCAGACCAGCAGGTCCTTGAGGCTGTAGCGAGTGTCCGGCGGAAGGTCGCCGGACTCCTTGAACTGGTCGAGTCTCAGCTTGACTGCCTCCACGTCGTCTATGAGCGTGACGATGGTGTCCGGCGCCAGGTCGCGCACCTCAGGCAGCTCAAAGGCCCGGAACAGGCGGTTGTTCCACCGAAACACGGCGTGGGAGTTCACCAGCACGTTCGTCCTGTCCGCGACCTCATTGCGCACCACGTTGAACGCCGAACGGCGCAGTGCGCCAAGCTGCGCGAGCGGCAGATCGAGGATCTTGCCCTCAGCAAGACGGAGGCCTGACCGGCGGCTTTCGGCGTACATGATGTCGCCGATGTTGAAGATTGCCTGGATGCTCCGGCCCTTCTGGGCGCAGAACTCGCTCAGGGCCTGAAGCTGTGCCTTCTTGTCGATGCCGGTCTGCCCCGTGAAGAGGACCCGCATGGATGCGCTCTCCTTTCCGGGCAACGAGTGGTCTATCGAACGGCAGCGTGTGCCGGGCATGTCGCGGGGCCATTCGCGGCCATCCGCGGGGCAGGTCTCACTCGACCGTGACGGTCTTCGCCAGGTTCCTAGGCTGGTCTACGTCGCAGCCGCGCTTGACGGCGATGTGGTAGGCCAGCAGCTGCAACGGCACGCTCGCCAGAATGCACGTCAGCAGCGGCGAGAGTTTCGGTATGTAGAGGACGTGGTCGGCCACGCCCGCCATCTCCTCGTCTCCGTCGGTTGCCACGGCAATGACCGTGCCACCCCTGGCCTTCACCTCGAATATGCTGTTGAGCATCTTGTCCTTGAGGCCGTCGTTGGGAGCAATGGCGACGATGGGCATTGTCTCGTCAACGAGGGCGATAGGGCCGTGCTTCATCTCGCCCGCCGGATACCCCTCAGCATGGATGTAGGCCATCTCCTTCAGTTTGAGCGCTCCCTCCATTGCGACTGCGTGGTTGGGGCCGCGGCCAAGGTACAGGAAATGCGGTCTATCGTAGAACAGCTCGGCGAGCGCCACCGGCTGCTCATGCCGCGACACCAGTTCGCCCAGAAGGTCCGGCAGCCTCGCAAGGTCCTCCAAAACGTCGCCGAGGTCCTCCTGCGGCAGGTAGCCGCGGCGCTTCCCCACGTAGGCGGCCAGGATGTAGAGCGCCTCCAGCGAGCACGTGAAGGTCTTGGTGGATGCCACCCCAATCTCAGGCCCGCATCGCAGGTATACGCAGCCCTCCGCCATTCGCGTGGCGCCGCTCCCCTCCGCGTTGCAGACTGTGATCACGCGTGCGCCCTTTCGTGACGCCTCCTCCATCGCGGACAGGGTGTCCGCCGTCTCGCCGGATTGGCCCACTGAGACGACCAGCGTGCGGGAGTCCAGAATCGGGTCTCGGTACCGGAACTCGGAGGCGTTCTCGGCCTCCGACCGGATCCCTGCGAGCCGCTCCATCATGTGCCGCCCTATCATCGCCGCGTGGAAGCTGGTGCCCATCGCCACGAATATCACGCGGTCGATGCTGCGGAGGTCGTCGTCCGTAAGGTTGATGCCGTCAAGCGCAACGTCCCACGGGTCGAACGAGACGCGGCCGCGGAGCGTGGCGATAGCGGCCTGGGGCTGCTCCTGAATCTCCTTGAGTATGAAATGGCTGTATCCGCCTTTGGCCACGGAAACCGGATCGTAGGGCAGCAACTGGGGTGACTTGCTGAGCGGAGCGCCTTCCAGCGTGGAGTAGACCGCTCTGTCCGCCGTCACCGACACCATCTCTCCCGCGGACAGGAAGGCCACGCGCTGCGTGTGAGGTATGATGGCCGGCAGATCACTGGCCAGCAGCATTTCCCCCTTCCCGTAGCCGACCGCAATGCCGCCGGCATTCCCGATTCGGAAGGCCATTACGCGTTCCGGCTCTTGCCTGAATGCGACGGCGACAGCCTGTGCGCCCTTGAGCCGCATGGCCGCGCTGCGCACGGCCTCCTCGGGCGTGCAGCCTCGGCGAAGGTAGTTTGCCACCAGGTTGGGAATCACCTCGCTGTCCGTCTCGGAGGCGAAGGCATGGCCCTGCTCGATTAGCTCCTGCTTCAACTCAGCGTAGTTCTCCACGATACCGTTGTGAACAACGATGACGTCCCCGCTGCAATCGAGATGAGGATGTGCATTGGACAGGCTGGCCTCGCCGTGGGTGGCCCAGCGGGTGTGGCCGATGCCCACGTTGCCCACCGGCAGCGAGCCGTTCATGGAGCTGACCAGGCTCTCCAGCTTGCCCGAAGCCTTCCGGACCGCAACGGCGCCGGAAGAGAGCACGGCTATACCGGCGCTATCGTAGCCCCTGTTCTCCAGGTTGGCGAGGCCCTCCAGCAGAACGGGCGCTGCCTCCCTGCGTCCAGCGTATCCAATGATGCCACACAAGGACAGGTACCCCTTCAGTTGCTCCCGCCGCCCGGCGCCGTTGACGCAACTCCGCTGTTCACCAGCGAATACGCCCCTCGGTAGCTCTCCGGCAGCAGTGCCGCCACTCGCTCCATTATCATCGTCGTTACGGCCTCCAGCTGCCCGCGCACGATCTTCCCCTCCATGTGAGGAATCGTGAACGGCTGGCCGATATTGATGGTGAACTCGCCCTTGGGCACCGCGACCTGCCACGGCGGCCCGATGACCTCCGTACCCACAATCCCCACGGGCAGGATGGGCGCCCTGGACCTGAGGGCTATCAGGGCGATGCCGGGAATGGCCCTGCGCATGGCTCCCGGGCTGCGTGTTCCTTCCGGGAAGATGCCCAGTGCGGCGTCCTTGTCCAGAAGTCGCACGCTGCGTTGGATGGCGCTCAGGTCGTTGCCGCTTTCGTTGAGCGGGAACGCGCCGTAGGCCTTGAAGAAATGCGACGCAACCGGGTACCGAAACAGGCCTCGCTTCGCCATGAAGGTTATCTTCCTGGGAATGCTGGCAGCCAGTATTGGCGGGTCCATGTTGCTCTGGTGGTTGGACACAACGATGAGAGGCCCCATGGGCGGCACATTCTCCCGGCCCTCCACCTTCCAGTCGCCGAAGAGCCTCAGAGCGCCCCGCATGAGCGTGTTGGAGATGCTGTAGACCGCTCCCATCAGTCGTCTCCCGCCAGTCCTATGATGCGCTCCACTACCTGCTCGATGCCTATGCTCTCGGTGTTCAGCACGTAGGCGCCCTCAGCCGGCCGCAGCGGCGAGTTTGCTCGCTCCGTGTCCAGCTTGTCGCGCTGGACCAGCTCGGCCAGGACCTGCTCCAGCTCAACAGTCTGTCCCGCGTCATGCATCTCCTGGTGACGGCGTCGAGCGCGCTCTTCCGGGGAGGCCGTGAGGAATATCTTGAGGTCAGCGTCCGGCAGCACGACGGTGCCGATGTCCCTGCCGGCCATGATGAGCATACCCTCCTCTGCGAGCGCCCTCTGGCGCGCCACCATCGCTGCGCGTACGCCGGTGAATCTGGAGATGAGCGACACGCCCTGTTCGATCTCCTTGGTGCGAAGCAGGCCGGTAACGTCGTGGCCGCTTACGATGATGCGAGACGCGCCGGTCCCGTCGTCGCCCGAAACCTCAATGCTCGATGCTTCCGCAAGCGCAGTCACACTCGCTTCGTCCTCTGGATCCAACCCATCCTTTAGAGCCGCCCAGGTGACGGCACGGTACATGACCCCTGTGTCAATGAATCGGTAGCCAAGGCGGGCGGCCAGGAGCGTGCCCACTGCGGACTTGCCCGCGGCCACCGGCCCGTCTATGGCAATAGTAGAAGATCTGCTCAAGAATCGCCTTTGCGTAGTGCTGAAAGCTGCGCACCCGGACGGCCGGGCTTCATGCAATTATATGTTCACTTCCCCGCGCGCACAAGCGCGAGCGCTCTTTTGCCAAGGCCTTTCAGTTATACACAGTGGGCCAATCTTCCCGCTCATGGCCTGCCCCGCACTTGATGCGGGGGTGAGCTTGTCAAACCAAATGAGTGGGAAGATCAGGGAGGCTCAACTGCCCTAGACAACAAAAAGGCCATGCCCCCTTCCTGGCTGCAGCGCCGCCGCTCAACTTCAGGTGAATGCTGTCCGGCTGCTAACGCGCCGCGCCCGACCGGGACAGCCTCTTCTCCAGCGCGCGGCGCTCCAGCATGATCCTGCGTCCGCACGTTGTGCAGCGAATGCCGATGTCCGCCCCCACGCGGTACACCTCCCAACGGTATCCCCCGCACGGGTGCACCTTGCGGAGCGTGACCACGTCGCCCACCTTCCACTCCATCACCATCGACGGATCACCCCCTCGCGGCGTTGATGGCGCGTCGAAGCTCGTCTGCTGCGCGGCGCGCCGCATCGGCGAAGTCGTCGCGGCTCCGCGAGGCGTACAGGATGCCTCGCGAGGAGTTCACGATAAGCCCGCCGCCGTCTGCGTCGACGCCGGCGCTCACCGTGGCCTCCAGGTCTCCGCCCTGCGCGCCTATGCCCGGCGCCAGTATGACCATGTCGGGACACAGGCGCCGCGCCGTCTCCATCTGCTGCGGATACGTCGCGCCCAGCACCAGCCCAGCGTTGCCACGGACGTTCCACTCGCTGACCTTCAGCGCCACCTCCTCGAACAGGGGACGCTTGGACCCGTTGCTTTCGACGGTCAGGTCCTGGAAGTCAACCGAGCCGGGGCCGGACGTGTGGCAGAGCACCAGGACGCCGCGGTCGGCGTACTCCAGGAACGGCTCCACGGAGTCGCTGCCCAGGTACGGGTTGACCGTCGCCGCATCAAAGCCCCACCGCTCGAACAGGGCTCTTGCGTAGGCTGCCGCCGTGGAGCCGATGTCGCCGCGCTTGGCGTCGCAGATGACGGGGATGTCCGCCGGGATGCACTCAAGCGTGCGCCTGAGGGCCTCAAGGCCGGGAATGCCCAGCGCCTCGTAGAAGGCGATGTTGGGCTTGTAGCAGCACACCAGGTCCGCCGTGGCCTCCACGATTGCCGCGTTGAACTCCGCAACGTCCTCGATGGGCATGAGCGCCGGATCCGGGTCCAGCCCCACGCACACCAACGACTCGTTCTTGATTGCGGCGGCGGTCAGCTTCTCGCGGAAGGTGGTCACAAAGGCTCCTTTCGTGATTCAGGCCTGCCAATAGTGTAAAGGTATGCAGGCGTGGGGACAAGCTCGCGTCCGGTTCCTACCGGAAGCTGTGCGGGTAGTAGCGGCGCACGGCGTTCCACTGCCCCGCGCGGTCCAGCGTCTCGATCTCGATCCACATCAGCCGCTCCTCGAACAGCTCCCTGGCGGACTCCATCGCCTCGCCCGCGCGCCGGTATGCCTCTTCCAGCGTGTCCACCACCATCGACAGCGGGGCCGCGACAAGCTGCTGAGGCCCGCCGATGGGCATGCAGTGGGCCACGTACCTGCACAACCACTCTTCAACTATCCAGTCGGTCGCCGTGTGATCCATACTCTCCTGCATTTGCGCCTTCAAGTCGCAGTAGCGTTGACGTTAGCATACATGCCTATGCGCGTGCGCGAAAGCGCTTGAGCTCCGCCAAGGCATTGAGGCCCCCGTCACGGGCCAGGCGGACCACCTCCGCTACCGCAAGCGCCGCCTCCAGCTGTTGCCTGCCCCGCCGCGGCATCCCGAACGCCCACGACGGCGGGTACTCTTCGGATGCGAACATCTGCCATGCCTGCGCCTCGTCCGACTCGCCGGCCACCGCCATGCTAACCAGCGTCAGCGACCGCCGGTCTCTTGCCGCGGCCACGCCGAGCGCAGAGGCAACCGATGGCGGGACGGTGCGCCCAAGAGCCCTCGCAGTCTCGGACTCGGTCAGCCCGAGCGACAGGAATAGCGTGGCATTGGAGACCATCGCGCGATACGCCGCCGTGGCATATTCGCCCAGCCGCTCCTCCCTGGCCTCGTCGCTGAGCGCGGCCCACGCATCGGGATCGATTGGGCGCAGCAATTCGCGGGCGCCGCGTCCGGCCCGCCTCGCCTGCCGGGTGGAGAGGCGATGGCCGCGCCGCGTGGCGATGGTGCGCACTCGCCTCAGTCGTACCTCCATGTCCACAAGTCCCATTGCGCACAGCCTGCGCACGGACCGCGAGAAGGCCGAGACGTCCTCCCTGGTGGGTGTGTCCCTGCCCATCATCTGCGCGGCGCGCCGCACTGCTGCGCCGTAGGCTACGCGGCGCCCGGGCACTCCGAGGGCGGCCACCAGCAGCATCAGGGTGTGGCCGCGGAGCACAACGGAAGCTCTGGGGTTTGATGGAAATGGGGGCATCGCTATCTTGTGCCCAGGGAGGGATTCGAACCCACACCCCCTAAACGGGGAGCGGATTTTAAGTCCGCCGCGTCTACCCTTTCGCCACCTGGGCAGAGTGGAGGGTCACGTACGAAGAGCGGAGGCAGTGGCGGATGCCGTCTGCTCGACGCTGGAGTAGCTGGAGGCGACGGGCGGATTCGAACCGCCGAATAGAGCTTTTGCAGAGCTCCGCCTTAACCACTTGGCTACGTCGCCTCGTACCATTCTACCACGTTTTTGGTGCCGAGGAGGAGATTTGAACTCCTACGGGTTTGCACCCACGGCCCCCTCAAGACCGCGTGTCTACCAATTCCACCACCTCGGCACACCGCCCGCTTGGGGTTTGGCAGGAGTGGGAGGACTCGAACCCCCGACCTGCGGTTTTGGAGACCGCTGCTCTAGCCAACTGAGCTACACTCCTGCACTGCCGCCGGCTGGGCCTGCCAGAGCGCCGAACGAAAGCGGCCGAATCCAAACGGAAAGTGTGGGTGACCGCACGACTGCTCCAAGCTGACTCCAGTCCAAATATTGTGCCACAAATCCGCGCGAATTTACAGGGGGGCAGCGTAGCGTGACGCTGGAGCGCGTTAGCCGAACGCCAACGGCACTATGCATTCTCGTCCGCGCCAGATCCGAGCTTTCCGAGGCCATCATGCCACAATGGACTGGTACGAATTTGCTGCGTCGATGGGCTGTGAGCAACTAAAGTCCGCCGACGCCAACCTCGATTGTAGAACCTCCTTGACGAGTTTCTTGTACAATACTTGAGGAGTTTCCTCAGCTATCCTGGACAGCAACCTGAATCTTGGAACCGACGGGTGCGCGTCAACGAGCACATACAATACGAGCCAGACGACAAGTGTCCTCCACTTGTAACTCTGGGCGTGGCAGCGCAGGGCGGCTTACTCGCACTGTCAAACACGGTCACCATCGTGACGATATTCGCCGTGGCGGCCGGCGGCAGCGAAGGCTACCTGTCGTGGGCAGTCTTCGCGTCCCTGGTGATTGGCGGCGCCGTCACGGCTCACCAAGCCACCAAGCTCGGCCGCCTGGGACCGGGGTACTTGCTGCTTATGGGCCCCGGAGTCCCATTCATGGCGGTCTGCTTGTTGGCCGTCACCGAGGGCGGGCTGGCGGTAATGTCGAGCCTTATAGTCGTTGCCTCCCTGGTCCAATTCGCCCTGGCACTCTGGTTGGCCCAGCTGCGACGGATCATCACGCCGGTCGTGTCGGGCGTAGCTTTCATGGTGATAGCGGCAGCAGCCATGCCCATAGCTATCGGCAGACTTGGGAATGTGCCCGCGGACACATCCCCAATGGCGGGGCCGGCGGTGGGAGCGGCCACACTGGCCGTGGCGACAATTCTAATGCTGCGCGCTTCCGGCCTTTTGAGGCTGCTGGCAATCCCCATAACTATCGTGACGGGCTGTGTTGCCGCCGTGCCCCTTGGAGTGTTCGACATCCAGCCCGCTCTCGACGCCCCGTGGTTTGGTCTCCCTGAGTTTTCTGCGTGGCCGGGCCTTAGCCCCATCCTGGACCAGGAATTCATGGCGCTTCTTCTGGCGTTCCTGATAGTGAGCGTAGTAGTCGGCATAAGAGTCAGCAATGAGGGGGCTGCTATTCAACAGGTTTCCTGGCGAAGGCCGCGCGCCGCGGACTTTCGCAGCGTGCAGGGAACCCTCAACGTGAGCGGTGTCGCAATACTGCTGTCCGGTATCGCGGGCACGATTCCCACAATCATCTACCTGCCGACGACAATGTCGCTGATCAGCTTCACGGGGGTGGCGGCGCGACGAGCAGGGTATGCCATTGGCGCCATGCTGATTGGGCTGGCTCTGCTGCCCAAGCTAGTGGCCATTCTTCTGACAATCCCGCGACCGGTGACCGGATCAATCCTGATGATAGTAATGGGGCTGCTCTTCGTGGAGGGAATTCGCACTGTCCTGCAAGACGGCTTCAGCCAGCAAAAGGCCCTCATCGTTGGGCTTTCGCTCTCAATAGGGGTTGGCTTGCAAACTCAGAACATTCTCGCAGACTCCTTGGGCAGCCCCTGGGGTGTGGCTTTCGGAAACAGCGTTGTTGTGAGCATTCTGGCGGCAATCCTGATGTCGATGATCCTCCAGATAACCGGTTCCCGACGGAGGCGATTGGAGACCGAGTTGGACGGGTCGGCCGTGCCCGCTATAGAGGAGTTCCTTAGCGGGCTCGGCTCCAGGCTGGGGTGGAGCCAGGCTTCTATAGTGCGTCTGTGCTCCGCGGGAGAGGAGACCTTGTCCTGTATGCTGCAGCTGCGCGATGACTACGACATAGAAAAGCCGCCCCGCCTCGTCGTCAATGCGCGTCCCTCGGCCGGTACGGTTGAGATGGAGTTTCTGGCGGTGTTTTCGGAGGAGAACATTGAAGATCGAATCTCATTCATGAGTGAGCAGGCCGAGACACCGGACGTGAGTGAAGTCTCCTTCCGCCTCCTGCGCCACTACGCGTCTTCAGTGCGCCACAGGAAGTATCACGGGATTGACATCATTACGGTACAGATAGATGATTAGACGGCAGTCGCGCCGGTCTTTAGGCGTCGATCTGTCCACAGTTCTCGCCAAGGGTCCGAGAAATGAGGAAGAGAGGTTTTGAAGTGGCAGGATATCTGATCGCCGACCAGGAAGTTACCGACCAGGCTATGTTCGATGAATTCGCCAGGGGAATGCTGGAGCTCGTCCAAGCCAATAACGGCAGATACCTGGCGCGGGGCGGGGCCACCGAAGTCGTTGCGGGCAACCGAAAGCCCAACCGCGTAGTTGTCATAGAATTTGAAAGCTACGAGAAGGTTCGGACTCTGGTGAACTCGCCGGAATACCAGAGGCTTGCGGAGATACGCTCAAAGTGTTGCATCGCCAACACCATAATTGTCGATGGGATGTAGGCCCCGAGCCAGTCCCTTAGCGAGCAGTCAGGCCATCCATTGTTGGCAATCAACAAGAAGTGCGCACTCTGAACTCCGATAGCAGCGGGCGGTTGGAGATTTCGAGAGCTTCCTGAGAGCCCCGCTTAGGCGTCATACCCCTTCCGGAGCTGAAGCCTCTCGGGTTCTTGTTTGTCCAGCTATGGCCTCGGCGGCAAGGCCAAAGCAAGTAGTGTTGTCGCCTACTATTGTTGGCACTGTTGTCAGTGTTGGTACCCCAGGCAGGATTCGAACCCGCGACCCGCTGCTTAGAAGGCAGCCGCTCTATCCTCTGAGCTACTGGGGCACTGGCAATCGGTCATCTCTAGCGATCTCGCGGACGGCGCCGCCCGGCTTGCGCCAGGACGGCTCACCCGCGCTTAGCCGTCCTGTGTGGTGCGCACGCGGTGCACCGTCAGCCCGCCGGCGCCTATGCGATCGACGTCTCGTATGGTCAGACCGTCCACCTCACCGCTGGTTGTCACGTATCTCTGCACCTGAGGGCCCACGTACTTCGCCGCCAGAAGGGCCATCATCGAGACCGACATCAGCCGCGGGATGCTGCTCCACCGACGCCTCTTCCCGACCGCGATCGCACATCCGACGGCGGCGAGCGCCGCGGCCACAACCAGGTTGGTGCCGCAGTACGGCGACACGGCCAGCTCGGATTCGCCGGACTTCAGGCGCCGCAGCGCCTCATCCGCGGCGTTGGACAACACGTCCGTGGGCACGTCGCCGTACACTAGGAAGCCCCACTGCATGGAGTTCCCGCCAAGTATGCCGCTCTCGCCCATGCCGGAGTGGGCCAGCGTAATCGTAGCGTGCTCCAGCGCGTGATTCCTTCGAACCTTATTGAAGAAACCCAGGTTCAAGTGACCCTCCAGTCGCTCATTAGGCCTGCGTCAATGATAGCACTCGCCGTGCTCCATGTACACTTGAAGCGCACGCGCCTCTACTCCGACGTGCAACAGCATAAGCGAGAGACTCCGCTCCCTTACCCGCTCATGGAGAGCCTGTCGAACCAGATGAGCGGGCGAGGGTCGGCAACGCCAACAGGCATCGAGAAAACTTGCTCTGCGCTGCACGAAGTACCACAGCTGCAATGCACCTACTCCACCAGGATGATCCGACCCAGCCCGATCCCGCTCAACGCCACCGCAGTGACCACTACGCCGGCAATCGCGACACCCACCGCTATCAGAGGGATCGCACGGCGCGGCGGTATCCCGAACACCCACGAGGCCAGCGATCCGGTCCACGCGCCAGTCATCGGCAGCGGGATCGCCACCAGGATGATCAACGCGAGCGACCCGTACTTCTCGAAGCGCGGGCCCTGGACACGCCTGACGCGCTCCTGCTGCCAAAGTAGCAGCCGACCCGCGGGGTTCGGGAAGCTCAGCAGAATTGCAGCGATGCGCTTCAGGCCGGGAACTAGAATGAGCACCGGGACCATGTTCCCGGCGGCGGCCACGGGCAGAGCCACGTACCACTTCAGGTCGTAGGTGAGGAGAGCGAGGGGAATGGCCAGTCGCAGCTCGCCGACCGGCGCCATGGCGGCGGCAAACGTAAGCATGATGTGCGAGAGCTCCATGAGCCACTATGGTACACGATGGCCGAGCGGGTGAACAGCAATTGGCGGCGCTTCCGGCGGCTCGCACGGCGGGCTAGCGACCACGTCGGCTAGGTGACGCGGGCGGCGTTTTGCAACGGCAGGCGAATCTGGTATCCTGAGGTACCCGGCCCGGACCCTGGAGCAATCGGAGGATGGTGAGACCATGTACCCAATTGACCTGAGCGGCAAGAGAGGCGTGGTATTCGGCGTCGCCAACGAGCATAGCATCGCCTGGCCCATTGCCCGCATACTGCACGAGGCCGGCGCGCGCCTGGCAATCGCAGTCCAGAACGAGCGGTTCCGCGACCGTGTCGCGCGCCTAACCGAGCCGATGCAGGATACGCTGCTCCTGGAGTGCGACGTCTCCAAGGACGACTCCATAGACGCAGCCTTCGACCTGATGGAGCGCGAGCTGGGCGGGCTGGACTTCATGGTACACAGCATCGCCTTCGCCAACCGCGACGACCTGCGAGGCGAGTTCTCCAAGACGACCCGGGACAGCTTCCTGCTGTCGCTGGACATCAGCGCGTATTCACTGATCCCGCTTGTGCGCCACTCTGCCGCCCTCATGCCCAACGGCGGCAGCGTGGTGGCGATGACGTTCCAGGCATCGGAGCGGGTCTTCCCCGGCTACAACATCATGGGCACCGCCAAGGCTGCGCTCGAAAACGAGGTCAGGCAGCTTTCGCAGGAGTTCGGCGCAGCAGACGTGAGAGTCAACGCCGTTTCTGCCGGGCCGCTGGAGACGCTGGCTTCCCGTGGCATCCACGGCTTTCCGGACATGCGTCGCATCCACGCAGAAAGGGCGCCGCTCAAGCGCAACATCACCCACCACGAGGTGGCCAAGACCGCTCTGTTCCTCTGCAGCGACCTCTCCAGCGGCATCACCGGCACCGTCATCCCGGTGGACGCCGGATACCACATCATGGGCATCTAGCCGGCCGTTCGCGTCCTGCGCGTGCCAAAACAAGAGGCGCCGCTCCTTCCAGTGGGGAGAGGCGCCTCTGCGTCTGCGAGATTGTGCGGCCTAGTCGAACCGGATGCGGGGGTCCAGCCAGCCGTAGGTGAGGTCCACAAGCAGGTTGGTGAAGATGATCCAGGCTGCAAAGAACAGCACCAGCGTCTGCACCACCGGGTAGTCCCACCGGCTCAGGCTGTAGACCAGGTACTGCCCCATGCCGGGCAGCAGGAAGATAGTCTCCAGGATCACGGAGCCGCCCAGGATGCCGGCGATCTGGATGCCGATGATGGTGACCACGGGCAGCATTGCGTTCTTCATGGCGTGGCGGTATACGACGATGTAGTACCGCAGGCCCTTGGCGTGCGCCGTCCTGATGTAATCCTGGCGGAGCACCTCCAGCATGGTGGAGCGCATCATCCTGGCCTTGGTGGCCATGGACGACGTGCCCAGCGCGAATGCCGGCCAGAAGAACATCCACAGGTTGTCTATCGGATTCACCCAGATCGAGACGTATTCGAGGCGCGGGCTCCAGTCAAAGTAGAGGACGCCCCACAGGATGATCATGGTCGCAATCCAGAAGTTGGGGATTGAGAGCCCAAGCAGCGACCCTATGCGGATTACGTAGTCCGTTGTGGTGTCCTGCTTTAGGGCCATGAATATCCCGGCGGGAATCCCCAGAACCACCGAGATGACCAGCGTGAGGATTGAGAGCTCGATTGTCAGAGGCATCTTCTGGCGAATCTGACCCCAGATGGGCTTGCTGTCCACCAGGGACTCGCCCCACTGGAGCGTCACGAAGTCCCTCATCCACGTGAAGTACTGGACCGGCAGGGGCGCGTTCAGTCCAAGCTGTTCTCGCAGAAGGTCGGCAGTCTCCTCGGAGTAGAAGGCGTCCTCTCCTCCCAGGATCACGTCCACAACATCACCGGGGGCTATCCGCATGATTACGAAGACCATTATCGACACAAGCACTGCCGTAATGGTCCCCAGCCATAGTCTCCGAAGTGTGTACTGTAGCACTTCCCCTCCAGTGTTCTTGAAGGTTACCCTCTTTGGGTATGTCGAAGGATTATACCACGAATCCGGCTTGTCTATGCTACCAATTCCTTACATTTCTGAACTCATTGCTGATTTCCGCGCGATCGGCCTGCTCAACATGCCGAAAAATGCATCATACGTGCGCGCCCGGCACGGTCAGGTTGTCGACTATGGAGGTGACGGCCTTCGCGCCGTCGATTCCCCTCGCCCTGGCCTCCGGCGTCAGGATGAGGCGGTGCCCGAGTACCGGCACTGCCAACTCCTTCACGTCGTCCGGTGTCACGAAATCTCGGCCACGTATGAGCGAAAGCGCCTGCGAAGTCCTGAACAGTGCCAGCGATCCTCTGTGCGATGCGCCCAGCACAACATCCTGGTGCTGCCTTGAGGCCTGGGTCAGCGAAACAATGTACTGGCGCACCAGCGGATCCACGTAGATGGCCTTGGTCTCCTCCTGGATCTGTATCAAGTCTTCGGGCGAGGTTACAGCTTCCAGACTCTCGATTGGGTCGTCCCGCTCCTGCCGCCCAATGATCTCCACCTCCTGCTGAAAGCTGGCGTATCCCAAGGTGACTCGAATCGTGAACCTGTCCAGCTCCGCCTCCGGCAGAGGAAAGATGCCGTGGTATTCCACAGGGTTCAGCGTAGCGATAATGAAGAAAGGCCTGTCCAGGTCGTAGGTCACGCCGTCGACGGAGACGCGATGCTCCTCCATGGACTCCAGAAGCGCAGCCTGGGTCTTGGACGGCGCGCGATTGATCTCGTCCGCCAGCACCACCTGGGTCATCAGCGGCCCCCGGCGGAACTCGAACTCGCTTGTCTTCTGGTTGTAAATGTTTACGCCCGTGATGTCGCTGGGAAGCAGGTCCGGCACGAACTGGATTCGCTTGAAGCTGCAACCCGTTGAAAACGCCACAGCCTTTGCCAGTGTAGTCTTCCCAAGACCGGGAACGTCCTCAATGAGCAGGTGGCCCTGCGCCATCAGGGCTACCAGGCTCATCTCGATGGCCTGCTCCTTGCCTACGATTACGCCCTTGATGTTTTCCAGCAGCCTAAGCGCCGTTTGTGAAGCTTCAGCTAGTTGATTCAAGCGTCCCTCTCAGCCCGATGTCATTAGGATGCCCACAAGTGTACCATGAAGTTTGCGAGTTGTGTCACCCCGTGCTCCGGCGCGTACCGCACTAGCCGGGCACGGCCTCCCCCTCCCGCATCTGCCGGGCGGAGAGCGACCTCTTTATTCGGCGCCATGCCCAGAGCAGTCTCATCTGCTCCAGCGCGGTTGGGCGGACTCCGCCGTACCTCTCCCTCACAAAGCTCCGGGAGACCATTTCGACCTCATCCCGCACGTCCGGCAGCAATTCGCCCAGTCCGTTGGTGAACTCCGCCGGGGTCTGGGACGGTCTTGCTCTGAAGCCAAGAAACGCCGAAAGGCGGTACATTCTCTCGTACGCGGTCTGTCCGGTCGGCAGCCTTCCGTACTGCATCATCCACACCACGCGCAGCAGTACCACACCGACGATCATGAACCCGAGGAAGAGGCCGCCACCCAGCCCAAGTGGTGTGCCAAAGTAGCGCAATGGGAGGGGCTTGGCGCCTTCGCCTCCCGAGAGGGGCCCTCCGGGGTCCAGCTCCAGAGTGTCCAGGGAGTCGGGATCGATCTCAGGCTCGCCCAGGATTTCCTCCAGTTGGCCCTCAATCAGGTCACCACTCAGGCCTCCTATCCCGAACGGGCTTTCGGGACGACCGCGAGTCCGAACGGGATAGATGGGGGTCGGCTCGAAGGGCACCCATCCCAAGTGGCCGAAGTACACCTCCGGCCAGGAGTGGCTGTCCTTATCGCGGATTACAAAGCCCTCTCTCTCAGGATCAGGCTCACCAAAGCCGAATCCCAGCACCATTCTTGACGGTATGCCCTGCGACCTC
>DAOUKJ010000059.1:0-29456 GCA_034421435.1 Dehalococcoidia bacterium | reverse complement strand
AGCGCCCCTCCCTGCCACGTGGAACAAGGGTCAGGGTACTCTCCCTCGAACGGTTCCCCCTACGCCTTGCTGTTGGAGTCATCAACCACAGCATAGCCCGCCGAAGTTAACGGCGCTTTAGGGCCGCGTTAAGCGACGGTTAGGGGTTGGTGAAGGCGCGGACGGTGGTCGTCAATCGAACTGCAGGCGGCGGTTCGCGAAGTGCCCCTACGGCACCAGGGTCATGCCCGACCGTCATTCTGAGCGAAGCGAAGCGGAGTCGAAGAATCCAAGACCTCCGGACATGGACGCCTGCCCTCCCCCACAGACACGCGAGGCCCCTGGCCCTCAAGTCTCGTGTGCGCGGATGCCGTAGATTTCTCGACTCCGCTGCGCTGCGCTCGAAATGACAGTCGCACGCCGCCCGCTCACGCCCTACGACAAGCTCAGGGTGAGCGGGGTCGCGCGCCAATGCGGGGGCCGCAATGACGGTCGGGGGCAACCGCCAAAACCTCTTCCCCCTCGATGGGGGAAGATTGAGATGGGGGTGAATCCTGCGCGGACGCGCGGTTTTGCCCCCTCCCCGCATTTAGTACGAGGCAGGCTATGGGCCTAGCATAAGGGCTCAGAACGACACCTCCGCCGCCATCCCCGCTCATGTCTCTCGACAGTATCATGGCTTGGCCCGCACACGGATGAGGAGATGAACGGCTAGGCGGCTGCTGGCGCCTCCGCGCCCCTACGTCGCACGCGGAAGCGTGAAGGTGAAGGCGCTGCCCTCTCCCTCCCGGCTCTGCACCGCAACCTCGGAACCGTGCGCCTGCACTATGTGCTTGACGATGGCGAGCCCCAGGCCCGTGCCGCCGCCCTGCCGCGACCGGTCCGCCTTGTAGAACCGCTCGAAGATGTGGGGCAGGTGGTCCTCCGATATGCCCACGCCGCTGTCTCTCACACCGACCCGGATCATCTCGTGCTCCGGGTACGCCGAGAGCGTCACCCAGCCGCTGCCGGGCGTGAACTTCAGCGCGTTGTCCAGCAGGTTGATCAGCACCTGCCGCAGCCTCTCCTCGTCTCCCACCGCGCGCGGCAGCCGCTCCGGCGCAATCACCTCCACCCGCACGTTCCTGTAGTCGGCCCGCTCCTGGAAACTCTCCTTAACCTCCGTCATCAGCAGCCGCAGGTCCAAGGTGTTTAGCGAAAGCAGCCCCTGTCGGCTGTCCAGCCTGGCCAGGTCCAGCAGGTCCTCGATCAGCCTGCTCATCCTGTCAACCTCCCAGTTAATGCGGCGCACGAAGTCCCTGGCAACCTCCGCCTCCTCCAGCGCGCCGTTGTCCAGCGTCTCCACGATGGCCTTCACTGAAGCCAGGGGACTCCTCAGCTCATGCGAAACGTTGGTAACGAACTCCCTGCGAGTGGTCTCCACCTGGTGCATCCTGGTCAGGTCGTGGATCGTCAGCAGCACCCACGTAGCATCGACTTCGATGATGGGGGTTGCGATGGCGCTCAGAAAGCGGGCCGGCTGGTACAGCTCAACCTCGCCGTGCTGCTGCTCCTTCGTCTCGAGGCAGGTTGCCACCAGCCGGTACAGATCGGGGTCACGCACTACCTCCGGGAAGCGCATGCCGATAGGCTCCTGCTCTCGCACGCGAAGCATCTCCAGGCCCGCGCTGTTCACCAGCTCGGTCCTCTCCTCCGGCCCGATGAGGGCCACGCCGTCCGCCATGGTGTCCAGCACAGCCGTCAGTTTGTCGCGCTCGCCGGACAGCTCCTGCACCATGTACCTGAGCGACGCCGCCATGCTGTTGAATGCGTCCGCCAGCTCGCGGGTTTCGTCGGAGGATAACGCCTCTACGTGGTGGTCGAGGTCACCGAGCGCTACCTGGCGCGCAGCCTCGGTAACGCTGCGAACCGAGCGAGAGGTGCGTCTGGCCAGGAAGTAGCCAAGAGCAAGCGATAGCCCTGTCACGACGATGGCAGATACGACGATTGTGGCGATTATGCGGTTGACGCTGGACTGGATCGCTGACGTGGGTATCGCGACCCTGGCAACCCCGACAAGCTCGTCGTCAGATCGGATTGGCGCGGCGGTGTAGAGAAGCTCCTCTCCCCGTGCGGCGCTCACGCGGGTGCTCCAGCTGATGCCGCCGGCAAGCGCGTCTCTGACCTCCGGGCGCCGGGCCTGGTTCTGGAGCTCCTCGGGCGGCTGCCACGTATCCGCCAGCACCGCGCCGTCGCTGTCGATGACGGTGACTCGCGCGTCTATGAGGCTGCCGACGCGTTCGCCCGCCTCGCGCAGATCGTCCACGTCCGCCCCCGCGTCGAAGAGCGGCGCCAGGCTCTCAGCCGCAAGGACGGCCTCCCGCTCCAGCCGCTGCTCAACGCTCGCTATGTGCGTGTCGCGCACGAAGTCGACAAGGTAGATGCTCACCGCACCCATGGAGACTATGATGAGGACGGTGTAGGAGAGAACGATGCGCCACTGGAGACTGTGCAGGAGGTTCATGCTTCGAACCGGTAGCCCACGCCCCTGATGGTGATGATCTTTCTGGGATGCCCGGGCTCAGCCTCAATCTTCTCTCGAAGCCAGCGCACGTGCACGTCCACGGTGCGGCTGTCGCCTATGTAGTCGTAGCCCCAGAGACGCTCGAGAATCTGGTCTCTTGTGAACGCGCGACCCTTGTTGGACACCAGCAGCGCCAGCAGCTCGAACTCCCTGGGCTTGAGGTCGAGCGGGTTGCCAGCTACCTTGGCCGTGTGACCCGTGAGGTCGATCTCGATGTCGCCCGCTCTCAGCACGGTGTTGCCGGCGGCCTGTTCCGACTGTGCACCCATCGCGGAGCGGCGCAGCATTGCGCGCACCCGCGCCAGCAGCTCCCTCATGCTGAAGGGCTTGGTCACGTAATCGTCGGCGCCCAGCTCCAGGCCCACCACCCGGTCGATCTCCTCACCCTTGGCCGTGAGCATGAGGATGGGCGTGAGCGTCTCCCGGCGGAGGATGCGGCAGACCTCCAGGCCGTCCAGCCTTGGGAGCATGACGTCCAGGATGACCAGGTCCGGCACGCCTTCCCTCGCCTGCTGAAGGCCCGCCTCGCCGTCCGTTGCGGTGAGTACGGAGTAGCCCTCTCGCTCCAGGCTGTACCTCAGGGCCTCGAGAAGGTTCTCCTCGTCCTCGATTATCAGGACCTTCTGTTCAGGCAAGGCGTCTCCCCGCGAAAGGGGTGGTCGGGGCGACTGGACTTGAACCAGCGACCTCCACGTCCCGAACGTGGCGCGCTTCCGACTGCGCTACGCCCCGACGCCTCCATTATACGCTCACTTGGCGGCGGATTCCACGCCCTCCGCGTGAGACTTGGACCTCGCTTTGTCATCGGCCGCCTCCGGGAGCGGCACGGTGACGCCATACATGTCTCGCAGAACGTCCAGGAAGGCCTGAACGCCGGCGCCGTAGTGCTGTGCCTGGCGCACCATCACCGCCGTGGGCAGCGATATGGAGTGGCCCTCCCTCAGCGACACCACGCGGAGGCTGTCTCGCTCAAGCTCGTGGCGCATGCTGCTCCTGGGCAGAAACGATATGCCGATGCCCAGCTCAACCATGTGCTTGGTCGCCTCTATGCTGTCCAGCGTCATCTCGACCCTGGGCGATATGCCCGCCTCGCGGCACACCTGCCCGATGAGCACGAAGTATGTCGAGTCCCTATCGTACAGGATGAGCGGCTCGCGAGCCACGTCGTAGATGCTGGCCTCACCTGCAACGGCAAAGGGGTGGCTCGGCGAGGTGACCAGGCAGATGTCCTCGTCGTAGAGGTGCATGGTGACAACGTCCGGGTCAGTCAGCACGCGGCACAGCCCCACCTGCGCCTCCTCGTCCGCCACCATACGCAGCACGTCCGACGACCGGCCGACGCTGATGTGCACCTTGATTTCGGGGTACTTGCGGCGAAACCGGTCCAGTATGGTGGGCAGTGTGTACGTGCCGATGGCTCTCGCTGACGCAATCTGCAGCACGCCGCCGGACGCACCGCGCGTCGTGTCGATGACCTCGCGTCCCTGTCGCAGCGCCTCGATCGCCCGCTCCGTGTACGGGCGGAACGCTCTGCCCCACTCTGTCAGACGCACGCCCCGCCCCATGCGGTGGAATAGCGGCACGCCCAGCTCCACCTCCAGCGCGTGCACCCTCGCGCTCAGCGACGGCTGCGACAGGAACAGCGTCTCCGCAGCACGCCGGAAACTGCCGCGGTCCGCCGCCGCAAGGAACGCTTCCAGCTGTGCCAGCTCCATGACCACACCTCCCGAACCATGAGGCCCAAGTCTGATGCCATGTATCGGCCTTGCCGCTAGCCACTGATAGAGAAGTTCTATCACTGCTATAGGAAAGGCTGTCCTTGTATTATATCTCATGGCGGCTATACTGGTACAGAGGCAAAGAACACTCGGCTGTTCAACAATCTGGTAGAGCAACAGGGATAAGGAGGCAGGACATGAACAACCACCATCGGGACTTCGACCAGCAGGTGCGCGCGCTTGAAGAGAGCTGGGCAACAGACTCGCGCTGGAAGGGCGTAAAGCGAGACTTTACGGCCGAATCAGTGGTGAAGCTGCGCAACAGCATCAAGATCGAGCACACGCTGGCGAAGCGCGGCGCCGAGCGCCTGTGGAATGACCTCAACGGCGACGGCTTCGTTCGTACATTCGGCGCCCTGACTGGCGCGCAGGCCGTGAACATGGTCAAGGGCGGACTCAATGCCCTCTACCTCAGCGGCTGGCAGGTGGCCGGCGACGCCAACCTGGCCTCCCACACCTATCCTGACCAGAGCCTCTATCCCTCCAACAGCGTTCCATCCGTCGTGAAGCGGCTCAACAACGCTCTCATGCGGGCCGACCAGATCCAGTGTCTGGAAGGCAAGTCGGACCTAGACTACTTCGTGCCAATCGTTGCCGACGCCGAGGCCGGTTTCGGCGGCGCCATCCACGCCTACGAGCTGATGCGCGGCATGATCGAGGCCGGAGCCGCCGGCGTCCACTTCGAGGACCAGCTGTCCTCCGCCAAGAAGTGCGGGCACATGGGCGGCAAGGTGCTCATACCATCCAACATGTTCATCCACACGCTGAACGCGGCAAGGCTGGCGGCCGACGTCCTGGACGTGCCCACCATACTCTGCGCCCGCACGGACGCTCGCAGCGCCACGCTCCTCACCAGCGACATCGACGAGCGCGACGCAGCGTTCTCCACCGGCGAGCGCACGCCCGAGGGCTTCTACGTGGTGCAGGACGGCTTCGAGGCCGCCGTCTCCCGCGGGCTCGCATACGCTCCCTACGCCGACCTGCTGTGGTGCGAGACCTCCGACCCGGACCTGGACGAGGCCATCGCCTTCGCCGAGAGGATTCGCGCCGAGCACCCGGACATGATGCTGGCCTACAACTGCTCTCCCTCCTTCAACTGGAAGAGCCACCTGGACGACGCCACAATCGCCAAGTTCCAGAACGAGCTGGGCAAGGCAGGCTACAAGTTCCAGTTCATCACCCTGGCGGGTTGGCACATGATCAACCTCAACGCCTTCGAGTTGGCAAGGGCCTACAGCACGGAGGGTATGCCCGCCTACGTGAGGATCCAGGAGCAGGAGTTCGCACGCGAGGTGGACGGTTACACCGCCACCAAGCACCAGGCCGAGGTTGGCGCAGGCTACTTCGACGAGGTGCTGCTGAGCGTGAGCGAGGACCTGGGCGCCACTGCGGCGTTGGCAGGCTCCACGGAGGCCGCTCAGTTCTAGGCAGAGGTTCAGCGCACAAGCGCTAGCAATCGAGCTACGGTTGAAGGGCGCCGGTCACAATGTGACCGGCGCCCTCTTCGCGTGCTCAGACGCGCTGTTGACTTTCGCTCACTAATCGAGGCCGTGCACCAATACCTGATGTTGGCGCGTCTGAACTATCGCGCCGCCGCCTGTTTTGTGAACCCTCTTGATGGGATCGCGGGACAACAACTCCCCGGTTTTGACACCCGAGATTGTGAACCATTCTACCTTCCTGCTTGAAAGAAGGCCGAACCCTGATCCATACTCAAGTAGCTTTGCGTGTTCGAAGAGGTCGATAATCGCAGCCAATCTAGCCCTGCCCTCCACGACGTAGAGCCGCGTAAAGGTCTTAAAGTAGGTGTATTGTCCTACTTCAGCGATCTCCTGCGGACAGAATCCGATATCGAAAACCACAAGCGGCTGACCCTCACGAGAAAGAAGAACAATCTTTCCTGAGTATGTTGCCACATAGGTGCAGCCGTCCGAGGCCGCGAAGCTCGCGGCGTATACCCAGTCTTGAGGCACACCTCCACCTACGGTGAATTCAAGCCGAAATCCGCCGAGATCATTCACGCTGTCGGAGAAAGTTCTAGCAAAGTATGTAATCTCGGAATCCTCAAACTCAAGTGTGTTTGGGTCGACACCAGTAAGCACTTGGAATGCCCAGTTTAGCTCCTTCATCTTGTCGCTCGCGCCAAGGTCGCTCGGGTTGCGGTCTGGATGATGGGCCATCGCTAAGGCCCTGTACTTTCGCTTGATTTCTGCGGGCGTTACAGGAAGTTCAAGATCAAATATGCATAGTGCCTCCTCCACGTCGTGATTCATTCCAAAGGCCTTGGGATTCCCTCTGACCCGCTCCCAACCCTCATTAAGGGGCATAGCGACACCCCAAATCGCATCTCCAGACAAAGAGCAGCACCATGCCTCATCCGCAAGCGTGAAGAGAAAGCGGTCGCCCTCAGGCGCAATTTCAACAACTCGGACCTGGGATTTGAATTCCCCCCAGTAGTTCGTGTCAACTGTTTGGAAATGGTCCACAACCCGTGGGTCCTCTTGTAGGTTTCGCACCATAGCAAGGCTCAATGCAGAGTCATAGATGTGTAGCTTTCCGTCAGTGTCCATTATCGCAATGTTGGATCCGGTAGAGCTTCTGCTTGTACGGTAAGCGTCATGACTAAGGAGTTTCTCACCTACCAACTGACCTCCTGCATCTAGGCGTCGAAGGATACTCTTGACATCCGGGTCGTCATCGCTAGAGCCACGGCGGTCGAGCATCCATTTGCCATATCCATCTATGGTGGCAACCTCAAAGGCCTGACTGGAGCGCTCGTGCTCTCGTAGCCTCCGCTCCTCAGTGATTGTCCATCCGGCACTTGTGAACCATGGCTGTGGAATGGGTCTGGGAACGTCGATATGTGAGTAGCTATGTGATTCTCCCGCCTTGTCCATCTGCTTGAGGATTCGATTGAATCGTCGTCGATCGACATCTTGAACGGCTCCTGGAACTAACTCAAGCATATCAATGCTCTGCTCGGCGGCTGCAGCGAGATGACCAGCCTTCATCTTCTGGACGATCAACTTGCGATACGCTTCCACAATGATATCGCCAACTCTGCCCTTTCGTTGGTTTGCAGAAAGTCCAACGGCAAGTCTAACTACCTCGTCGTAATGACCCTTGAACCCCGCCTTGATCACTGGCCCAGTCTTAGGGTGGTTGTACGCTAGGTGGAAATTGTCGCGACGACCCGTTTCCCAAGCTCTAGGAGAAGGCGGGAATGGGATGTACTCGATGCTCGACCAGTCGAGCAGCACTGGTGGCTCCCGCCGTCCGTGCCTATTACGAGACTTAGGAGCCGGCTTCTCCAGACCAGAGGAATTCGAGAACTTGTCTTTGGGCACTTCAGTCAATGATCACCTTCCCCTTTACTCAGTTCTCGTTGGCACTTTCGCACTTTGGAAGTCACTTGCAAATCTCAATACACTATCGTCAATAGTATCTCACAAAGTCTGGCGTCGCCGGCATTGGCACTTCCGATTGGTATTGATGTCCGGCATGACCAAGCTCACGAGTAGTGAGCCATGCCGTGGAGAAGAGCCATGCCCTAGATTGCGGCTTGCGCCGCAATGACGGTTGAAGGGTTTTCGCGCCCCTACCTCACCACTACGTTCACCAGCCGGCCGGGCACGTACACCACCTGCCTCACCTCCGAACCCTCCACGTATGGCCTTACCCGCGCGCTCTCCAGCGCAAGCTGACGCGCCTCCTCCTCCTCTATCGACGCGGGCGCCTGTATACGGTCACGGACGCGGCCGTTCACCTGCACCACAAGCGTGATCTCCTCGTCTCGCGCCAGCTCCTCGTCCCACGATGGCATCAGCTGGTTGTGGATGCTGAACGGGCGACCAGTCCTCTCCCACAGCTCCTCCGTCACGTGCGGCGCGATGGGCGCAAGCAGCAGCAGCAGCTTCTCGACGGCGTCGCGCCAGCTGCCGGAGTCGATGCCGCCATCGTCCCAGGCGCGGCTCATGTGGTTCGTCATCTCCATCATCGCAGCCAGCGCCGTGTTGAACTTGAACCGCTCCAGGTCGCCGATGACCTTCTTGACCGTCTTGTGGGTGGTACGGACCAGCGTGCGAACCGCCTCATCGTTCGCGGGCTGCGCGTCGAGCGTCGATGCGTCCCTCTGCGTGAGGTCCCACACGCGGTTGATCCAGCGCGCCATGCCGTTGATGCCGGAGTCCGACCAGTCGCCGCCCTGGTCCCACGGCCCAAGGAACATCAGGTACGTGCGCACCACGTCCGCGCCGAGGTCCCGTACGTACGGGTCGGGCGTTATCACGTTGCCGCGCGACTTGCTCATCTTCTGGTGGTCGGCGATGATGATGCCCTGGTTGAACAGCCTCAGGTACGGCTCGTCGAAGTCCACCAGTCCCAGGTCTCGCAGCGCCTTGTTGAAGAACCTGGCGTAGAGCAGGTGCATCACGGCGTGCTCCGCGCCCCCCGTGTACTGGTCGACCGGCAGCCACTTCTTGACCGACTCCGGGTCGAAGGGGCCGCGGTCGTAGTGCGGGCTGGCGTAGCGCAGGTGATACCACGACGAGTCCACGAACGTGTCCATCGTGTCCGTCTCGCGTGTGCCGGTCTCATCGCACCCCGGACACGGCGCGGTCAGGAACTTCTCGTGGTACAGCAGCGGCGATTCGCCGGTGGGCCGGAACTGCGCGTCCTCCGGCAGCAGCACGGGAAGCTCCTCCTCAGGCACCGGCACTGGGCCGCAGCCGTCGCAGTAGACCACGGGAATGGGCGTGCCCCAGTAGCGCTGCCGGGAGATTAGCCAGTCCCGCAGCCTGTAGGACACCGTGCGGCCGCCCCATCCGTTGGCCTCCACGAAGTCTGCGATGCGCTCCTTGCCCACGCTCGACGGCATACCGTCGAACGGGCCGGAGTTCACCTGCACGCCCACATCGACGTACGCGCCCGTCAACTCGGGGCCGTCCCAGTCCGGCGGCGCGATGACCATCCGCACTTCCAGGCCGTACTTGCGGGCAAACTCGAAATCGCGCTCGTCGTGCGCAGGAACGCCCATCACGATGCCCGTTCCGTACGAGAGCAGCACGTAGTCCGCGACGAAGATGGGCACGCGGTCGCCGTTGAGCCGGTTCACGGCGTATGCGCCGGTGAACACGCCCGACTTCTCGCGCTCCGTGGACAGCCGCTCCACCTCAGACTGGCGGCGGGCCTGTTCCACGTAGGCTTCCACCTCAGCTCGGCGGTCGTCGGTGGTCAGCGACGCGACCAGCGGGTGCTCCGGCGCAATGACAACGAACGTCACGCCGTAGATGGTATCGATTCGAGTCGTGAACGTGCGGATCTCAGTCTCCTCCAGCCCGTACTCCGAGATGTCGAATGCAATCTCCACGCCCACGCTGCGCCCGATCCAGTTGGTCTGCATGGTCTTGATGCGCTCCGGCCAGTCGACCAGGCCAGAGAAGTCCAGCAACTCCTCCGCGTACTTGGTGATGCTGAAGAACCACTGCTCCATGTCGCGGCGGCTGACGGCGGCATCGCACCGCTCGCACTTGCCGTCCACCACCTGCTCGTTGGCCAGCACGGTCTGGCAGGGCGGACACCAGTTTGCAGGCGCATTGGCGCGATAGGCCAGCCCAGCCTTCAAGAACTGCAGGAATATCCACTGGTTCCAGCGGTAGTACTCCGGCAGGGCGCAGATGATCTCCCGGTCCCAGTCGTAGATTGTGCCAATCGACCGCAGCTGCCGGCGCATGTTCTCGACGTTGTTCATGGTCCAGGTGTGCGGATGAATCCCATGCTTGATGGCGGCGTTCTCCGCCGGCAGGCCGAACGAGTCGAAGCCCATTGGGTGGATGACGTTGTAACCCTGCATCCGGCGGAAACGCGCGTGGGCGTCGGAGGGCGCCATGGCGTACCAGTGGCCTATGTGGAGGTCGCCGGAGGTGTAGGGGTACATCGTGAGCTCGTACCACTTGGGTCGTGGATCATCGTCGCGGACTGAGTGGAGGCCTTCCTGCTGCCATCGGGCCTGCCACTTGGCGTCCAGCTCTTGAGGATCGTATCGACGCTCGGTCGTGCGCATGGACATATTAGAAACTCCGCGTAAGGCTTGGGCCATTATAGAATCTCAACAGGCGCGCCGCAACGAGGATGCGCCCGCGGAGTTGACATCAGGCGTCCAACAGGCGTAGTTTAATGGGCGCGCACACCACCATTTGGGAGCAACTGCATGGTCTTATTGAAGCGTTTGGCGGCCCTGTATCTCATACTTCTCGGCATTGCAGTCGCGAGCCATTTCCTGGCGACGCAGCTATACGACCCCACGCTTGAGGGCTCAGCCCTGGACGTCTGGCGAGTGCTGGATCCCCTCATGGTCGTTGGGGTGTCCATCACTCTTGTGTGCGCGCTGCTCCGCAAGCTGGAGAACGGAGACGGCACCTACAACCTGGGCGTCAGCCGCGACTACCTGGAGGCCAACTTCGCCTTCTACGTCTCAGCAGTGCTCCTTCTGCTGCTCATGTGGAACTGGCTGGGCTTCCAGTTCGTGGACCCGCCGAACGACCTGGGATGGCTGTGGCTCATCCTTGACTCGGTGGTGCCGCTCGTGCTGCTCTCCACCGGCATACGCCTCATGCGCAGCGAAGACTAGGCGCAGGGCGCCGGCGCTGAGGAGCGCGAGCCCAACCGCCTCAGTGCATTGCGGATAACGTCCCCATTGGGCGGTGGTTTCCAGGATTCCGCCACGCGCGCAGGGTCAGGCAACGCAGGCAGGCGCACTCCTTTACAATGGCATTGGCGAAAAGTACAATTGAACGCAAGGCAAAACATTGACACAAACTTCACAATCACCTATATTCTTCACTTTGTGATGACCTCTGTAACAAGAAGTGAGCGCATGACTACTGAGAGGGAAGAGGCCCGGGAGTACGTCCTTGGCATGGTGCGCGAGCACGACGTCAAGTTCATTCGCCTGTGGTTCACCGACATCCTGGGCGCGCTCAAGGGGTTTGCCATCACCGCCCAGGAGCTGGAGGAGGCGCTGGAGCAGGGCGTCGGCTTCGACGGGTCTTCCATAGAGGGGTTCGCGCGCATTGACGAGAGCGACATGGTGGCGATGCCGGACCCCACCACGTTTCGCATACTTCCCTGGCGGCCGCGGCAGAACGCCGTGGCGCGCATGTTCTGCGACATCCTCACGCCGCAGTGGCAGCCTTTTGAAGGCGACCCGCGGAACGTGCTCAAGCGTACTCTGGAGCGCGCCGCCTCCAAGGGCTACACCTACTACGTGGGGCCAGAGCTTGAGTACTTCTACTTCCGCAACTCCGAGGGCACGGACGTGCTCGACGAGGGCGGCTACTTCGATCAGACGCCCCTTGACCTGGCAACCGAGCTGCGCCGCGAGACGGTGCTGACACTGGAGGAGATGGGCATCGCCGTGGAGTTCAGCCACCACGAGGCTGCCACCAGCCAGCACGAGATCGACCTGCGCTACTCTGACGCGCTCACCATGGCCGACAACGTGATGACGCAGCGCCTGGTCATCAAGGAGGTGGCCATGCGAAACGGCCTCTACGCCACCTTCATGCCCAAGCCCATAGCCAACGTGAACGGGAGCGGGATGCACGTGCATCAGTCGCTGTTCAAGGGCGCCACCAACGCGTTTTATGACGCCGAAAGCGCCTCCCACCTCTCGCCTCTTGCCCTCTCCTTCGTGGCCGGGCTGATGCACCACGCACCGGCGATCACGGCCGTCACAAACCAGTGGGTCAACTCCTACAAGAGGCTCATCGTCGGATACGAGGCGCCGGTCTACATCTCGTGGGCCAGCGTGAACCGGTCCGACCTGATCCGTGTGCCCGCTTATAAGGAGGGGCGTGAGGACTCGGTGCGGATCGAGTATCGCGCGCCTGACCCGGCCTGCAACCCCTACCTCGCATTTGCGGTCATGCTCGCCGCGGGCCTTGATGGCGCAGAGCGCGGCCTGCCCGCGCCGGACCCCGTGCAGGAGAACGTCTTCAACATGACGAACGAGGAGCGCACGCGCAGGGGCATCGAGACCCTGCCGGGCAGCCTCAGAGAGGCAATCCTGCTCACCGAGAGCAGCGACCTGGTGCGAGAGACTCTGGGCGACCACGTCTTCAACAGCTTCATCCAGAACAAGAAGATCGAGTGGAGCCAGTACCAGGCGCAGGTCACCAACTACGAGCTGAAGAGATATCTGCCTATCCTTTAGGCGAGGAGTTTGCCCGTTGCAGACCATGCCCCGACTGCCACAGCATATCCACGGCCTGTATGACCCCAGGTTCGAGCGCGACGCCTGCGGCGTCGGCCTCGTGGCCAACATAAGCGGCCACAAGTCCCACGACATCCTGGAGAAGGGACTCGAGGTACTGGTCAACCTGGCCCATCGCGGGGCGTGCGGCTGTGACCCACTCACCGGCGACGGCGCGGGCATCCTCATCCAGATTCCGCACGACTTCTTCCGCGACAGGTGCGCGGAACTGGGCATTGAGCTTCCGGCGCCGGGCGAGTACGGCGTGGGCATGGTCTTCCTGCCGCCGGACAACGCGCGCCGCGAAGCTAGCGAGCAGCTGGTGCAACAGGCCATCGAGGCGGAGGGCCAGCGGTTGCTGGGCTGGCGAGACGTGCGCGTCGACGCCTCAGCCATCGGCGAGATAGCGCGGGACTCCCAGCCGCTCATCCGGCAGGTGTTCGTGGGCCGCGGCCCCGGAGTGGCCGACGAGGCCCACTTCGAGCGCAAGCTGTACGTGATCCGCAAGGTGGTCGAGCGCGCTGTGGAGAGCACGGACGACGAGACTCGCCGCCACTTCTACATCCCCAGCCTCTCCGGCAATAGAATCGTATACAAGGGCCTCCTGATGGGCACTCAGCTCATGGGCTTCTATCCCGACCTCAGCGACCCCGCGATGGCGAGCGCATTCGCTATGGTGCACGCCCGCTTCAGCACCAACACGCTTGGCTCGTGGAGGCTGGCGCACCCGTACCGCCTCATCTGCCACAACGGAGAGATAAACACGCTCCGGGGCAACATCAACTGGATGACCGCCCGACAGTCCATGTTCTCCTCGCCCATGTTCGGCGACGACATGGAGAAGCTGTTCCCAATCATCACGCCGGGCGCCAGCGACACCGCATGCTTCGACAACACGTTGGAGCTTCTGCTGGCCACCGGCCGCTCGCTTCCGCACGCCCTGATGATGATGATCCCGGAGGCGACAGGCGAACGCGTGGACATGCCACAGGAGAAGCGCGACTTCTACGAGTATCACTCCAGCCTGATGGAGGCGTGGGACGGCCCGGCGCTCATTGCCGCCACGGACGGCAAGCGCATCGGCATCGTGCTGGACCGCAACGGGCTGAGGCCCTTCCGGTACCTGGTGACCAACTCCGACATGCTGGTCATGGCCTCAGAGGTGGGCGTGCTGGACGTGCCCGCGGATGAGGTGCGATTCAAGGACAGGATACGCCCCGGTCGCATGTTCCTGCTGGACACGGAGGAAGCCCGTATCATTGGCGACCAGGAGCTGAAGGAGACGCTTTCCCGGCGTCAGCCCTATCATGAGTGGCTCTCCGAGAACCGCGTGGACATGAACCAGCTTCCCGAGCCTGCTGCGCTGCCCGGCTTGAGCCGTGACTCGCTCCCCCCTCTGAAGCGCGCCTTCGGCTACACGCTGGAAGACCTGCAGATGCTGATGGAGCCGATGGCCGTGACCGGCGCAGAGCCGGTGGGTTCGATGGGCAACGACGCGCCCCTGGCCGTCCTCTCCGACAGGTCTCAAATGCTGTTCAACTATTTCAAGCAGCTCTTCGCGCAGGTCTCCAACCCGCCGCTGGATGCCATACGGGAGGAGCTTGTGACCTCGCTGGAGGCGTTCATCGGCTCCGAGCAGAACCTGTTCGAGGAGACTCCTGAGCACTGCCGCCAGCTGAGGCTGAAGGAGCCAATCCTGTCCGTCACGGAGCTTGAGAAGATAAGGAACATCTCCGCCGGCGGGATCCGCGCGACCACCTGCGCCATGCTGTTCGATACGGGTGAGGGCCCCGGCGCACTGGAGCGCGCCGTCGAGCGGCTGTGCCGCGAGGCGACTGAGGCGGTGGCGTCCGGCAGCTCCATAATCATCCTTTCGGACCGGGGCGTGGACAGCCGCTACGCACCCATACCCAGCCTGCTGGCAACCTCAGCCGTGCACCACCACCTGATACGCGAGGGCGTGCGCACCAGGGTTGGCCTCGTCGTGGAGTCCGCCGAGCCGCGGGAGGTCATGCACTTCTCGCTGCTCATCGGCTACGGCGCGGGCGCGGTCTGCCCCTACCTTGCCTATGAGCTGCTCCGTGAGCTTGCGGAGCAGGAGGTCACGCCTTTGCCAGTGGACGCCTACACCGCCGAGAAGAACTTCGTCAAGGCGATCAACAAGGGCGTGCTCAAGGTCATGTCCAAGATGGGCATCTCGACCGTCCAGAGCTACCGCGGCGCACAGATTTTCGAGGCTGTCGGCTTGAACCAGGAGACGATCGACCGGTACTTCACCTGGACGTCCTCACGCATCGGCGGCATCGGTCTGGACACCATCGAGGAGGAGACGCGCAGGCGTCACTCGTACGGCTATGCGGACGGCCACCTGTCCAGCGAGCTGGAGATCGACCAGGGCGGGGCCTACTACTGGCGCCGCAACGGCGAGTACCACATGTACAACCCGGAGTCCATCGCCCTCCTGCAGCACTCAACCGGCAGCAACGACTACCCGACCTACAAGCGGTTCGCCACGCTCATCGACGAGCGGGAGCGGCAGCTGTCCACCCTGCGCGGCCTGCTGGACTTCAAGATGCTGGACCAGCCCATCCCTATCGATGAGGTGGAGCCGGCGTCTGAGATCGTCAAGCGGTTTGCCACCGGCGCAATCTCGCTGGGAGCCATCAGCCGCGAGGCCCACGAGACCCTGGCCATAGCCACCAATCGCATCGGCGCGAAGAGCAACACGGGCGAGGGCGGAGAGGACTACCGCCGCTTCACGCCGGACAACAACGGTGACTCTAGGGCCAGCGCCATCAAGCAGGTGGCCTCAGGCCGCTTCGGCGTGACCACCAACTACCTGGTGAACGCCACCGACCTGCAGATCAAGATGGCGCAGGGTTCCAAGCCCGGCGAGGGCGGACAGCTCCCCGGATACAAGGTCGACGAGTACATCGGCTGGATTCGACACACGACGCCCGGCGTCGAGCTGATCTCGCCGCCGCCTCACCACGACATCTACTCGATTGAGGACCTGGCGCAGCTCATCCACGACCTCAAGAACGTCAACCCGGAGGCCAGGATCCACGTGAAGCTGGTTGCCGAGGTGGGCGTGGGCATCATCGCCGCAGGCGTATCGAAGGGTCACGGCGACGTGGTGCTCATCAGCGGCGACAGCGGCGGCACCGGCGCATCGCCGGAGTCGTCCATCAAGCACGCCGGCCTGCCGTGGGAGCTTGGCTTGGCCGAGACACACCAGGTCCTGCTGATGAACGACCTCCGCGGGCGCATCATCGTGCAGACGGACGGACAGCTCAAGACCGGACGGGACGTGGCCGTTGCATGCCTGCTTGGCGCTGAGGAGTTCGGGTTTGCTACCGCGCCGCTAATCACGCTGGGTTGCATCATGCTTCGCAAGTGCCACCTGAACACGTGCTCCGTGGGCGTGGCCACGCAGAACCCGGAGCTTCGGAAGCGGTTTGCCGGCCAACCTGAGGCCGTCATCAACTACTTCTTTTTCGTGGCCGAGCACCTGCGCGAGATCATGGCGGAGCTGGGGTTCCGCACCGTGAACGAGATGGTCGGCCGCATGGACAGGCTGGAGCCTGCACGGGCGATCGAGCACTGGAAGGCGCGCGGCCTGGACATCGAGCCCATGCTGCAGCTGCCGGACGTGCCGGACAGCGTGGCCACGTACTGGTGCCAGCCCCAGGACCACGGCCTGGAGCTTGCGCTTGACCACACGCTAATCGAGATGTCGCGGCCCGCGCTGGACAACGGCGAGCCGGTGGACATCAAGCTGCCCATCCGAAACTCCAACCGCGTCGTCGCCACCATGCTCAGCGGCGAGGTCGCCAAGCGCTACGGCGAGGACGGCTTGCCGGACGACACCATTCGCATCAGCTTCAAGGGCTCCGCGGGCCAGAGCTTCGGGGCATTCCTAGCCAAGGGCATCTCCCTCACCCTGGAAGGCGACGCCAACGACTACTTCTCCAAGGGCATATCCGGCGGTCGCGTCGCAGTGTATCCGCCGGAGGCTTCCACCTTCGTGCCGGAGGAGAACATCATAGTCGGCAACGTGGTGCTGTACGGCGCCACCGGCGGCCGCGTGTTCATTCGCGGCATGGCCGGCGAGCGGTTCGCCGTGCGAAACAGCGGCGCGCAGGCGGTGGTGGAAGGCGTGGGCGACCACGGCTGCGAGTACATGACCGGCGGCCGCGTGGTCGTGCTTGGGCCGACCGGGCGCAACTTCGCCGCGGGCATGAGCGGCGGCATCGCCTACGTGCTGGACGAGGACGGCGGCTTCCCGGCGCGGTGCAACCTGGACATGGTGGCCCTGGAGCCTGTCGTCAGTGACGAGGACCGCGAGCTGCTCCGCGGCCTCATCGAGGAGCACCTGGCCCTTACCGGCAGCGCCAACGCTCGCCGCGTGCTGGACGCCTGGGACGCGCTGCTGCCCAGGTTCGTCAAGGTCTTCCCCAACGACTACAGGCGGGTGCTGGAGGAGCGCAGGGCGCTTGGCCTGCCCGCTGAAGTGGTGCCTCTTGGGTAAGCCCACCGGTTTTCTCGAGTTCGCCAGAAAGCCGCCCCCCCGCCGAGACGTGCGGGAGCGGTTGAAGGACTCCCGCGAGTTCTACCTGGACTGGTCGGAGCCGGACGCCAGGGAGCAGGGCGCGCGCTGCATGAACTGCGCCGTCCCCTTCTGCCACACGGGCTGCCCGCTGGGCAACCTCATTCCTGAGTGGAACGACCTGGTCTATCGCGGCGACTGGCACGGCGCGCTGGATAGACTGCACGCCACCAACAACTTCCCTGAGTTCACGGGACGAATCTGCCCTGCCCCCTGCGAACCCGCATGCGTCCTCTCCATCAACGAGCACCCCGTCACAATCGAGTACATCGAGAAGGCGATTGCCGACCGCGGCTTCCGCGAGGGCTGGATCGCACCTCAGCCGCCTGCGCACCGAACGGGCAAGCGCGTCGCGGTGGTTGGTTCAGGACCGGCCGGCATGGCCGCTGCCCAGCAGCTCAACCGCGCAGGCCACCTCGTGACACTCTTCGAGCGCGACGAGACCATCGGCGGCCTCCTGCGCCTCGGCATCCCGGACTTCAAGCTGGAGAAGCAGGTCGTGCAGCGCCGCGTTGACATCATGGCCGCGGAGGGCGTCCGATTCGAGACCGGCGTCAACGTCGGCTACGACCTGACGGCCGATGACCTTCACCGAGACTTCGACGCCGTGTGCCTTACCATAGGCGCAGGCGCTGCCCGCGAGCTGCCCGTCCCGGGCCGCGAGCTGGATGGCGTCCACCTTGCGATGGAGTACCTGACGCAGCAGAACCGCCGCATCGCCGGCCGTAGCTACAGCGAGGAGGAGACCATCACGGCGGAGGGCAAGCGCGTGATCATCCTCGGCGGCGGCGATACGGGCGCCGACTGCCTGGGCACGGCGCACCGCCAGGGCGCGGAGGCGGTCTACCAGCTTGAGCTGCTGCCGCAGCCTCCTGAGCATCGACGGCCCGGCAACCCGTGGCCGCAGTGGCCGCTCATACTCCGCACCTCGGCCGCCCACGAGGAGGGCGGCATCCGCGACTACAACGTCATGACCAAGAGCCTCTCCGGTCGCAACGGCCGCGTGGAGCAGCTCAACGCCGTGAGAGTGGAGTGGGGCGCGCCGGACGAGACTGGCCGACCCGCCATGCACGAGGTCGAGGGCAGCGAGTTCTCGATCGGCGTGGACCTGGTGCTGCTGGCGATGGGGTTCGTGCATCCGGAGCACCCGGGCATCGTGACCGACCTTGGCCTGGAGCTTGACGGCCGGGGCAACATCGCGACGAATGAGGACCGCATGTCGAGCGTGCCGGGCGTGTTCGCCGCGGGCGACAGCGTACGAGGCGCGTCGCTGGTGGTGTGGGCCATCGCCGAGGGCCGCCAGGCGGCGCACGGCATAGACAAGTACCTCATGGGCCAGAGCAGCCTGCCCAGCGTAAGGGTGTAGGGCGAGTAGTTTCCAAACCGCGACCCCGGCTACGCGTCCGATCTAGACATACCCTGAACGACTTACGCGGGATACCATCCTGCTAAGGCCCACTACGGGCGCGCCTCTGTCTGCCGCGTTGTCCCAGTTGTCATTGGAGGCAATCCGCGAATTGCCTCCATTTTGGCGCGCTTACCCTCTTGACACTAGAGATGCTTACGTGTATGGTGCATACACGACATATCACTGTATGCACAGGAGGCTTACGCACATGGTAGCAGGACAATTCAAGGATAGCAAGTCTATAGATGTCGAAGCTCTCATTCAAGCCCTTGATGACGCGGTGCGTGAGGCCGTAACCAATGGGGAACTCGAAGACCTACCTCGGCGGGTGGATGACATTCTAGAGAATGCGGTAAGGGGAGTAGAGGGAGAAGACGCTGAGGCAGTAATCAACGAGGTACGGCTTGCAGTCCGAGCGGCGGCCGAAGATGAAACTCTGGAAGACGCCGACTCTCTCGTCGACAAGGTCACAAAGGGCGTGCGAGACATTTACAGCAAATCGTCGGGAGTGGCCGGGACAATCGGCAGCAGCCTGAAGGAGCGTATCCGAGCCATGGTGGACGGGGTCCGCGGAACCGGTCGGGACTCGGTTGTAATGGTTCGGATCAACTCCGAAGTCCGAGAGAGACTGGATGAGCTTATAGAGGCCGGACTGGTTGGCAGTCGCTCTGAAGCCGCGGCCTACCTGATCGCTGAGGGCATCAAGTCCCGCGAGGACCTCTTTGTGGAGATGGCGGCACAGATTGACGCCATCAGAAAGGCAAAGGAGGAACTGCAAAAGATTCTCAACGAGAAGGGATAGGAATCTTCCCTTGTGGCACTGCGAAGATTGAGAGACTACGGAGGAGTGATGTATACCAGTCATACCCATGAACTTATCAACTGCACACACTGCGGTCATGCCATACGCGAGAATGAGCCGGTCATTGCCGACCTCCCAGGCGATGTTCCTGAAGGACTATCCCGGGCAGCCTTCAGACACTGGCACTTGAACTGTCTGGAGTGCAACACGGGTGTCTCTTGCTATCAAGCATATGCATCCCGTCAGCCCGCGTTTGCGGCTCAGTCCGCGACTGCCTGCGCGTCTTGCGGGGATGGAATTGGGTATGGTGAACTCGTACTGCGCGAGACCCTGTGGGAGTGGAAGTTTTCCGGCGTCCGAGAGGAACGCCCGGAGACTGCAGGAGGATTTCTAGGAATCGGCAAGGGGGCCAAAGTAAGACCGCCCACTTCCTTCAAGGATCTGCCGTTCCGCCTAAGGCGCAAGTTCTTCAATGCAGGGATGGGGAATGGTCGCGGCACCCGCACGTTCGCGGAGGCTGAGGAGTTCTACCGGAGGTCGGTTCCCAGATCAGTCCGCAGCTTGGGCCCGGATGCCATTCGCGACTTTCTGCGGGGCAAGGACGCCAGCCACATTGAGTCAGTAGCAAACGCCCCGAGCAAAGCAAGGCTTACTGACAACGTAGTGCTGGAGAGTCACACTCGAAACCTGAAGCGCGGGGCCAACAATATGAGCGTCTTGGACAAGTCTCGGGCTGGAGTCTCCAACGGGCTTGATGCGGCAATGTCAGTTGGCAAGGGCGCCGCAAAGAGTTCTGGAAAGGGGGCAGCTTACGCTGCAATTTTGGAACTCCCGTTGAGCGTAGTTGTGGGAGCCATACGGGTGTCAAAAGGCAAGCAGTCAAAGGAGCAGGCAACTAAGGACACCGTCAAGAATACTGCAAAGGCAGGTATAGTCGGTGGAGTTGCGGCAGCAGGCCTTACTGTCATTGCCGTCTCTGCCGCAGGCCCCGCACTTAGCGCTGCCACCCCGGTCCTAGTGCCTTTGGGAGTAGGGATGTACGGTGTTTCAGCCTACCGTCGAATCAAGGACGCCGCCAAGGACAATGAACCGCTGGAGCGCAATGTTCTTTACTTCCATGCCAGTCGCGGTGAGCGCGAACATGACCTAAGTTGCTTCGAGGCCTTCGCTGCTGAGGTGAGCGAGTCCGCCACGGACCAAGGTGCGGCCGACTAGGTCAATTCCCCCCTACGCCGGCCGGAACACCGGCAGGCTGATCTCGTCCGTGCGGTCGTCCCACGCAAGCTCCACCGGCATCCCGATGCAAATGGTCTTGCCCGGGTCCGTGACGTCCGCATCCACGTCGACCAGGTTGGTCGGCATGCGGCAGCCCTCCTCCAGGTCCACCATCGCCACCACGAATGGCACGTCCTCCGCCCACCCGCGATGCGGCGGCCTCACGACGATCCCGAACGTGTGCAGCGTGCCCTTGCCGGAGCACTTGATCCACTCCGTGTTGCGAGAGAAGCACTCCGGGCACATGTCCCGCGGATAGAAGTACGTCACCGGGCAGTCGTTGCAGCTGCGCACCCACAGCTCGTGTTCCTTGCACCTGTCCCAGTAGTACTCCGTCTCCGGCGTCGGCGTGGGGAGCGGCTTCGTCGGTGCTCGTTGCTGTGTCATGTCTCCTCCCGTTTGCGAAGGGTCAGTCCCTTGCGAGTACGACCGTGCCCCCGGACGAAAGCGAGCCGCCCGTGCCATGGACGAGCGCCAGCCCGCAGTCTGCGACCTGTCGAGCGCCGGCCTCGCCCCAGAGCTGTCGCGCCGCCTCGATGACCAGGAATATGCCGTATGCGCCGGGGTGCGTGTACGACAGGCCACCGCCGGATGTGTTCATCGGGAAGTCGCCGCCGGGTGCGGTGCGCTGGCCGCGCAGGAAGTCGGCGGCCTCGCCGCGGCCGCAGAAGCCCAGGCTCTCAAGCGTCAGCATCACCGTGTACGTGAACGAGTCGTATATCATCGCCAGGTCAATGTCGTCGTGCGTGACGCCTGCCATATTGAACGCCGCCGGGCCGGTCTCCCTGGCAATCAGCGACGTGAGACTGGGCATCTGGCTGATCATGCCGTGGTCGTGGCCCTCGCCCGCGCCCAGGATCCACAGGGGAGGTTTCTTGAGGTCGCGGGCACGCTCCGGCGTGGTGACGATGTAGGCGCCGCCCGCGTCCGTGACCAGGCAGCAGTCCAGCAAGTGGAACGGCCAGCAGATCCAGCGCGAGGCGTGGTAGTCGTCGAACGACATGGTGAGCGGTATCTCCGCCTTCGGGTCGTGGATCAGCGCGCGGGGGTTGAGCGCGGCCCACTTGCGGGTCGATACCGCCACCTCGGACATGCCCTCTCGGGTCCGCTCCTCGCCGAACTCGTGCATGTAGCGGGCGCAGGCCATGGCGTAGTTGATCGGCGCGCCGATGAAGCCGTAGGGAGTCTCGAACTGACCGCCAGGCGAGCTTGGCCCGCCGCCTTCCGCCGCTCCCCCGCCGAAGAAGCGGCGCGAGTGGCCGTTGTTGCCGTGGACCACCAGCGCAACCTCGCAGTAGCCCGCGGCGATGGCCGCCAGGGCGTGGCCGGCGTGTATCACAAACGATGAGCCGCCAACCTGCGTGCTGTCCGTGAAGCGCGGGTGGATGCCCATGTGCTCCGCCAGGCCAAGCGTGTTGCCGCCCGCGAATATGGCGTCGACGTCGCTCTTGCGCAGGCCGGCGTCCTCCAGGGCGTTGTAGGCGGCCTCGGTCGATAGCTGGAGGTCGGACTTGCGGTTCTCCAGGTAGCCCAGCTCGTCCGACTCCGCCGCGCCCACGATGGCCGCCGCTCTGCTGATGCTCGCCACGCCTGCACCTCCGTGACCTTCGAATCGAGCAGGCTGCGCATTGGCAGCGCCGCCGTCGCGCCTTAGCATACGCCGCGACCGTTTGCTTGGCAACCGGCGTGGCACAACCCTTCCGCTCACCCTGAGCTTGTCGAAGGGGGAGAGAAACCCCTTCCCCCGTCTGCGGGGGAAGGTTGGGATGGGGAATATGCCGCGCGCAACCCGCTCATATGGTTCGACAGGCTCACCATGAGCGGGCGAGAGAAGCGTCCGCTCACCCTGAGCTTGTCGAAGGGCGTGAGCGGACTCCCGAAATGCCCGCTCAAATGGTTCCACGCGCTCACCATGAGCGGCCCTGCGGCCGCCAAATGACTTACGCGCCCCGCAGTGCTATAATGCCGCAGCTTGCGGGCACACCGGAGCATGGAAGGAGGCCCAGCCCACGTGGAGGCGCTCATCGCAGGCGCGGCGCGCCTTGGCCTTCGCCTCGATGAGGCGCAGCTGGCGCAGTTTCGCTGCTACTACAGGGAACTGGTGGAGTGGAACTCGCGAATCAACCTCACCGGCATATCCGGTTGCCGAGAAGTACAGTCGAAGCACTTCCTCGATTCCCTCTCAGTGTTGCAGGCTATCCCCGAAGACTCGCTGAACGGCGGCGCGCTCGTCGACGCAGGCAGCGGCGCCGGATTTCCCGGACTGCCACTGAGGATCGCGAGTCCCGGCCTGCGCGTTTCGCTCGTGGAGTCGATCGGCAAGAAGGCCGCCTTCCTCCGCCACGCGGCCTCCTCGCTGGGCCTTGACGACGTGGACGTGCTGGGCGAGCGAGCCGAGACACTGGCACACCGGCCCCACCTGCGGGAGGCGTTCGACGTGGTGACGGCGCGCGCCGTGGCCGAGATGGACACGCTGGCCGAGCTTGCGCTGCCGCTGTGCCGCGTCGGCGGCCGGGTGATCGCACAGAAGAAGGCCGACGTGAGTGACGAGCTCGGCCGCGCAGAGCACGCGATCGAGGTGCTTGGAGGCCGCGTCGAGGACGTTGTGCCTGTAGACCTGGACGAGATAGGTGAGCCGCGGTGCCTGGTGGTACTCTCGAAGGTCTCCCCTACCCCGCCCCGGTACCCGCGGCGGCCGGGTATGCCCGCCAAGCGGCCCCTCTAGCGAACGCAGTCATGAGGAGACGAGACCATTTCTGAACCAAAGCGGCCACCCGAAAACGGGGGCCGGTCCATATCGCTCAGGCGACGCGTTCTGTCGCTGCCGACGCTGGTCTCGTTCGGCGTGGCGGCGTTTTTCCTGACATTCCTCGCCATTCGCTTTGACGTTAGCTGGGCTGACACGTGGGACAAGCTGAGGGCCAGCGACCTACGGCTGTACGGGGCAGCCTTCGCCTCGTACTACGTCGGCTTCATCCTCAGGGGGCTGAGGTGGCGCATTATGCTGAGCAGCTCGCAAACGGACGAGGAGTCGCCAAGAGAGCTTCCGTCCGTCCTGGCCTGCTCGCAGTACATATTCCTGGGCTGGTTTGCCAACGCCATAACGTGGTTCCGCCTGGGCGACGCCTACCGGGCATACGTGTTCACCGAGGACACCGGCCATAGCTTCCCGCGCACCATGGGGACGATCCTGGCAGAGCGAGTCCTGGACGTGGTGACGATCTTCGTGCTGCTGGCCGTGGCCGCGCTGGCCCTCTCTTGGGTGGGCGACCTGAGCGGCACCGCGCTGTTCCTCGGAATCGCATCGCTGCTGGTGCTGGTGGGAGTGGCCGGCATGCTGGTGATGAAGCGATTCGGTATGCGACTGGCCCGCCTTCTCCCGAGCCGCTTCCGCGAGGCATACGTGCGCTTCCACGAGGGCGCGATGGGGAGCTTCCGCCAGCTGCCGCTGCTGCTGTTCATCAGCGTGTTGACTTGGCTCACGGAGGTGGGCAGACTGTACTTCGTGATCCAGTCGCTGGACCTGACCGGCACTGCCAGTTTCTCGCTTGTGGTGTTCGTCACGCTGGCCAACGCCATACTGACCACGGTGCCAATCACGCCCGGCGGGCTGGGCATCGTGGAGCCTGGCATAGTTGGGCTGCTGACGCTGAGCCTTGACCGCAGCGAGGCGGTGTCCGTAGCGCTGCTGGACCGCTCGATAAGCTACCTGAGCATCGTGGTGCTGGGCGGCGTGGTGTTCCTGCTGCGGCAGGCCGTTCGCGCCCGGAGGGTGACGTCGGCCGAATTGACGAAGGATTGAGGGGCTGATAGCTGCGCCACGAGGCCAAGACTTTCAGACCCAGTTGTTCCTCATGATGAGTGGGTAACTACCTGCCGAATTGCCCGCATCAAGAATTTCCTCGCCCCTTTCATCTGCGCCTCAAACCTCGCTGGGTTACGTCCAACCCACGGTGATGATGGATGCCAGATAGACATGATCTCCAACCCATCTGGTCTATCATTTACAGACCAGTACTCGTCCAGCATCTTTTCCCCATGTTTGCCTAGGATCAACACTATGTCTGGCTTGAGCAGTTTGAGTTGGCTAGATGTGAATTTAGATATGGCGTACCGATACACGGGATCCAGTCTCTTATCGGTGCAATTCACTTCAGCATTTACCTGAAGAACATTCAAGTAAGCTATATTCTCAAAGGTCAGGGCAAGCCTTCTTAGGATGCCACGCCTAGAGAAAATGCCCCAATGCGGCGCTTGTACACTATAGATCGACATTAGTGATTTGAAATGCTTGGCGTTGGGCGCATCAGCAAGCTGAAGGATTGCGTCAAATAGAACCTCATCTCTATCTTCATAGCCCTTGCCAGACCCTGGGTTGATTCCCATGACCAATATTCTGCATGTGCTCTTGAAATACCCTTTACCTATGAACCCAGGTTGAGGATATCGGGGTCCAAAGGGTGTCAATAGACCGCCCCAATTCTCAAACGCACGGCTCCAAGATTCAGGGTCGGAAACCTCCGACCATAACTGTACTATCCGCTTGTCTAATCTCTTTATGGGTAGTGCCAAACCATACCTCCTCTTGTACTGATTGTTCCATTGCCTGCTTATAACGTTCAAGAAGACTTGGAGAAAAGAGGAGGGACGCTCGCTTGAGCGTCCCTCTCCTTTGTGCTTCCCTGCGTAACCGGAGCTATCTTCCAGTGCGCTCCCTAGTAGTCCATCGGGGGCATCGGAGGCGCGGGCGACTTCTCCGGCACGTCGCTGACCATGGACTCCGTGGTCAGGATCATCGTCGCAACGCTGGCGCCGTTCTCGACCGCGGCGCGGGTCACCTTGGCCGGGTCTATGATGCCGTGCTGCAGGAGGTTGGTGTACTCCTCCCTGTCAGCGTCGAAGCCCCAGTCTCCCTCGCCCTCGCGGACCTTGTTCAGGATCACGGATCCCTCGTAGCCGGAGTTCTCGGCGATGAGCCGGATGGGGTACTCCAGCGACCTCTGCAGGATGCGGGCGCCGGTGGCCTCGTCTCCCGACAGATCCAGCCCGGAGATGGCGTCCAGCGCCCGGACCAAGGCCACTCCGCCGCCGGGCACGATGCCCTCTTCCACGGCTGCCCTGGTCGCCGATAGTGCGTCTTCCACCCTGGCCTTCTTCTCCTTCAGCTCGATCTCAGTTGCGGCGCCAACCTTGATGATGGCGACTCCGCCGGCTAGCTTGGCCATCCGCTCCTGCAGCTTCTCTCGGTCGTAGTCGGACGTGGACTCCTCAATCTGGCTCTTGATGGAGTTGATGCGGGACTGGATGTCCTCGTCGGAGCCAGAGCCGCCGACGATAGTCGTCTCTTCCTTGTTAGCCACAACGCGGCGCGCCCGCCCCAGATCCTCGACCGATACGGAGTCGAACTTGCGGCCGGTCTCCTCGCTGATGATGTTGGCGCCGGTGAGGATAGCCATGTCCTCGAGCATCGCCTTGCGCCTGTCGCCGAAGCCGGGGGCCTTCACGGCCAGGGGGCTGAGCGTGCCCCTGAGCTTGTTCACCACCAGGGTGGCCAGGGCCTCGCCCTCCACGTCCTCCGCGATGATGACCACGTTCTTGGTCACCTTGAGCGCGTTCTCAAGCGCCGGGAGCATGTCTGATACCGCGGACACCTTCCTGTCCGTGATGAGAATGTAGGGGTCGTCGATTCCGGCTTCCATCCGCTCCGTGTTGGTGATGAAGTAGGGGCTGATGTAGCCGCGGTCGAACTGCATCCCCTCCACGTACTCCTGCTCGTACTGGAGTCCGCGGGACTCCTCGACGGTGATGACGCCGTCCTTGCCGACCTTCTCCATAACCTCCGCGATGAGCTCGCCGATGGCATCTTCGTGAGCGGAAAGCGATGCAACCTGGGCGATCTGGTCCTTGCCCTCCACCGGCTGGGACATGGCCTTGATCTGTTCCCGCACGGCTGCCACTGCCTTCTCCAGGCCGCGCTTGATGGACATGGGGTCTGCGCCCGCAGTCACGTTCTTGAAGCCTTCCTGGATGATGGCCTGGGCCAGCACCGTGGCGGTGGTGGTGCCGTCACCGGCGACATCGTTGGTCTTGCTGGCCGCTTCCTTGATGAGTTGAGCGCCCATGTTCTCGAAGGGGTCTTCCAGCGTGATCTCCTTTGCGATGGTCACGCCGTCGCTGCAGACCAGAGGCGCCCCAAACGACTTGTCCAGAATAACGTTGCGGCCGCGGGGTCCCAGCGTCACCTTGACGGTTTCGGCCAGCTTGTCGGCGCCGGCCTTGAGGGACTTGCGGGCATCTTCAGAGAATACCAGCTGCTTTGCCATTTCGATTAATTCCTCCCGGGTCAGACAGGTTGTTGCTAGGATACCTTGGCCAGAATATCGCTTTCGCGCAGGACCAGGTAGTCCTGCCCGTCTTCCTTGAGCTCGCTGCCGGCGTACTTGGAGTAGATCACTATATCGCCGACCTGGGCTTCCATTGCTACGCGCTTGCCGTCGTCGCCGGCGCGGCCCGGCCCCACGGCCACGACTTCGCCTTCCTGGGGCTTCTCTTGGGCCGTATCAGGAAGGACGATGCCGCCGGCGGAGACCTCTTCCCGCTCAACAGGCTTGACGATCACCCGGTCTCCGAGTGGTTGAAACATACGCGCCACCTTCAGTACCTCCTTGTCCTCTATGCTCCTTGCGGATTTCGCGGGGACTAGCAGTCTCACGGATAGACTGCTAATTCCGGGCGAAGTATATTGAATTTCGTAGCCGACTGTCAAGAGTTGGGTGTGGGGACGGAGGGCCGCTAACCACGCGACGGAGCTACACGCAGGCTATGGGTCTCGCGAAGGGCGCGAGCCGTCAGCAGGACGCCGCGCCCGTCGGTGGTGCCTTTCATAGTGCTGCCGTTGCGAAACCCGCGTTGTCAAAATGCACACATTGTGTGATAATTGTTACATGACCATTGGCTTCGATTGGAGTGAGGAGAAGAACCAGCAACTCATAGACGAGCGCGGACTCTCATTCGAGGCCATCGTTTCTGCGATAGAGCAGGGCGGCCTTGTAGACGTCCTCAATCACCCTAACCAGGAACGCTATCCGGGCCAGATGATCTACATTGTGGAATTCAACGACTACCTGCACTTGGTCCCCTTCACAACGCAGGCAGATGGCACACGCTTCTTGAGGACGATAATCCCAAGCCGAAAGGCGACGAGAGACTACCGCAGGAGACCACCATCATGAATCACAGCCTGAATGAGGAAGAGCGCTACATCCTCGACAGCTTCGAGCGGGATGAACTCACGACGGCCCCTGACGCCGAACGCGAGATGGCATCGGCCCGTGAGGCGGCGCGTAAGACGTTCAACAAGACCAGGCAGGTTAACCTGCGGGTAACGGAGCGCGACTTCAATCTTGCCCACTCCCGCGCCAGGGAAGAGGGGTTGCCTTACCAGACCCTCCTGTCGAGTGTCATCCACAAGTTCCTGTCTGGACGCCTCGTCGAGAAGCGATAGCAAGCGGCTCCGGCCGCCACCCGTCTACTAGGGCCTTCGACGAACCCAGAGCCTGCCTCAGACTGCGCGATCTCCTTCGCATGCGCCGGCGCTCAACGCCGTGCTACAATGGGCGGCGCGGACTGCAACGTCAATCTGTTACGTAGCAGGACCGGTGGAACACGCACGGGTAGCAATGATGTCAGCCTCAACCCACACTTCGAGCGGTGTGCGGCGGGTCACGTGGGCGGCGCGGCTCGTGGTTCTGGCCGTGTTCCTCGACCTGTTCATGCAGTTCCCCACCATCGCGCCCTACGCCGAGTCTCTCGGCGCGTCCGCTGCTATCGCGGGCATCGCCGTTGCCGCCTACTCCTTCACCAACATGTTCGGCAACCTCGGCGCAGGCCCCTTGCTCGACAGAATTGGCAGGCGCGGCCCCATGATCGCGGGCATTGCCATCTCCGCCGCAGCAGTGCTGTCGTACTCGATTGTCCAGTCTCCGGGTCAGCTCATGGCCGCCAGGGCGATTCACGGACTTGGCGCGGCCGTTCTTGCACCAGGCGCATTCTCCATCGTTGGCGACAGGGCGCCCAGCGACAGTCGCGGGCAGGCAATGGGGCTGACTGGCGCGCTCATTGCGCTGGCGGCCCTGGCGGGTCCGCCTGCCGCCGGCATCCTGCGAGACGCCTCAGGCGCCGACGCCGTCTTCATGGTGGACGCGGCGATACTTCTCGCAACGCTGGCCGTATTCATCCTTGCCACACGCGGCGAGTCGCTGGACTCAATCTCCGCGGAGACGGAGCATCGACCAGCTGCGGCCGGCGCCCCGTGGCAGAAAGCAGCCATGTGGTCGGCGTGCGGCGCAGCCTTGGCCATCGCCGTGGGCGTAGGAGCACTGGTCACTCACCTGCCCATGCTCATCGAGGACCTCGGTCAGTCCGCTGCGAGGACCGGCTACGGCTTCGGAGTCTATGCGCTGGTCGCAATGCTGGTGATGGCAAGTCCCACGAGCCGCGCCGGAGACAGGTACGGCCGAGTCCTGCCGCTGTCCATCGGCCTGATTGTGCTTGCGGGAGGACTTGGGGCGCTCGGCGTGTCGGAGAGCTACGCGGCCATACTGGGCGGCATGGCGCTCTTCGGACTGGGGTACGGGCTGGTGTTCCCTGCCGCTGCCGCTATGGCCACTGCAGCGACCGGGTCGGAGCGGCGCGGCACCGCGTTCGGCATCTTCTACGCTGTGTACTCGCTGGGCGTGGTCGTTGGGGCGGCCGGCAGCGGCAGGCTGGCCGAGCTTCCCAGCGACCTCGC
>DAOUKJ010000058.1:0-4669 GCA_034421435.1 Dehalococcoidia bacterium | reverse complement strand
GTCGGGGAGGTGACGAATGCTCAAACTGGTCTTGGGGGTGGTGGTGGGAGTGTACCTCGGATTCAACGCGCCGAAGCTGGCGCGCGTCTGCCGGGACATGGGCGGGTGTTGCTTCCGGACATGGCACGATGAAGCCCACAGGGAGGAGACGGAGTGAGATTCACCAAGATGCACGGCGCGGGCAATGACTATGTGCTGATGGACGCCCGCGAAAGGGAAGAGGATTGGGCCGGTCTGGCCCGGGCGATGTGCGACCGCCACATGGGTGTTGGAGCCGACGGCATGCTTCTGGTCCTGCCTTCGGGCGAGGCCGAGGTGCGCATGAGGATGCTGAACCCGGACGGCTCCGAGGCCGAGATGTGCGGCAACGGCATTCGCTGCCTGGCCAAGTACGTGCTGGAGCGCGAGATTGCGGAGATTGGCAGGGATGCGCTATCAGTCGAGACTATGACCGGCGTAAGGCTCATCGAGCCACTGTGGCGCGGCGGCCACGTCGAGCGGGCGCGTGTTGCGATGGGCGAGCCGGAGCTGAGGCCGGAGCGCGTGCCGGTGACCGTTTCGGACGACATGGCCGGCGGGCCTGTGCTGGACTTTCCGCTGGACGTGGGAGGCGTACTGCTCAACCTGACGTTCGTCGGAATGGGCAACCCCCACGCGGTCGCCTTTATCGACACGCCCGTGGCCGACTTCCCGCTGGAGCGCATCGGGCCTCAGGTGGAGAACCACAGGATCTTCCCGAACAAGGTGAACTTCTCGATAGTCAACGTGGGCGCCGGCGGGTCCGTGGTGGCGAGGGTGTGGGAGCGCGGCGCAGGGGAGACGCTGGCGTGCGGAACGGGCGCGTGCGCGATTGCGGTGGCGGCGCGGCTGCACGGCTTCACGGGCGAGGACGTTGACATAACGCTTCCGGGTGGCGCGCTCACAATATCCTGGGACGGCTCCGGAGAGGTGTTCCTGGAGGGGCCGGTTGAGGAAGTGTTCGAGGGTGTCTGGCACGCCTGAATCAGAATGAGCGTGACTATCGCATGAAGCTCTCCTACCAGCACGGTACCACCAAGGCGCTCGCAATGGAGCTGCTGAAGGCTCGCGGCGAGTTGATGTCGCAGAACCTCGCGCCGCAGGTATCGGACGTGCGGCAGGAGTGGCACGACGACGGGCTTGACGTCATCATCAAGGTGCTTGGCCTTACCATCAAGGCCCAGATGGTGGTCGAGGAACGTTCAGTCGAGTTGGAGGTCGACCTGCCTTGGATCGCCAGGTCGAGAGAGGGCGAGCTCAGGAGCAGGGCGCTCAAGACACTGGAAGAGGTATTTGGAGACGCCGACAAAGTCAAGGAGCAGAGCATATGAGATTTGCGAGGCGAATTGAGCAGCTGCCGCCGTATCTCTTTGTGGAGATCAGCCGGAAGATAGCGCAGAAGCGGGCAGAGGGCGTGGACGTGGTGACCTTCGCCATTGGCGACCCGGACATGCCGACGCCATCCCACATACTGGACAGGCTGCATCAGGCCAGTCTTGACCCGCCCAACCATCGCTATCCCGAATCGGAGGGGCTGCCGGAGCTTCGCAGGTCGGTTGCGCGCTGGTACGATAGCAGGTTCGGCGTGAAGCTGGACCCGGACACCGAGGTGCTGCCGCTCATAGGCGCAAAGGAGGGCATCGGCCACGCAGCGCTGTGCTTCATCGACCCCGGGGACATCGCGCTGGTGCCTGACCCAGGCTACCCGGTCTACTCGATCGGCACGATGTTTGCGGGCGGCGAGTGCCATTGGATGCCGCTGGTGGAAGAGAACGACTGGCTGCCCGACCTGAAGGCCATCCCCGCGGACGTGGCGGACAGGGCCAAGGCTCTCTGGATCAACTATCCGAACAACCCCACGGGTGCCGTCGCCGAAGGTGCATTCTTCGAGGAGGTGGTGGAGTTCTCCAAGCGTCACGACATCCCCGTGCTCCACGATGCACCGTACACGGAGGTGGCATTCGACGGCTACCGGCCCAGCAGCTTCCTTGAGACGCCTGGCGCAATGGACGTGGCCATCGAGTTCCACTCGCTGTCCAAGAGCTACAACATGACGGGTTGGCGCATAGGCATGGCGGTGGGCAACGCCGAGATGATCAACGCACTGATGCGTGTGAAGTCCAACCTGGACTCCGGGATACCCCAGGCTATCCAGCACGCGGCAATCGAGGCGCTGGACGGCCCGCAGGACTGCATCGACGAGCACAACGCCGTCTACCAGGCGCGCAGGGACCGCGTCGTGGAGGTGCTCAGAGAGCTTGGGCTGGACGTGGTGACGCCTAGGGCCAGCCTGTATGTGTGGGCAAAGCTGCCGCCTGGGTGGAAGTCGGGCGCGTTCTGCGCCATGCTCATCGAAGAGCAGGCAATCGTCGTGACGCCTGGTGCCGGCTACGGACGCTACGGCGAGGGCTACATTCGCCTGTCGCTCACCCTCTCGGACGAGCAGCTGGAGAAGGGTATCCAGCGGCTCTCGGCCTGGAGAATTCCGGAACCGCCCGCCGGCCAGGCATGACCTGCGAGAGGAGCCGGCACGGTGCCGAAGACAGCCGTTGAGACCAGAGTTCGCCCCGAACGAGCCATCCTCGTGGGCGTCGAGACCCGGGGCGGTCGCAGCCTGTGGCCCGTTGAGGACTCACTCACGGAGCTTGGGATGCTGGCCCGCACCGCTGGCGCAGAGGTGGTCAGCACGCTCAGCCAGCGTCTTGACAGGCAGACCAACTCCTACCTCGGCAAGGGCAAGCTGGAAGAGCTAAAGTCCCTGCGCGAGACAACGGACGCAGACGTGGCCATCTTCGACGATGAGCTCACGCCCACGCAGCAGCGCAACCTGGAGGGCGCGCTCAGCACCAAGGTCATCGACCGCACAGCCCTCATCCTGGACGTGTTTGCAGGCCGCGCGCAGACCCGCGAGGGACGCTTGCAGGTTGAGCTGGCCCAGCACGAATACCTGCTGCCGCGTCTGGTGGGCCAATGGTCGCATCTGGAGCGCCTGGGCGGTGGCATTGGCACGCGTGGTCCCGGCGAAACGCAGCTGGAAACCGACCGGCGGATGGTTCGCAACCGGATCCAGCGGCTAAAGCGAGACCTGGAGCAGGTTCGCACGCACCGCTCGCTGTACCGCAGGCACAGGGAGCGCGAGGGAGTGCCGGTTGTTGCGCTGGTGGGCTACACGAACGCGGGCAAGAGCACGCTCCTGAACGCCCTGAGCAACGCGGGAGTTGCCGCCGAGGACAAATTGTTCTCGACGCTGGATCCGGTGACAAGAAGGATCAGGACCGCAAACGGCCGGTCGTTCTTGCTGACCGATACAGTGGGGTTCATCCAGAAGCTACCGCCGGCGCTGGTGGCCGCATTCAGGGCTACGCTGGAGGAGCTTGAGGGAGCCGACGTGGTGCTGCACGTAATTGACATAACGCATCAGAACGCCGCTGAGCAGGCGCAGGTGGTGAACGAGATGCTGTCGGACCTGCAGCTTGACGACGAGGCGAACCGCATTCTGGTGCTGAACAAGGTTGACCTTCTTGCGGAAGATCAAGAGACGGGCGAATACGCCCGGCGCTTGCAGGCCGCGGTTGACCATGACAGAGTCGTCGTGGTTTCGGCGGCCAAGGGGTGGGGGCTGGAGGGGCTTCTGAATGCCACGGTAGACCTGTTGGACTACCGGAGGGGTCAGAGGGGCCTCTCTGGGCGAATTTGAGCCAATACAAGATTTCTGTCCGAGAGGAGACAAATGACCACAGAAAACGAGGGAATGCCGGCAAGGCCGTTTTTCAACTGCACACCGGATGGACTGACCATTCTGGACGCCGCCAACGCGAGCAGCCTGCTGCAGGCCGATTCCATGGTGCCTTGGATGGAGTTCACCAATGGCCCGGGCAACATTATCGACTCGACGCCCAGGAGGCTTGCGTCGCGCAACGGAGAGCGCATTTCCGTGGAGTGCGAGGGCGGCACCGTGCACATCGACTTCGACGACGGGACCGCGCGCAAGGTGACGGCTGACGGCGAGTTCGTGTACATGGGGTCGATCGATGAGCGCAACGACGGGATGGGCTACATAGCCGTTTCCTAGGGAATAGGGCAAGATACATCTTGCTTCGCCCTATAGTTGTTATGTCGTGTGCTGAGCACAGAAAAGGGCCGCATTTTACATAATGTAGCTCTCTCCCGCGGGTTCCGCGTCCCTCTCCGGGATGGCGATGTGGGCTGCTGCGCCCCAGGAGGCTTGACTTTGGCGCGTGCCGGTGCAAGACTCAGTCGCGACATCTTCAGCGCGCTCTACGGGCCGGCTGCACTGCCGGTCACGGGCGAACGTGAGGTTGAATGAATTGACAAGCAGCATGACCGCCGTCGAGACCGCTTCCCCAAAGCGAGAAATCCTCCGCATCGAGGACCTGCATACCTCCTTCTTCACCAAGGAGGGCGAGGTGAAGGCCGTAAACGGCGTGAACCTCTCTCTGAAGGAGGACAGCATTCTCGGAATTGTCGGAGAGAGCGGCTCCGGCAAGTCGGTAACGGCGCTCTCGATTCTGAGGCTGCTTCCCCATCCGGGACGCACTGTATCCGGCGCCATACACTTCGAAGGCCAGGACCTCCTTAAGATGGACAATGAGAGGTTGAGGCAGATCCGAGGCAAGGACATCGCCATCAT
>DAOUKJ010000057.1:0-48122 GCA_034421435.1 Dehalococcoidia bacterium | reverse complement strand
GCTCAACCTGCGCAGCTAGCGAGGCTGGTCAGCCGAATCTGCTCACCCTGCAAGTGACGTGTCCTTTCTGCCAAAGTCCCAATGCGGGCGTCAACATCATAGCACACGAACCGCGTCTACACGTACCTCGCGCCGCTGTCCGGCAGGATGGTCACCACCGTGCGTCCCGTGCCAAGCCGGGCGGCTACCCGCAGCGCGGCGGCGACATTCGCGCCGGAGGAAACGCCCACCAGCAGCCCCTCCTCGCTTGCCAGGCTTGCGGAGACCGCCATGGCCTCCACGTCGCTGACGGCGATCACCTCGTCCACCAGCGACAGGTCCAGCAGCGGCGGCAGGAAGTCCGGCCCAAGTCCGGGAATGGCGTGGTCGCCCGGTTCGCCGCCGCTCAGCACCGGCGACGCGGCAGGCTCGACGGCCACAACGAGCGTATCCGGTCGGCGCTCCTTGAGCGCTGCGCCCACGCCCGTGATCGTTCCGCCCGTTCCCACTCCCGCTACGAAGGCGTCCACGCTGCCACCCGTGTCCCTCAGGATCTCGACCGCCGTGGTCTCCCGGTGCGCTTTCGGGTTGGCCGGGTTGGTGAACTGGTTGATCCAGACGTGCGACGAGTCCTCCTGCACCAGCCTCTCCACGGCGCGGATGGCCCCGGCCATGCCGTCCAGCGGCGATGTGGTCAGAATCTCAGCGCCCATGTGAATCAGAAGGCGCCTTCTCTCCGGGGGCACGCCCTCCGGCATTGCGATGACAACCCGGTAGCCCCTTGCCGCGCCGACCATCGCGAGGGCGATGCCGGAGTTGCCGCTGGTCGCCTCGACGAGTGTCTGGCCGGGCCTCAGCCTGCCGGACTCCTCCGCGTCCAGCACCATCGCCAGTGCGATGCGGTCCTTGACGCTTCCTGTGGGGTTCAGGCTCTCCAGCTTGCCAAGCACATTGGCAGAGCCCTCGGCCGGCAGGCGCTCTAGCGCCACCAGAGGTGTGTTGCCTATGACCTGCAGAACGCTTTGGTGCATGGATCGGGATGGCCTCCAATCCCGGAATGTCTCATTTTGGCCCTGCCTGTTGAGCTAGTCAAGCGTGCGTGGGGCAATCGGAGCGTGTTGCCACCCTTTACCGGACACATCCGGTTGCCGCCGCCATTTCCGGCTTGAGCGAATTGACGGTGGAGCTGAACGCATGCGCGGTGCCCTAGCAGCCCTCTCTCTGGCCGTGTTGCCCGTGCGGTGAGGGTATGCTATATTCACGCGTACTCTCACACGTAAGCGAGACCGCCGCGCATATGCACACGGACAGGATCAAGGACAGATTCGATAGCCTGGCCGCTCGCGGCGAGATGGGCCTCATTCCCTACCTGACCGTGGGCTTCCCGACCGTCGAGGACACGCTGTCGCTGGTGCCTGCGCTTGTGGAGGGAGGCGCAGACGTGATCGAGCTTGGCGTGCCGTTCAGCGATCCCATTGCCGACGGCCCCACCATCCAGCGATCCAGCTTCCACGCCCTGACTCAGGGCGTAACGCTCACCACCTGCCTGGACGTGTGCAGCAGGCTCAGGAATTCCGGCGTCACCATTCCCTTTGTGCTGATGGGCTACTGCAACACCATCCTCAGCTACGGGCTGGAGCGTTTTGCTGGGGACGCCGCGCAGGCCGGGGTGGACGGAGGAATCGTGGTGGACATGCCGTTCGAGGAGTCCGGTGCCCTGCGCGACGCCTTCGACCGGTGCGGTCTCCACATCATACCTCTGCTGGCCCCAACCAGCACGGACGCCCGAATCGAGATGAATTGCTCGGGCGCGGGCGGTTTCGTGTACTGCGTGAGCATAACGGGAGTGACAGGCGCGCGCGACGAGCTTCCGCCTGGCATTCCAGACATGGCCCAACGGGTGCGGTGCCACACTGAGCTTCCAATGGCCTTCGGGTTCGGAGTTTCGCAGAGGCGTCACGTTGAGGCGCTGTCGTCGTGCGCGCAGGCGGCCGTGGTCGGCAGCGCGCTCGTGGACCTGGTGGAGCGGACGCCAAGCGAGCGCAGGTCGGAGGAGGCGATGGAGTTCGTGGCAGGTCTGAAGGGCGCAGTGACCACACAGAGGAGGGGATAACGATGGCGATGGTTCGCGGCCTGCGGGGAGCGACGACCGCGGCGGACAACACCCGCGAGGCGGTGCTGGAGGCCACGCGCGAGCTGCTGGAGCAGTTGGTGGAGGCCAACGATCTCCGCACCGAGGACGTGGCCGGCACGTTCTTCACCACGTCGCCGGACCTCAACGCCGAGTTCCCGGCCGTGGCCGCAAGGCAGTTGGGTTGGGAGTACGTGCCGCTCATCTGTGGCCACGAGATGAGCGTTCCAACCGGCCTTCCACTCTGCATCCGGGTGATGTTGCTGGTGAACACGGACAAATCGCAGCAGGATATGAGACACCTCTACCTCAGGGATGCCGAGAACCTGCGGTCCAGGACGTAAGCCCAGGAGAACGCGCAATGACGACGAACGACAGGCTCAAGGTGTTCCTGATAGGAGTGCCGGGCGGCGCGCTGCTGATAGCGGGCCTGCTCAGCATCAACTCGGAGAGCAGTCTGCCGCGGCTGTTCATATCGGTGGGCGTCGCGCTCATAGTCGTTGCGCAGATCGTGCGCTGGAGGGCGACGCGACGCTGACGGCGCTCTGCCAATCGCTTCGCCGCGTCGAATTCGTGCAGGCACTAGACAGGCCACGCTCCGAGTGGTAGAGTATCCCCCTGTTGGCGTGCGGCGCAAATCGCCCTCGGCGGGCGAAAATCCATCGTATACAGGTGTTCCATGACACAGCTTCACAATGTTAACGTCCATAGCATCCAGCCCCTGGTTTCGCCAAGGGAGTTTCTGGAGCAGTATCCGATCACACCTCACATCGCCGACCTCGTCATGGACGGCCGGGAGCAGGTGGCCCGCATCATCAGCGGCGACGACGACAGGATGCTCATGGTTGTGGGGCCGTGCTCCATTCATGACCTGGAAGCAGGCTACGCCTACGCCCAGCGACTGAAGGAGCTTGCGACAGAGCTGCAGGACCGGCTGTTGGTGGTCATGCGCGTCTACTTCGAGAAGCCGCGCACCACGGTAGGATGGAAGGGTCTGGTCTACGACCCGAACCTGAACGGCAGCCTCGACATTGAGCGGGGACTGGGCATGGCCCGCGAGTTTCTGCTGCAGGTGGGCGACCTTGGTCTACTTGCCGGCATCGAGTTCGTCGACCCCATTACGCCACAGTACCTGGCGGACCTCTACTCATGGACGGCCATTGGCGCGAGGACGGCGGAGAGCCAGACGCACCGGCAGATGAGCAGCGGTCTGAGCATGCCGGTGGGCTTCAAGAACGGCACCGGCGGCAGCGTTCAGCTGGCCGTGGACGGCGTGGTGGCCGCGGGGGCCCCGCAGGGTTTTCTCGGTGTTGACTCAGACGGCAGGGCGTCGGCAGTGGTCACCAAGGGCAACCCCAACTGCCACATTGTGCTGAGGGGCGGCAGCCGCGGCCCCAACTTCGATGCGGAGTCCGTGGCCGATGCAGTCGAAAGGCTGGAGAAGTCGCGCGTGTGTCCGCGGGTGGTCATCGACTGCTCGCACGCGAACTGCGGCAAGGACTACACCAAGCAGCGCATCGCCTTCAACGACGTGATGGAGCAGCGGGTGTCCGGCAACACGAACATCGTGGGCATGATGCTGGAGAGCCACCTGTTTGAGGGCAACCAGCCGCTTGACGAGAAGAACCCGGGCAACCTCCGCTACGGCGTGTCCATCACCGACCCGTGCGTGGGTTGGGAGGAGACGGTGGAGCTGCTTACCGCGGCCCACGGCGCGCTGAGTGCCTCGAAGAAGGCTGCGGCTCCGGCGTAGCACATCCCGGCGACTTCTTCCCGAAACTAAAGCGTCTCGACACTCACGACTGGATGGGCGCCATAAGGCGCGCCTACTCGCAATCGATTTAGGGCACTGTCCAGAGAGGCGTGTTGCCGCGGTCTTCAGAATTCGAGAAATCGCGGCTATCCTCGATAATGGGAGCACTCGTTAGTGCTCTAATGAGGCTCCACCCCCGCCTCCTCCACAGCCTAGCCTGTGCCGGCGGCCCCGTCCGTGGTGGTCTCAGGTGCGCGGCGGCGGCGTCGCCAGCTCCAGCCCAGCATGACCAGTAGCTCGCCCACGGCCGCGTCCGTGACGTCGTCCTTGAGCGGCACGTCCGGGTGAATTCGATACTGGTTGCGCCGGCCGACCTTGGTCTTCGTCACGTAGCCCGCGTCTTCCAGGTCCTTGATGATCTTGTGGGCCGCCCTCTCCGTGATTCCGGCCGTGTCGCCTATCTCCCTGGCCGTTGTGCGGGGACTCTTGGCGATGGCGGCCAGGGTCAGCCCGTGGTTTGTTATGAAGGTCCACTCAGCCACTGGAGAAACCCCCTCCGCGACCTCTTGACAGGCCGTGAAATATGTGCATAATAATACTGGAAGTGCCGTTCATGTATAGGAGATGCTGCTTAGCTTATCCGGTAACGCCATTCCAGTATGAGCAGTGAAGGTTTCGCCGACATGAACGGTGTATCATGTGCAAACATTCAGCCTTCATCGAGATTCTGGCACAAAGGAGTGACGGTGTCAAGGTAGAAAAGCCCGGCCAGGCAGCCGGATCATGAACAAAGAGCCCAACAACGGACTGGCGCCCGGAAGCCGTCCGTCATACATCGGAGAGATAGGAGTACAACAAGGAATCCCGAAGATGCAGTACCGAGCAGCAGTCAAGTCAATCTCCGAACACGTACACACCGAGGCCCTGCTGGCGGCCCTTGACAGGTCGCTGAAGGCAGGCGCCCCGCCAAGCAGGCGCCACATTGTCCTGCCCGCGCCCTCCGAGTGGCAGGGGTTGGGCGTGGCCGCCGCGGCCCCCAGCGATTTCTGGTTCCGCACCGTCGGCTGCCTCAAGCAACCGGCTGCGCCTCCCCTCGATAGATAGGCGTCCGCAGTGTCCACGCCGGTAAGTGCGCCCACTGGCGGGTGTCATTTAGATCGCGAACGACAGGGAGCATCCTGATGGATTGGGTGCTCCTGTCGTTCGTATCGGCAACCCTCCTGACCGCGAACAGCCTCCTGCAGCGATACGTTATGCAGCGAGAGCTGAGCGGTGTGCTCGCGTTTGGGTTCTGGGGCGCAATGGTCCACCTGGCGGTGGCGGCCGGCATCCTGGTGCTCCAGCCGCTGCCGGAAACGTTGCAGCTGCGGCCGGTCCTGGCGATGGCAGCCGTTGGGCTGTTGACAGTTTTTATCACCATCCTGATCTGCAGCGCGGTGCGACGCGAGGAGGTCACTCGCGCGGTGCCAATCCTGGACTCCTGCCCAATCTTCATAGCGATCATGGCCGTGGCGTTCCTGGGCGAGGCCATCAGCGCAGTACAGTGGGTCGCAATCTGCATGGTTGTGGCCGGGGCGTTTCTCGCGTCCATGCACCAGCAGCCGGTCCGCGGCAGATTCAGGGTGGGCCTACCCTTCTCCTTGCTGCTGGCGGCGTCATTCGGCATAGCCGTGCACAGCATTGTCTCCAAGTACGTGCTGGGCTACATGAGCTTCCAGCACGCCTACGCCGTGGCGTACCTGGCCGCAGCGCCCGCGTTCGCGGTCGTGATTCATGCCTCACGCGCCTGGCCACAGGTGCAGCAGGCGGCGCAGGTACCCCGAACGTTCGCATTGGTGCTGGCGGCCGGCGCGTGCCTGTCGCTTGCGATATTCTGCGCGCTGTGGGCGTTCCAGCTTGGCCCGGTGTCGCTGGCCTCCGCGATCATGGCCATTCGCCCCGTCATGGTGCTGGCCTACGCGGGGCTGATCGCCTACCTCGCCCCGCGCGTGCTCATGGAGCGAAACTCCAGGTCTGCGCTTGCGGCGAAAGGGCTGTCCGCGACGTTCGTGACGGCGGGCGTCGGAGCGCTCGCCCTGACTTAGGTGAGCAGCCTGAGATGCGCCACCGCTCAGCTTGACGCTCACATGGGCCTATGCTAGTATCCCTGTGCTCAATTCGGCCTGCCGTGAGCGACCGCACCCGTCCAAGGATCTGATGCAACTCCTCCGCGAACTGCCCGCAAGCCCGCCCCGCGAAAGCGCCCTGCTGACCATCGGCGTGTTCGACGGTGTGCACATGGGCCATCGCTACCTGCTGGAGCAACTCCGCGAGGCGGCCGCCCGAGAAGGCGCAGCCAGTGTCGTGCTCACCTTCACCAATCACCCACGGACGGTCATCCGTCCGGGCGACTGTGTTCCATACATCACCACCGTGAAAGACCGGCTGGAGTTGCTGAGGAACGAGGGCGTAGACCTGGTGATTCCCCTCACCTTCGACGAGGAGCTGTCCCGCCTGCAGGCGCACGAGTTCGTTGACCTGCTGCGGGATCGGGTCAACATGCGTGGCCTGGTGATGGGGAGCGGTTTCGCAATGGGCCACAAGCGTGGAGGCACGCCTGAGACGCTCGCGCAGATGGGCGGCGAAAAGGGCTTTTCCGTCACCGTGGTCGAGCCGGTGGCCGCTCAGGGCGAGGAGGTAAGCAGCACCGTCATACGCGACGCAATTGCACGCGGAGACATGGGCAAGGCCTGCCGGCTGCTTGGCAGGCACTTCCTTCTGCGGGGCGAGGTGGTCAAGGGGCAGGGCCGCGGCAGAGAGCTGGGCTTTCCCACCGCGAACATTGGCACGCCGGAGGGCCAGGTTGTGCCCGGAGACGGCATCTACGCCGCGAGGGCGTTGGTTGACGGCAGTGCGCTCCCGGCGGCCGTGAGCATCGGCGTGAGGCCCACGTTCGACGACGGTGAGCGCGTGGTCGAGGTGCACATACTCGACTTCGGCGGTGACCTGTACGGCTCGGAGCTTGCGGTGGAGTTCGTCGAGCGGCTGCGTGACGAGCTCCGCTTTGACTCGGTGGAGGAGCTTGTTGCGCAGATGAGAGAGGACGTGGAGCAGTCCAGGCAGGTGCTGGGCCGGCTACCGTCCGCATCGGATGTTCGTTGAGGCGGTGCAAACCATGAGCGGCAGTGCAATGGACCCAAGGACGCTTCGCAGCATAACCAGGCGCGGCGTGTCGGACATAATCGTGGAGGAGGAGTTCGTTCGCCTTCTTGGCGAGGGCAAACCCCTGCGGCTGAAGATGGGATTCGATCCCAGCCGGCCGGACATCCACCTGGGCCACGCCGTGGGCCTGAGGAAGCTCCGACAGCTTCAGGAGCTTGGGCACCAGGTAATCCTCATCGTGGGCGACTGGACGGCTCAGATCGGCGACCCAAGCGGCCAATCCGCCACGCGGCAGATGCTGACGGCGGAAGAGGTGCGGGCCAACGCCGAGACCTACATGCAGCAGTTCTTCAAGGTGGTGGACAGGGACCGCACGCAGACGGAGTGGCAGAGCGAGTGGTTCGGCGAGTTCTCGCTGGCCAACGTGATCGACCTGACGCGGCGCTTCACCGTCGCGCAGTTCCTGGCCCGCGACGACTTCGCGAAGCGGTTCCGCGCGCAGCAGCCAATCGCCATCACCGAGCTGCTGTACCCGCTGCTGCAGGCCTACGACTCGGTCGCAATCGAGTCGGACGTGGAGTTCGGAGGCTCGGACCAGCGGTTCAACCTGCTGGTGGGCCGCGACCTTCAGGCCATGATGGGACAGCGGCAGCAGCAGTGCTTCATCATGCCGCTGCTGGTGGGCACGGACGGCGTGCAGAAGATGAGCAAGAGCCTGGACAACTACATCGGCGTGTTCGAGGAGCCCAACGACATCTACGGCAAGGTCATGTCGATACCGGACGGCCTAATCCTGGACTACTTTGAGCTGCTCACGGACACCCCTGACGAGGAGCTGGCCGATATGCGCTCCACGCTGGAGGCGGAGGCGGTCAACCCTATGGAGCTGAAGAAGCACCTGGCGCGTGATCTGGTGGCGCAGTTCCACGACTCCCAGACCGCCTTGGCGGCGGAGCGAAACTTCGAAGGTACATACCAGCGCGGCGAGGCGCCGGAGGAGGCGCAGGTCATCTCGCTGCCCGAATGGATCGACAAGCTGCGGGAGGAAATGAGCGGCGCGCAGGCCGGCGGTGACTCAGATGCCGCTGTGCTGCCGATTGTCCCGATCATGGTCGGCGAGGGGCTGGCCGCGAGCGCAAGTGAAGCCAAGAGGCTGCTCCAGCAGGGAGCGGTGGAGGTGGACGGCGAGCGACTGACGACTCAGACGGCTTCGCTGCGCGAGGGAAGCCTGATGCGTGTGGGCAGGCGGCGGTTCGCCCGGTTTGTGGGGCCTGCTTCGGGGTGACGCTTGAGTAACAAAATGTCCCTTCCCCCGTCTGCGGGGGAAGGTTAGGATGGGGGCAATCAGATCGATTCTCCTTCCAGATTTCACCCCCATCTCAATCTTCCCCCATCAAGGGGGAAGAGGTTTTGGTGGCACAGCCGGTGTCGATATCGGGACGGTCAGGAATCCGGAGAGCGCGCAATGGCTGACTTCAAGTTCGAAAGAGGGCAGAGCGTCCGAGTCAGAGAGGGCAGCTTTCCGCTCAACAACCCGGACGGCTACGGGCTAATCGGCCGCACGGGTTGGGTGGAGCGCGCCTGGGATCCCCGCGCTGGCAGGCGAGACGAGCACACCGTTCGCTCGGAGCACATCCAGTACTTTGAGCTGCTGCAGTACGATGTGCGCATCGACGGCAGGCTCTACTCGCTGAACGAGGACTGGCTGGAAGAGGTCTAGGGGCGGCACATTCGCCCCAAATCGTACCGGCGCGCCTCTTTTGGCAGGCTGCTCCATGTGGTAAAATTCACAATGCGTGAAGGCCATCCCCCAGCAGCTTGGAGGACGGCCAGCGAAGAATGATGGGAGGTTGAAGTGAACCTACGCATACCCGGTCCTACGCCATGTCCCGACTACGTCCTGGAAGCCATGAACCGCGACATGATCAACCATCGCGGCCCGGAGTTCCAGGCCATGATTCACCGTTGTACTGAGAGGCTCAAGGAGGTCTTCAAGACCGACGGCGACGTCCTGATTCTGACCGGCTCCGGCACCGGCGCCATGGAGGCTGCCGTGGTCAACGTCCTGTCGCCGGGCGACCAGGTGCTCTGTGTGTCCATCGGCGTCTTCGGCGACCGGCTGGCGCAGATGGCGGAGGCGTTCGGCGCATCCGTCACCAAGCTGACCGCCACGTGGGGCACGCCCGCCGACCCCGAGGCCATACGCAGCGCGCTCGCCGAGAACCCCGACATCAAGGCCGTCCTGGTCACCCACAACGAGACCTCAACCGGCGTCACCAACGACATGGCAGCCATAAGCTCCGTGGTCAAGGGAGCCGGCAAGCTGCTCGTGGTGGACGCTATCAGCAGCCTGTCATCGCTGCCGTTCTACACGGACGAGTGGGGCTGCGACGTGGTCATGAGCGGCTCGCAGAAGGGCTACATGGTGCCGCCCGGCCTCGCCTTCATCAGCGTCAGCGCGGAGGGGTGGAAGGCGTTCGAGGAGGCCCGCATGCCCCGTTTCTACTGGGACTTTGGCAGGGCCAAGAGCTACCTCAATCGCGGCCAGACCCCCTGGACGCCCGCAGTTTCGGTCTTCTACGGCCTGGACGCCGCGCTGGAGCGGATGCTCGATGAGGGCATGGACGCAATCTTCGAGCGACACGCCCGCATCGCGCAGAGGACGCGAGACGGCGTCAAGGAGCTTGGCCTGAAGCTCTTCGCAGACGAGAGCTGCGCCTCCAACACCGTGACCGCCGTAAATGTACCGGAGGGCGTGGAGCTTCCCGCGCTGATGCGCCAGCTTCAGGCCGACCACGACGTCGTGCTGGCAGGCGGCCAGGGCGCATTGGACGGCAAGATCATGCGCGTTGGGCATCTGGGCTACATCACGGACGAGGACATCACCCAGGTCCTGAGCGCGCTGTCCACGGTGCTTCCACAGGTTGGCTTTCAGCCCGTCACCTCGCCCGCCGGGGGCGCCTGATGCCAAGAGTGCTGGTCTCGGATCCCCTGGCCAACGAAGGGCTGGAGCTTCTGCGCTCCCAGGGTGACGTGGACGTCAAGCTCCGCATGGAGCCCCAGGAGCTGCTGTCGATCATCGGGGAGTACGACGCCCTGGTGGTGCGAAGCGAGACGAGGGTGACTGCGGAGGTGGTGGACGCGGGCGAGAACCTCCAGGTGATTGGGCGAGCCGGAGTAGGGGTCGACAACATAGACGTGGGCGCTGCCACCCGCCGCGGCATACCAGTCGTCAACGCCCCAACCGGAAACACGATCGCGGCCGCCGAGCACACCATCGCCATGATGCTGGCGCTGGCGCGCAACATCCCGCAGGCCCACGAGTCGCTGCGCCGCGGCGAGTGGACGCGCAGCGCGTTCACAGGAGTAGAGGTGCGCAACCGGGTGCTTGGCGTCATTGGCCTGGGCAAGGTAGGCACCGAGGTGGCTCACCGGGCGCGCGGCCTTCAGATGCGCGTGCTGGGGTATGACCCGTTCGTTTCGCCGGAGCACGCGAGCATGCTCGGCATCGAGCTGTCCTCGCTGGAGCGCATTTACGCGGAGGCGGACTTCATCTGCCTTCACACGCCTCTGACGGAGTCCACCCGTGGCATCATTGGCGAGAAGGCGATCTCCATGATGAAACCAACCGTGCGCATACTCAACGTGGCGCGCGGCGAGCTTGTGGATGAGGACGCCCTGCTGAGCGCCGTCGAGGACGGCCGGGTCGCGGGAGCCGCGCTGGACGTCTTCTCGACTGAGCCGCCGCACGGCAGCCCGCTGCTCGAAAGCGGCCGCATAGTCGTCACGCCCCACCTTGGCGCATCCACGCAGGAGGCGCAGGCGGAGGTGGCTCGTGAGGTCGCGGAGCAGGTCATCGCGGTCCTGGAAGGACGCTCGGCGATGCACACCGTCAATGCCCCGTTCGTGCCGCCGGAGACGCAGCGCGTGCTGACGCCCTACGTCGACGCCGGGTCGTACGCGGGGAAGCTGGCAGCGCAGCTTGTGACGGGACAGCTGGAGTCGGTGAACCTGCGCTACGACGGCGAGATAGCGGCCCACGACACCAACCTGCTCAGGGCAGCCTGCCTCGTGGGCATCCTCAGCCCCATCAGCGACGAGCGCGTCAACCTGATCAACGCCAACCTGCATGCCACCCAGCGGGGCCTGCGAATCTCGGAGCAGAAGAGCCCCACTGCGGAGCAGCTCAGCAGCATGGTCACTGTGGAGATGGAGACCACCAAGGGGAAGATCGCCATCTCCGCTTCGCACGTACGCGGGGAGACGCACATCGTGCGCATCAACAACTACTGGATCGACATCGTGCCGACCGGCGGCTACATGCTCATTGCCAGCCACCAGGACAGGCCGGGCATGATTGGGGCTGTGGGTACCATCACAGGCAAGCACGACATCAACATCAGCTTCATGGAGGTGGGCAGGATGGAGCCGAGAGGCCCAGCCACCATGATCATCGGCCTGGACGATCCACTGACGGACGCGGTGCTCGCCGAGATCAACACCCTGCCCAACATGGTCCAGACCGTCGTTGTGCAGCTGTAGGCCGTCTCACTCGGCGCTTCGCTCCTCCAAGCCGTCCGCGTAGACGTGCATGGCCTGCCGCAGAAACGCGGCCAGCCCCAGCCCCCAGCGGTCGTAGTGCGCGGTGAAGCGCTCGTCCTCCACGTACATGTCGGCCAGCCCGCGAAATGCTTGGGGTGAGCACTGGTAGAAGCGGCTATTGATGAGTCTGTGCCAGCGGCCGACCAGCTCCTGCGCCTCCGCGCCTGCAGGGTCCTGCTCCATGAGATCTGCTAGGCCGCGGTTGATTTCGTCGCTTTCCGACTGAATGTCCTGCCAGTCCTGCTTCGAGTAGCCGCTCGTGCGGCGCTCGGACTCCTCCCACGCGGGCGTGTTGCCCCACCGGAGGCGCGCCTCCCCTCGGTACTCGCTGAGCTTCGACTCGTCGAACCCCTCGAACATTGCGTTGTTGCTCATGTCTTCACCTCCGTCAATTGCTGCAATCGACCTGTCGACCGACCTGATCAGCGCCTGCACGCGCCTGCGCTTCTCGACGAGCAGCCTCCGGTGCATGGCGAGCGCCTCTCTCCGGTCGAAGTCCGGGCTGTTCAGCACGCGGCCGATTTCGCGCAAGCTGAAGCCCAGCTCGCGGAAGAACAGCACCTGCTGCAAGCGTTCCAGGTCGGCATCGCTGTACAGGCGGTAGCCGGCCGGGCTGACCGCGGCGGGCCTGAGCAATCCGATTGCGTCATAGTGGTGCAGCGTCCTTACAGACACGCCTGCCAGCTTGGCCACTTTGTTTACCGTGTAGGCCATTTTGTCACCTCGCCGGTAACGGTACAGCCTGACGTGACGTTAGTGTCAATACCCCTGGTGCACATCACTCCAGTTCACTCTGACCCAGGCCAAGCAGACTAGAATCTCCGCTCATGGTGAGCCAGTCGAGCCATTTGAGCGGGCCGAGATTTGAGTAGACCACTGACCGCCGCAGCTAAGGTGTGCTAAGCTGTGCCGGTGCTCGGCCGCCCGCGGCCCGATACCACACCGGAAGAGGCGCGGGCGGCTACTCGCGGGCCAAAGGACACTCAGCACAGCATATGTGGAATACGGAACCGCTCCTGTTCGGGCTTTTCTGCGCCGTGTGCTGGGGAGTCGCGGACGTGTTTGGCCGGTCCGCATCCGTGCGTCTCGGCAGCCCAACGGTGGCCTGGGCCATCCAGATCATGGGCGCGCTCCCGGCCCTGGCGGGCGTGCTGATCCTCGGCTCGCCGTGGGCTTCCCTTGCCACGGCCAACTACGCCGCGCTCGCCGTGTCGGCTGCTGCGCTCTTCTCGGTGGGCTACATCGTGTTCTACCGCGGGCTGGCGCGCGGCCTCGTGTCGATAGTCAGCCCGGTGTCCGCCGGCTACGTGGTGATAACCGCGCTCCTATCGGCGGTGTTCCTCCACGAGACCATCGGCATCGACAGATGGGTGCTGATATTCGTGATCCTGGCGGGCATCGCGCTCGCATCGACGCGCGGCAGGAGCCGGGCGACGCTCTCCGGCGTGCTCCACGGCGTGACGGCCATGATCGTCATGGGAATCGTGTTCACGCTGTGGAAGCCGATGGTGGACGTGGCCGGCCCGTACCTGGCGGTGGTGTCGGTGCGAGTGATCTCCGCGGGAATGCTGGGCGCCTTCCTGGCGGCGATGAGATCACCGTGGTCGCCGTTCCGCAACGGCGCAGGGAAGCTGGTGGCAGCAGCCGCTATCCTAGACTCGGTGGGTTTCATCGCATTCAACATCGGTATAGAGAGGAACCCCGTCACGCTGATCATTCCTGTCGCGTCCGCCTACCCGGTGGTCACCGTGGCGCTGGCCTGGGTGCTGCTGCGGGAGCGACTGGCGCGGCCTCAGGTGGTGGGAATCGCGATCGTGCTGGGAGGCGTGGTTGCCTTCAGCGCGCTGGCATGAGGCGGCGGTTTTCGTGCCAACTGGCAGCGACCCACTCGCCCGGATTCGCGGCTATACGATCTGCCTCAGCTTTTCGACGAAATCGCCCACGGCTACAACGTGATCTCTGACTGCATCTTCGTTCAAGAACCCATCGTAGAAGTTAACGTGGAGCTCCCCCGCTTGCGCAAACAGCGACCTGATGCTCTGATCTCCCGTCTCCGCGACAAGCGTGCCCACAATGCCGTACAGCGAGCGATGTCCAAAGTGCTCCCATTCCCGTTCATTCGCCACTGCCTTCACCATCTGGACAGCCGCGCCCCAACCCTTCTCGGAAGCCTGGCGCAGGTCACCCTCATCAAGCTCCTGCTGGGCCTGTGTTAGAAACTTCCGAGCTTGCTCCACGTATGACAGAGTTGGCGTCGTCACGGAGTTGTCCTTTGAGCCTGGCGGTCGCTCGTCTTCAGGGCCTTAGGAGTCGGCCCCGGAACTGGGCAGATTGACCTTGATAGTCGCTAACAGTATAGTCTACTGAGGAGGATTGGGGCAAGTTCCTTCCCATTTGTGTGTCGTTGGGATAATCGCCCAATCCCCCGTAGCCGGAGGTGTCGATGATGACCAGCCCCAGGACTGAGCCAATGCCCCTTTTGCCGGAGAAGCCGCTGCTGATGCTCATGGACGGCCATGCGATGGTGCACCGCGCGTGGCACGCCATCCAGTCGCCGCTCACGCTGCGCAGTACCAACGAGGACGTGCGAGGCGTCTTTGCGTTCACCAACACGTTCATCCGCGCCATCCAGGAGTGGAGGCCGACCCACTGCGCCATCGCATTCGACATGGACGTGCCCACGTTCCGCCACGTCCGCTTCGCCGAGTACAAGGCGCAGCGGCCATCCACGCCCCCGGACCTGCGCAACCAGTTTCCGTGGGTCAGGCGGCTCATGGAGGCGTTCAACGTACCCATATTCGAGATGGAGGAGTTTGAGGCCGACGACGTGCTCGGCACCCTCTGCCGCCAGGCCACGGAGCTTGGCATGGACACGATCATCCTCACGGGCGACACCGACACGCTGCAGCTGGTATCGCCCAGCGTCCGCGTTGCGCTGAACCGCAGTGTCCAGGACCGCATCATCTACGATCTGGCAGGCGTCCGCGAGCGCTATGGAGGCCTGGAGCCGGTCCAACAGCCGCACGTGAAAGCGCTGCAGGGCGACTCGTCGGACAACATACGGGGTGTGCCGGGCGTTGGGGTCAAGACCGCCGTCAAGCTGATCGTGGACTACGGCAGCATCGACGGGCTCTACGAGAACCTGGAAAGCATCACGCCGCCGCGCATCCGCGCGCTGCTTCAGGAGCACGAAAGCGACGCTCGCGAGGGTCTGGCGCTGACGACGATAGTTGACCGCGTGCCCATCACGCTGGACACGGAGGCAGCCCGCTTCTGGCGGTATGACCGTGAGCAGGTGGTGGAGCTTCTGCGGGAGCTGGAGTTCGCAAGCATTGTCTCGCGAGTGCCCAGCCTCGGCGATGAGAGCGGCGCTGCGCCGGGTGCGGCTTCCCAGTCCTTGCAGGCCGCGCTCATTCCTGAGAGCGAGGAGCCTGATGGCGACTATCGCACAGTGGACAGCATGGAGGCTCTGCAGGCGATGGCTTCCGAGCTGCGGGCCGCGGGCAGCTTCGCATTCGACGTTGAGACGACGAGCCGCGATCCGATGGCGTCGCACCTGGTGGGGCTGTCGTTCTCCTGCGAGGGCGGCGTGGCGTACTACGTGCCGGTCGGGCACAACGAGGGCTCACAGCTGCCGCTCGATGATGTGCTGTCGGTCCTCAAGCCGCTGCTGGAGGACGAGGCCGTCGGCAAGACGGCCCACAACGCCAACTACGACATGACCGTACTGGCGAACTACGGCGTCAACGTCCGCAGCGTGGACTTCGACACGATGGTGGCCGCACACCTACTTGGCGAAAAGGTGCTGGGTCTCAAGAACCTGGCGTTCACTCGGCTGAACGTGGAGATGACGAACATCGACGCGCTCATCGGCACGGGGCGCAAGCAGAAGACGATGGCGCAGGTGCCGGTGGAGGACGCGGCGGCGTATGCGGCCGCCGACGCCGACATGACGCAGCGGCTGAAGGACCTGTTCGGCCCGCCGCTCATGGCCGAGGACAAGCTGGCGTCCGTCTTCGCAGGCATGGAGATGCCGCTGGTGCCGGTGCTGGTGAAGATGCAGCGCAACGGCGTCGCGCTCGACGTCGAGCGGCTCAGGCGGATGGCTGACGCGCTGGGCGAGAGGCTGTACCAGGTCGAGGATGAGATTCTGGGCGCGGTCGGCCACCGGTTCTCGCTGAACTCCACGCAGCAGCTTGCAGACGTGCTCTTCAACGAGCTGCGCCTGCCCAGGTCAAAGCGCACCAAGACCGGCTACTCCACGGACGCGTCCGTGCTGGAGGGCCTGAGGGTGATGATCAAGGAGGGCCAGGCCGCTGACGCCGACCCGAGGGCGCCACAGGTGCTGGACGGCATCCTGGAGTATCGCGAGCTGTCCAAGCTCAAGTCGACATACGTGGACTCGCTGCCGCTGCTGGTCAACCCTTGGACAAGGCGCGTGCACACGAGCTACAACCAGACCGGCTCTGCGACGGGCCGCGTGTCCAGCAACGACCCGAACCTGCAGAACATACCGGTGCGCACGGAGCTTGGCCGTGAGGTGCGCCGCTCATTCGTGGCGGAGGGCGCGCCGGAGTGGACGCTGCTCGCCGCCGACTACTCGCAGATCGAGCTGCGGGTGTTGGCCCACGTGTCCGGCGACCGCGGGCTGGTGGAGGCGTTCCTGCGCGACGAGGACATCCACGCGGCGACGGCGTCGCAGGTGTACGGCGTGGCACTGGACGCGGTGACGCCGGACATGAGGCGCATCGCCAAGGTGATGAACTTCGGCGTCATCTACGGGCTGAGCGCGTACGGAATCTCGCAGCAGACCGACCTGGCGCCGGACGAGGGCGCGAGGTTCATCGAGAGCTACTTCTCCCGCTACCCGGGCATCCGCGACTACCTGGACGAGACGAGGGCACAGGCGCGGAGGCTCGGCTACCTGGAGACGCTGAGCGGCCGCCGTCGCTACATCCCGGAGGTGAACTCGCCCAACTTCCACATGAGGCAGGCTGCGGAGCGGATGGCGGTGAACATGCCGATTCAGGGAACGGCGGCGGACGTGATCAAGCTGGCGATGGTGAGCATAGACCGGCGAATGGAGGAGGAGGGGCTGCGCTCGCGCATGATACTCCAGGTGCACGATGAGCTCATTTTCGAGGTGGCGATGGACGAGATCGAGGCGGTGACGTCGCTGGTGTCGGAGCTGATGCCGGCCGCGCTGGAGCTTGTGGTGCCGCTGAAGGTGGACCTCAAGAGCGGGCCGAATTGGGGAGATTTGGAGTAGGGGGCGTGCTGCGTTGGAAGGACATCTTCTGAGGGGTGATTTATATGGACATTGCCGAGCTGAATGAGGAATGGTTCAGGCACATGGTTTCGCAGACGGGTGAAGTCAGGCCTGACATCTGGGCGCTTCTTTCATTTGTCAATGCACGGGGTTTTGGAGGTGCTGTTGATGAAACGAAAGCAATAGATCTCTTCTGGGAGATTGTGAAGCCTCAAGTTCATTACATGGGTTCCCAGTGGTTCGTTCACTTGGCCGAAGAGACGCCTCCTCTTCTGGAAGAGGTAGAGACTGCGTTGCTAGAGAATCTTGCGGAGCAGGAACGCGCGTGTAGATTGGCCGGTTATTCCCCGGACCTTGAAGATCCAGTTGATTCTGTGGCTGCTTGCCAGTACATACACGTAGGCGCTGCTTCAGCGCTTAGACATCGAGTGAGGGACGGATTCTCCGATTATGTGAGGCAGACCTTGAATGAGGTAAGTAGAGTTCTACGCCTCTATCTGCCTAGTGACAGCTGGCAGGAATTACAGAGAAGGGGCTTGGATGGCTTAACCGCATCTACGGTCTCAGCATTCGGCGTGAAATCCTTGGTGCTCAGTGAGTCTTCACAGATCAAATGCCTAAACGGAGAGTATGAGGAAGCGTTCGAGATGGCAGTCGATGCGGCGGTGTCGGCACAAGCTGTGGTCTTCGAGGCGGATATCGGACCATTCCCTGATAGAGAGTACTTTGGTGAGAAATACGGCGAAGAAAACGTAGATGTGGAGTTAGCAACTCGTGCCGAGATTGTCCGCCTCTTTGATGCAAAGGTTGTGGAACCGCAGTATGTAGTGGACGCTTTTGAAGAGCTAAGGAAATTAGGCAGGATTGAGAGTTGGAGGCGACTGGCGAATGGTTGTAATGCCTTGGCCCGACTTGCACGGATGTGGGGAGAGAGTGTGATAGGTGAAGATGGAAATGAAGAGTCTTGGTCTGAGTATTGGCCTCGCGCGGAGGGGTGGGCCATGGCGCAGCTAAGTCCCAACGACCTGCGCGAGTTTATGCGCGACCAGGAAAGGGATGCTTCAGAGCAGCGACTGAAGAGCTATTTCTTCGGGGAAGTCTGGGATAACCTGCCAGAGAAAGCCCGGGAGAGCTTGATCAACGTTGACAGTCTATGGTTTACCGCAACGCGCGGCACAAATGTAGGGGCCGTACTAAACGATCTGCAGGTGGCTGCGGAGACCATGTGCTACCAGTACATCTGGGAGCCGCTCCGTGAAGCTCCGGGAGGCCAGGCGTTGCTAGAGTTCAAGAAGAAGGACGTTGAGCTCAGTGAAGAACGAAAATCTCCGACGCTTGCGGACTACGCTTGGGCCTGCCGGAGGCAGTTCTTCAAGGAGTTCCTGGATAGCGGGCAGGTATCCGAGGATGACCGGCGTTTTCTGTTACAGCGGCTTTCTCGTGCGCTCAATGACCTGAACAAGTCTAGGAACCGGAGCCAGCATGACCCCAATGTCAGGCTGCAACGGCAGGACGTGGAGCCATTCGTCAAGATGTTCCTCGGCATTGGGCAGCCCGGGGTTCTGCCGCGCCTCGCGGAGATCGGCTCCAGACTTGCGCGACGGTGACGGTGCCGCAGAGACCCATCGCGGGGCATGGCCGCGCGTGCTATCATACAGCTAGCTATTGGTTGAGGAAGTACTGTGAGTGAACCCGACGTTGAGCTTCCAGAGGATGACGAGGTCAAGCAGCGCAAGGCCCGCCGCGCCTCGTTCATAGACTTGTCTCGCCGCCTGAGAAAAGAAACCGAAGGCACATTTCAAACGCCCGGCTGGGTGCTCATCCGAGAGTACCGCGACAGCGATCACGAGGCTTGGTAATGTACCTCGTGGTGGCTTGACGCGGCGCGCGACGTGAACGCCCCGGGGGACGACCTGCGCCGCGCCTTCATGGCTGGACTGCGGCAGGCGGCCACGGCCGCCTTCATCCTTGCGGTGCCCGTGTTCCTGCTGACCACCAACGTCCGCCTGGCCTTCGATAGCCTGGCGCTCTATCGCTTTGGCTTCGAGCAGTACGACGTGATCACCACCACGGGCCTCAGCATGGACCAGCTCATGGACGCGGCAACCGAGATCCGAGACTACTTCAACTCCCCGGACGAGCTGCTGGACGTTCAGGTTACGCTGGCCGGCGAGGTGCGGCCTCTCTTCAACGAGCGTGAGATCCTCCACATGCGGGACGTGAAGGGGCTTGTGCGGGCCGTTCACGCGGTGCAGGTGCTATCGGGCGCGTACCTGCTTGGCTATGCGGGAGTTGTTATGGTGTTAGGGCGATGGCGCGGCGCGCGCGCGGTTTCGAGGCGGCTGGCGCTGGGGTGCGTGTCCGCCGTGCTGCTGCTAGCCGTGGGGGGGCTATCGACCCTGGTAGGCTTTGACCAGCTATTCTACAGATTCCACGTCATCAGCTTTGCCAGCGGTACGTGGACGTTCGACCCGCGGTACAACTACCTGACAAGGCTGTTCACGGAGGGGTTCTTCATGCAGGCCGCGCTGATTGTGGCGGCCGCGGTGATAATCGAGGCGTTGGCGATTGCTGCCGCGTCAATGGCCGCAATGAGGTGGCTTTCGAGGCGTGAGTCTGCCGCGACCGGGGAGTCTCGGCGCTAGGCTAGCAGACGAAGCTGCCGACGTCCCCGCACCCGCAGGCATCGTGGCCGTCATCGCAGCCGCCGCTGGTGACGCCAACCGGCATCAACTCGCCTCCCGGCGCCTTCGTGATCGCCGCGAACATCGAGAGCACCCTGGTCGAGGGGATGCCGCATTCCGGGCAGTCCGCAGGCTCGTCGAATGCGTCCATGGGGCGCATGCGCTCGAAGAGGATCTGGCAGGGGGGGCAGGAGTACTCGTAAATCGGCATCGTGCTACCTCGCTTGTTGGCTTCCCCGATTCTACCGAACTGTGCCGTGCGCGGTCAAGGCGTCTTCGGCTGCTCCAGTTCACCATGAGCGGGCGCGCCACAGATTGCGAAAGCCCGCTCATATGGTTCGACGGGCTCACCATGAGCGGGTCGGGGTGTGCCGAGCCGCCTGGAGCAGCGCGCTCGCTGCTCCCTCAGCGTCTCCGTCGTGCCGGCCGCCGCGACGATCGACCAGCAGTCGTACGCCTGATGTACCACGCCGCGGAAATCAGGATGGGCAGCGCGGCGATGACCACCACCACAACTCCCCAGTTGACGCTGCCAGAGCTCACCTGCACGGGGAACTCGACAACCGCCGAATCCTCGCCCTGGGAAACGTCCACCGCGAAGCTCCACTCGCCATCCTGAGGCAGCCTGATGTTCAGGTCGTACCAGTTGAGGGCTGCGGTTGTGGGCTCGGCGTTGACCGGCCCCACGGACAGCGAGTCCGGAGCGGGGCCGGTGGCCCGCGCCCACACGGATGCGTCGTTGACCGGAATCAAGTTGTCCGCCGACTCTACCACCACCGACATGTGCAGGTTGCCCACGCGTGGCGTCGGCGGCGAAACCCTGATCTGCACGCGGTAGGGTCCCTGCGTCGTGTCGAGGATAGACACCGTCTGGCCGTTGGCGCCGGCCGGCGATGCAGGCGCGACGATCCACGCGGCCATCACGGGCAGTGCGATGAGGAGCGCGAATGCGGCCTTTCTCAAGGGTTGCAAAGAGGCACCTGAGGCGACGTGAGTTGCAGCCTGAGTTGTGCGCGCAGTCGCGTATCGGTCAGGCGGGGCGAGGTTGGAGCTTGAGTTTGCGTCATGCTGCGCATTTTACATGGGCGCGGCGCGCTGCCGCAAGGCCGCCGGCGGCGCAGAGGAGCGCGCTACATCTCGATGCGCTTTTCGCCAGACAGGTACGCCTCCGGCTCGCGCGAAAAGGCAACGCGGCAGCCCGGCGCGCAGAAGTAATAGGTCTGCCCGTCGTGGTCGTGCGTGCCGCCGCGAGGGGACTTCATGTCCACCTCCATGCTGCACACCGGGTCGATTGCTGAGTCGCCGCGACCTCTGACGAGTAGAGGTATCCTCATGATGAGACCTCCGGACTTCGATTTCGTGTTCCCTTGTAACGCTGCAGCCTGAGGGAGTTGCTCACCACGCTGAACGAGCTGAGGGCCATGGCCGCCGCGGCCATCATGGGGTTGAGGAAGCCGTGCTCGCCCAGGAGCGGCTGAAGCGCCGCGGGCACGTCGCCGGTGAAGAATGGGTAGAGCACTCCCGCCGCCACCGGAATCAGCGCCGTGTTGTAGAAAAAGGCCCAGAACAGGTTCTGGCGGATCACCCGCATGGTTGCCCTGCTGAGGTCCAGCGCGCCCGCGATGCCGTGCAGGTCGTCTCGCACCAGCGTTACGTCCGCGGCCTCCATAGCCACGTCTGCGCCTGCGCCTATCGCGATACCCACGTTGGCCTGAGCCAGCGCGGGAGCGTCGTTGATGCCGTCGCCCACCATCGCCACGGTTGCGCCTGCCTGCTGAAGCTCGCGAACGGCGGTTGCCTTGCCGCCAGGCAGGACGTCGGCGACCACCCGCTCGATGCCCACCTGCGCAGCGATGGCCTCCGCCGTGCGGCGGTTGTCGCCCGTGAGCATGACCACGTCTAGGCCCATGCCGCGCAGCGCGCGGACGACCTCGGCGGCCTCCGGCCTCGGCGAGTCGGCAACCGCGATGACGCCGACGGCCCGACCGTCGAGCGCGACGAACACCGGCGTTCTGCCCATGCTGGACAGGCGTGCTTCCTCCGGCTCAAGCCCGTTCAGGTCGCCGTCCAGCTCGCGCATCAGCGCCAGGTTGCCCAGAGCCACGGGCTCGCCGCCCACGGTGGCGCGGATGCCGCGACCGGGGATGGCCTGGAAGTCGCTAACATCCTCGAGAGAGACGCCGCGCTCGTCGGCTGCGGCCAGGATCGCGTCTCGCAGCGGGTGCTCGGAGCCGCGCTCCGCGGACGCGGCAAGCGTCAGCAGTCGCTCTTCGGACACGCCGGAGGTCGAAATCTCCGTGACCCTGGGCCGGCCCAACGTGAGCGTTCCGGTCTTGTCCAGCACGACGGTGTCCACGCGGTGGGCCGTCTCCAGCGACTCGGCACTGCGTATCAGGATGCCGCGCTCCGCGCCCTTGCCCGTACCCGCCATGATGGCCGTGGGCGTGGCGAGACCCAGCGCGCACGGGCATGCGATGACCAGCACGGCCACCATGTTCAGGAGGGCGTAGATGTACGCGGGCGACGGCCCGGCCAGAAGCCAAACCAGGAACGTGGCCAGCGCAATGCCGATCACCACCTGCACGAACCACCCCGACACCACGTCCGCTAGGCGTTGGATGGGCGCCTTGGATCCCTGCGCGTCCTGCACCATGCGGATGATGCCCGCCAGCGCCGTGGCCGCGCCGACCCTGGTTGCGCGTAGCTGGAAGCTGCCTGTGCCGTTCAGCGTGGCGCCATACACTGGTGAATCGACGGTCTTCTCGACGGGGACGCTCTCACCGGTGAGCATGGACTCGTCTATGGACGATGCGCCCTGCACCACGACGCCATCGACGGGAAGCCTCTCGCCCGGTCGAACCACCACCACGTCGCCGGGGACCACGTCCTCCACGGGTACGCTCGTCTCCGCGCCGTCGCGCATGATTGTGGCGTGCTTGGGCTGAAGGCCCATGAGCTTGCGAATCGCCTCGGAGGTGCGGCCCTTCGCCCGGGCCTCCAGGTAGCGTCCGAACAGGATGAGCGCGATTATGATAGCTGCCGTATCGAAGTAGACCTTGGCGTCGGCCTGCTCCACGCTGAGCGCGTCCGGGAAGAGCGTGGCCGCCGCGCTGAACGCGTACGCCACGCTGGTGCCCACTGCGATGAGGGTGTTCATGTTGGCGGTGCGGTGCTTCAGCCCGCCCCATGCGCCGTGATAGAACTGCCAGCCGGCCCACAGCTGCACAGGTGTGGCCAGCGCCCACAGCGTGTACCAGTTCTGCAGGAAGGACGGCACCCACGGGAACAGCTCGCGGAAGCTGCCGAGGAAGATGAGCACCCCAAGGCCGGAGGCCACGAGCGTCCGTCGCCGGAGTCCGGCAATCTCGCGCGTGCGGGCCAGCCGCTCCGCGTCGTGACTCGCTTCATCTCCTGCCACGCCCTCCACGGAGTAGCCGGCGTCGCTCACGGCGTGGCGCATGTCCGGCAGCGCGGCCAGACCGGGCAGGTACTCAACTTTGGCCTGCTCTGACGCCAGGTTGACGTTCGCTGAAAGGACGCCCTCCACGTCGCGCAGAGCGTGCTCAACGTGTACCACGCAGGCTGCGCAGGTCATGCCGCCCACGTTGAGGGTGATGGTGGCAAGGCCGGTGCGGTAGCCGGAGTCGTCCACAGCGCTGATCAGGTCGTTGAGCGAGGCACGGTCGCCGTCGAACTCGACCGTGGCCTCCTCAGAGGCCAGGTTCACGTTGGCCGAGACCACGCCTGCCACTTCCTTGAGCGCCCCCTCGACGTGGGAGACGCAGGCCGCGCAGGTCATGCCCTCCACGGGCAGCGTCACCCTGCGCAGTTCAGAGGTCTTGGCTGTCATATCATCGACTCCAGGCGCGCTTGCGTTACGTACTATTATCCGACTTCACGCCGATGCTGTCCACGCCGCGCCCGGCAGCCACGGCGGCAGGCCATGGCGAGACGCCGGACGCCGTGACGATCCGCATCTCAGCTTGCTCCACAGCTCTCGCGACTAGCGCCGGCACGTCCAGCGCCGATTCCAGACGCTCGATTTCGGAGGCATTGGTGCGCGTGGCCGGGTGGCGCGGCGTAAACAGGGAGCAGCAGTCCTCGTCCGGCAGGATCGAGATCGGAAACGTCCCGATTCGCCGGGCCTCGTCGATGATCTCCTGCTTGTCCGTGCCTATGAGCGGGCTGAGGATGGGTAGTGTAGCCGCGCTGCGCACCGTGGCGAGGTTCTCAAGCGTCTGCGAGCCCACCTGGCCCAGGCTCTCGCCGGTCACAAGCGCCGCAACTCCGTGCTCCATCGCGATCCTCTCCGCGATGCGGGTCATGAACCGCCGGTACACCACCACGCGGTAGGGCGGAGGCACGGACAGGATGATTTCGCGCTGCACGTCCGCAAACGGCACCAGGAACAGCGTGGAGCGGAACTGGTGTCGGCTGAGAAGCTCTGCCAGCTCCAGCGCCTTCTCCCTGGAGGAACCGTCGACGAGGGGGAAGCTGTGGAAGTGGACGAACATCACCTGGCAGCCGCGCTTCATCATGCGCCAGGCCGCCACCGGGGAGTCGATGCCGCCGGACATGAGCGCGGCGACGCGGCCGCCTGATCCGACGGGCAGGCCGCCTGGGCCGGGCATCTCGCGCAGGTACACCAGCGTCTCCCGCGGCGTGATCTCCACGAAGATGTTCACGTCCGGCTCTCGGAGGCTGACGCGGGCGCCGGTCAGGCGCTCCACGAAGCCGCCCAGCCTGTGATTGATCTCCAGTGAGGTGAGCGGATACGCCTTGTCCGACCGCTTGGCCGTGATGCGGAATGTGTCGAAGTCGAGGCCGTCGGTCTCGCTCACCAGCGCCGCCTCGATGGCTTCCGGCGAGCGCGAAACCTTGCGGCACCGGTAGAACTTGACGACGCCGAAAACGCGACCGATGCGCTCGGCGACCTCGGGCCAGGCTGAGTCCGGCACCGGCGAGACCTCCACGCCCAGGTGCCTGCGCTCGACGCGTTGGACGGACGTGCCGCGCAGGGCCAGCCTCAGGTTGCGCTCCAGCCGCTGGAAGAAGTGCGGGCGGTTCTTGCCCTTCAGGGCGATCTCGTGGACCCTGACCATCACGGAGTCCGGTGGGCGTTGCGTGTCGAAAGTAGCCATGCGAGTAAGATGCGGACTAGTCTGCCCTATCCCCGCTGCCGTGGGAATTGGGCCCTCTTACTCCTGCCAGGATAGGTGGAAGTAGCCGGAGCTATGCGCCGGCGGCCACCGGCAGGTCGACCGAGTACGCCTCCATCATGGCCCGTAGCTGCTGCGCCGTACGCTCGTCCGGCGGCGTGAGCGGCAGCCTTGGTGAGCCCACGTCGAAGCCTGCCTCGTTCAGTCCGAACTTCACCGGTATGGGGTTGGACACGATGAACAGCCCCTTGAAGATGGGCGTGAGCCTGAGATGCTCCGCGGCGGCCTCGGCGGTCCTTCCGTCCACAGTCGCGTCCATCATGCGCTTGATCTGGCGTCCCACGAGATGCGATGCCACGCTCACCACGCCGTATCCGCCCATCGCCATGATGCCAAAGGTATCGCTGTCGTTGCCGCTCCAGACGCGGAAGCCGTCCGGCGCGCCGGCCAGGATGCGCGCGATCTGGTCGAAGTCGCCGCTGGCCTCCTTGACGCCGGCGATGTTGTCGATCTCCGCGAGGCGCAGCGTGGTTTCCCACGAGAGGCTCGTTATCGTGCGGCTGGGCACGTTGTAGAGGATGCAAGGAAGGTTTGTGCTCTCCGCGATGGCTCGAAAGTGAAGGTATAGGCCTTCCTGTGTCGGTTTGTTGTAGTAGGGCACCACCAGCAGCGCAGCGTCCGCGCCCGCCTTTTCCGCCTCGCGGGTGAGCTCGATGCTCTCGGCGGTGCTGTAGTTGCCGGTGCCTGCCACGACGGCGCCGCGGTCGCCAAGCTCCGACTTGACCTCGCGGAACAGGCGCAGCTTCTCTTCAGTGGTTAGTGTGGGCGATTCGCCGGTGGTGCCGGAAACCACCAGCCCGTCGCTTCCCGAGTCCAGCAGAGCGGAGGCCAGCCTCCTGGCCTGGGCGAAGTCCACGTCGCCCTGCGCGTCGAAGGGTGTCACCATTGCCGTGATGAGCCTGCCGACGTTGACCATAGTACCTACCTCCTGACGGATGGGGATAAGGCCTCTTCCTTGACTACCACCTCGGCTATCTGTACGGCGTTCAGAGCGGCGCCCTTCCGCAGGTTGTCGGCCACGATCCACATGGCCAGGCCGCTGGGATGGGACACGTCCTCCCTGATTCGACCCACGAAGACGTCGTCGGTGCCCTCAGCGTAGAGGGGCAGCGGGTAGCTCTGCGAGCTTGGGTCATCCTGAACGGCGACGCCGGGCGCGCCGGCCAGGATCTCGCGTGCCTCGACCGCGGACATGGGGCGGCTCAGCTCCACGTTGACGGATTCGCCGTGGCTCACGTACACCGGTACGCGCACGCATGTGGCGCAAACCGGCATGTCCTGCTCGTGCATGATCTTGCGCGTCTCCTGGACCATCTTCCACTCCTCGGTGGTGTAGTCGTTGTCCAGGAAGCTCTCGACGAACGGCAGGGCGTTGAAGGCGATTGGATGGGGGTAGGCCTGCGGCGCAACCTCGCCATCGCCCTTGACCGCGTGGTCGATCTGCCCGCGCAACTCATCCACGGCGGCGCTGCCGGTGCCCGACACGGCCTGGTACGTGGAGACGATTATGCGCTGGATGGGGTTCACCCGGTGAATGGGGTTGAGGGCAACCACCATCTGAATGGTGGAGCAGTTGGGGTTTGCGATGATGCCGCGGTGCTCCTGCACGTCCTCCGGGTTGACCTCCGGCACCACCAGCGGCACCTGCTGGTCCATGCGGAAGGCGGAGCTGTTGTCGATCACGACTGCGCCGGCGCGTGCGGCCGCGGGGGAGAAGCGGCGGCTGATGTCGCCGCCGGCGGAGAACAGCGCGATGTCGATGCCCTCGAACGAGTCGTCGGTGGTTTCCTCCACCTCAAGCTCCTCGCCCATGAACGTGAGGCGCTTACCGGCGGAGCGGTCAGAAGCGAACAGCTTCAGGGAGTCGATTGGGAATGCCCTCTGCTCGAGAACCCGCAGGAACTCGCTTCCCACTAGTCCGGTAGCGCCTACGATTGCAACACGAAAGCCCATGTCTCCACCTGAGATGAAAGATTAGCATCCCCAATACTATACGCGCTGAGGCGGAATGACAAGAGCGAAGCTCCACCATTCAGTCCTGCGTAGGCACGGAGTGGATGAGGGAAGGCTGAGCGTGCGCGAGTCCGTCCACTCACTTCCTGAGACAGCCTCACCTACATTGGGTACAGGGCAAACCAGGAGTGGGTGGGAGAGAGCCGCGTGCCTTGGCTTGAAGCCGCTACCATGAAAGCACTACAATCGTGCGGGCGTACACGTCCCACTAAGGATTCCTGCTCTGCGGCAAGTATTTCTCCCCGCAACAGTGAGATCAAGGGCTAAAGGAGCTCATGCAACTCCGCAAACTGCGCAGAGGGCTGATCGAAGCATATCGAGGATCGGACGTGGCGGGTCGCGCACAACGCTTCGATGGATGGATCGACAGAGCGTCCGCGGGTGATGCCGCTGCGACGGGATACGACCACGCCGAGACCGTCAGGGAATACTACGACCTCTGCGGCGAGTTCATGGTGTTTGGCTGGGGCGAGTCCCTGCACTTCGCGCCCCTATCGCCGGAGGAGAGCCTGGAAGAGTCCCAGGTCCGGCATCAGCGACTGATGATCTCCAAACTGGAGTTGTGCGAGGGCATGACGGTGGTAGACGTCGGATGCGGGATCGGCGGGCCGATGCGTCGCGTAGTCCGCGAGTCGGGCGTCAGGGTCGCCGGGGTCAACAGCAGCAGGCTTCAGCTTGCCAGGGCCAGGTCGCTGAACGCTGAGGCGGGGCTTGACCACATGGTCGATTACTTCGCGGGCAGCTTCATGGACATGAGCGACTTTGCGGACGATACGTTCGACCGGGGATACGCTATCGAGTCAACCTGCCATGCGCCGGACAAGGAGGGCGCGTTCGCCGAGATATACCGCGTGCTGAAGCCCGGTGCTCTCCTCTGGGGGCAGGAGATGTGTTTGACGGACAGGTTCGATCCCGACGACGATCGGCACCTGGCGATCAAGCGTGAGCTGATGCACGGCATCGCGCTCAAGGACATCGCGACAACTCGCGAGGTGGACCGGACGCTCGAACGGGTGGGATTCGAGGTCATAGAGGGGATGGACCGGGCCGTCGGGAAGGACGATTCGATCACGCCGTGGTATCAGCCTATGGAGACCCTCAACAGAACACTGGGCAACGCCGTGTTCAGGAATTCACTGGGCCGTAGGGTGTTGCTCTGGGGATCCAAGTTGGCTGAGGGTGTGGGCGTGTTCCCGAAGGGCTCGGCGGAGGTTGTCAAGCTGCTGCATCGGACGGCAAACGCCTATGTGGCGGGAGGCAAGACGGGAATCTTCACGCCATTGTACTGCTTCCTGGCTCGCAAGCCCCTTTAGGCGTCTCCCCCCACACCCCTGGATTGCGGCTTCCGCCGCAATGACGGCTAGGGTGTGGTGGTGTGATTTCGAGCGCAGCGCAGCGGAGCCGAGAAATCCAGGGCATGCCGCAGACATGCCACTTTACGGGCGTAAGGCCGCGAAATGCTCCGCATTAGACGACAGTGAAGGCCGCCCTACAGCCCCATGAGCTTGTCCAGACCCACGGTCAGCCCTGGGGTCTTCACGACCTCACGAATGGCCAACGTGACACCCGGCATGTAGCACTCGCGGTTGATGGTGTCGTGGCGGAGGCTGAGTGTCTGCCCCTGCGTGCCAAGCAGCACCTCGTGGTGGGCCATCCTGCCGGGCATTCGCATGCTGTGGACCGAGACGCCGTCCACGTCGCCGCCGCGAGTGCCCTCCACCGGCTCCCGCTCCGGCGTAGGCCGTGTGAACGCGCCCTCGCGTCCCTCGTGCAGGTTGCGAGCCAGCGCGATCGCCGTGCCGGACGGAGAGTCGATCTTGGCCTCGTGATGGGCCTCCACGATGTCCACGTAGTCGAAGTAGCGCCCCAGCCCCTTGACCAGGTGCATGAGCAGCACTGCGCCGATGGCGAAGTTCGGCGCGAGAAACGCGCCGACCCCGTGCTCGCGGGCGAGGGTGTCCAGCTCGCGTACAGATTCCTCGTTGTGGCCTGTGGTGCCGACAACCAGGTTGACGCCGTGCGCGGCCGCCACCCGGCAGGCCGCCAGCGACGCCTCCGCGTTCGTGAAGTCCACCATGACCTGCGGCCTGTGCGCGTCCAGTATGGCTGCCAGGTCGGGCGATACGGGAATGCTGCCGGAACCGTCCGGCAGCGGCATGTACTCCTCCCGGGCCGCGCGGTCGACACCGGCGACGGGCTCAAGGTCAGGCTCGCGGCACACGGCGGCCAGGACCTCCAGTCCCATCTTTCCCATCACACCGTGCACAAGGACACTTATCGGCGCCATCTCCCGCACCTCACCTCTGGTTGTCGTCGTCCTAGCGGGACGGCCTGAACGGAGGTCGTCTGCCTCCCTGCGAGTTGTTGTTCGGCCCGGAGCTGTTCCGCGGCCCGCGGTCGCGGGGCCTGCCCGGCCTGTCGTTGTCGCGGCGCGGCCTGTCGAACCGGGGCCTGGAGTCTGAGACGCGGGCTGGAGGCCGGTCGTCGGCGCCTCCATCCGAGAGGAGTGCGCGGCGGGACAGGTTGATGCGACCCATCGAGTCGATCTCCCTGACCATGACGGTGATCTCGTCGCCTATGTTGACCACGTCCTCCACGGACTCCACGTGCTCGGTCGAGAGCTCGCTTATGTGCACTAGCCCGTCCTTGCCGGGGAGAATCTCCACGAAGGCGCCGAAGTTCATGAGGCGTACCACCTTGCCGGTGTATATGCCTCCTACCTCGGCCTCCTTGGTCAAAAGCTGGATGCGCTCCACCGCCCTGTCGGCTGCCTCCTGGCTCGTGGAGCCGATGGTCACGGTGCCGTCGTTGTCTACGTTGATGGTGGTCTTGGTCTCCTCGATGATGGAGCGGATGGTCTTGCCGCCGGGGCCTATCACCGCGCCGATCTTCTCGACTGGTATCGAGAGCCTGATCATCCGCGGGGCGTACGGGCTCAGGTCCTCCCGAGGCGCGGCCAGCGTCTCGGTGATGCGCTCCAGCACGAACATGCGCGCGTCGCGAGCCTGGCTGAGCGCCTCCTCCATGATGCCGTAGGTGATTCCCTTCACCTTTATGTCCATCTGGAGAGCAGTGATGCCCTGCGAAGTGCCAGCCACCTTGAAGTCCATGTCGCCAAGGGCGTCTTCCACGCCCTGTATGTCGGTGAGGATGACGTAGCCGCCGTCCTCCATCATCACGAGGCCCATTGCCACGCCGGCAACAGGCGCTCGTAGAGGCACGCCTGCGTCCATCAGAGCCAGGGTGCTGCCGCAGACGCTGGCCATGGACGTGCTGCCGTTGGAGCCGAGCGACTCGGACACCAGGCGGATGGTGTACGGGAACTCCTCCTCGCTTGGCACGACGGGAACCAGCGCGCGCTCGGCGAGGGCGCCGTGGCCAATCTCCCTGCGGCCGGGGCCACCCACCCGCCGGACCTCGCCGACGGAGTAGGGAGGGAAGTTGTAGTGGTGCATGTACCGCTTGGAGTCCTCGGGGTTGATGGTGTCTAGCTTCTGGTTCTCAGACATGGAGCCGAGGGTGGCAATCGTGAGGACCTGGGTCTGGCCGCGGGTGAACAGGCCGGTGCCGTGAGTCCGCGGCAGTATGGAGGTCTCGCAGGTGATGGGGCGAATCTGCTTGGGCGCTCGTCCGTCAGGGCGGAGGCCGCGGCGTACGATGCCTGAGCGCACCTCTCGCTTGAGCAGCGCATCGAATGTGGAGCGCACGACCTGCGAGGAGTGGTCGTCCGCGAGCTCAGTCGCGATCTCGCGGCTCAACTCATCCAGGGCGCCGTCGCGCTCGCCCTTCTCCCTGCCGGAGAAGATCGTGGAGTGCAGGCGGCCGTCCACCATGGAAGCCACCTTCTCGACCAGGTCGTCGCCTGCGACGGGGTCAAGGTTCGGCGACATCTTTGGCTTGGCGGCGACCGCCATCAGCTCCCGCTGGAAGCCGATGATGGCCTGGTTCGTCTCCTGCCCAAGCTTGACCGCGCTGACGATGACGTCCTCAGGCACCTCGTTGGCTCCCGCCTCCACCATTGCGATAGCTTCACCGGTGCCGGCTACGACCAGGTCCAGCTTGCTCTCCTCCAACTGCGCGAACGTGGGGTTGACGACCAGCTCGCCGTCGATGTATCCGAGCCTTGTGGCGGCCACCGGCCCGTCAAACGGGATCTCGGACAGGCACAGGGCGGATGATGCGCCGATGATGCCCAGGATGTCAGGATCGTTCTCCTGGTCTGCGGACATCACCGTTACGATGACCTGGATCTCGTTGTGGAAGCCCTTCGGAAAGAGGGGGCGTAGAGGGCGGTCGGTGAGGCGTGCCGCGAGGGTTGCGACCTCCGTGGGGCGGCCCTCCCTGCGGAAGAAGCTGCCGGGAATCTTGCCTGCGGCGTACAGGCGCTCTTCGTAGTCGATGGTCAGGGGCAGGAAGTCTACGCCTTCCCTGGGGTTTGGCGCGGCGCAGGCCGTGACCAGCAGGATGGTGTCACCATATCGGACTGTCACGGAGCCGCCGGCCTGGGTGGCCAGCTTGCCGGTCTCTATGGTGAGCATGCGACCGGCGATCTCTCCGCTAGCTGTGTGAATCAAGGTATTCTTATCCTCCTCATATTTTGTGAGCAACATGGGGAGAACAAAGAAAGAGCGCCCTTTGAGCGGGCGCTATCTGCGAATGCCAAGGCTGGAGGTTATCTCCAGGTAGCGGGCGCTGTCTTCCTTCAAGAGGTAACGGAGGAGGCGTCGGCGCTTGCCTACCAACTTGAGCAGCCCGCGGAGACAATGGTAGTCTTTGCGATGCACCCTCAGGTGGTTGCTCAGGTGGTTGATCCTCTGCGTCAGGATGGCAATCTGCACACCTGTGGAGCCGGTGTCACCTTCCCTGTTCTGGTACTCCCTGATGAGGTCCTGCTTGGTCTCTGTCCCCAGCATCTACGACTCTGAACCTTTCTCTATTCTCTACTCGGCTGGATTATATCACAGGTTACGCGGGCAGTAAATTGCAGTTGGTGAATTGGCCGCGCAGTGGGAAGGGGCTGAGAAAGACGCTGCCGGGAATTTCAGGCGCTTCGAACTCAGATACAGCATGGGCGGAAGGGGCGGAAAACGGATGGAGCGCCCGATCCGTCGCTGCCAGCTTGCCGGAGCGGTTGGCCACACCCGACACGCTGGGGAACAGCTCTCTTGTACTTTGCGGCGTACGGTGGTTGGAAACAGAGCGGCTACCGCATCGCGCGTTCAGCGGTGAAGCAGTCGCTGCAGTACACTGGTCTACCCAGCCTGGGCTGGAAGGGCACTTCCGCGTCGCGGCCGCAGGTGGCGCATACTATGGCGTGCATCACGCGTGGTGCGCCGTCTTCGCTAGTTCGTGACCTACGGCGAGCCGCGCGACACTGGGGGCAGCGGCTGGGCTCGTTGAGAAGTCCTCGCTTCTGGTAAAAGTCCTGTTCGCCCTCAGTGAACAGGAACTCGACTCCACACTCTCTGCAAACCAGACTCTTGTCACTCAAACCGACGGGTCCTCCTCGGAGAATTCTGGGCCGCTTGATCGACCGGTACATCGATGCCCAGAACCCCGGAGAAGGACCTTCCGAGCCGCGTCGTAGCATTCCATGCGATATAGAATGCGGTGTTAGTGGGCGAGTCTACCATCGAAAACCGTGCGCGTCAAGAGCGCCAAGCGGGGTTTGCTGACGCTCAGAGAGCCTGCAACGGCGTTTGGCGGCCGAATGGGTGCGTCGGATTGCCAATTCACCCCAGATGTGGGACAATACGCATATGAGAATTGGCGCGTTCCAGCTAATCGACCCCATCCCTGAGTTCAAGGATCTCCACGCCATCGCCTTGCTTCATCCCTGGGTGGACGCTGGTAGCGTGGGCACCATGGCCCTGGAGCGGCTGGAGAACCACTTCGGCGCCCAGGAGCTCGGAAAGCTCCACAGGCCCGGAAGCTTCTTCGACTTTACGCGATATCGACCAACGTCGAAGTTCGTGGAGGGCGAGCGAGTCATCGTGGTGCCCAACACCAACGTCTACTACGCGCTGCAGGAAGAGGGGCCCGACTTCCTGTTCATACATCTCATGGAGCCTCACGCCTTCGCGGAGCGGTACGTCAAGTCCGTGGTGGAGCTGCTCAAGGCGCTGGACGTGAAGCGGTACTGCCGCATCAGCGGCATGTACAACGCCGTTCCTCACACCCGGCGCTTGCGAATCACTGGCTCTCCGGAGCTGGAGAAGATGCCGCAGATGGCCGGGCTCATCACGCCCCGCCGGGCCACCGGGGGCTACCAGGGCCCAACGAGCATCATGAACTCGCTGACGGATGAGCTGGAGAAGCTGGGCACGGAGATGATCAACTTCATGGTGCATCTTCCCCACTACCTGAGCCTGGACGAGGACTATCAGGGAACGGCCCGGCTGATGGAGGTGCTGTGCGCGCTCTACGACCTGCCGCCCGACCTCGTGGAGGCAGATCTGGGCGTGAGCCAGTACCAGGACGTAGGCGATCGGGTGGAGAAGAACCTCCAGGTAAAGGCGCTCGTGTCGAAGCTGGAGGAGTACTACGACGACCAGCAGGAGGAGCCGGAGCAGGAGGAGGAGTCGCCTCCGCTGGCGCCCGGCGTGGAGAGCTTCCTCCGCGAGATGGGTATCCGGCTGGACTAGGCGCAGCTTCCCGCCATCCGCAGTTGGAGTAGTCCGCGAAATACCTCCAGGCGGTCGGTGACCGCGGTGTCAACGCAAGCCTGACAAGACTCTGCCTCCGGGCCGTCTCCCCCTATACCAGCATACCTCATGAACTCCACACCTCTAGACGGTCTCAGCGGCGACCACCTCTGGCGCAGGGAGGAATCCGAGGGTAGCTCCTACCCGAACAACCTGCGGCTGAGGGTGCATCGCGCCATCAGCTGGATCCAGCGCGCGGAGATGGCCGCAACCGACGGCGACCCGGACGTTGCCTTCACCTGCTACTGGATCGCGTTCAACGCCGCATACGCGGAAGATACGGCCTACGCAGCCGAGGTTACGGCTAGGGACCTGTTCAGAAACTACATCGACAGGATCCTGAGGCTTGATGATGAAGGGATTATCGTAGACGCAGTCTGGAATCGATTCTCGGAACTGGTCAACGACCTGCTGAGCAACAGGTACGTGTACGAGCCGTTCTGGAAGCACCAGAACGGTGTATCGGGATTCGACGACTGGGAAGAGCGCCTTCGATACAGCATGCAGTCGATAAACCAGGCTCGCGCCGGACAGAAGACTGATCTCCTGCTGGCGACATTGTTCGACCGCCTGTACGTGCTGCGGAATCAGATCCTGCACGGCGGCGCTACGTGGAACAGCAGCGTCAACCGCAAGCAGGTGGATGACGGCGCTGCGATAATGGCATTCATGATTCCGGCCTTCGTCAGTGTCATGATGGACCACCCTGACGAGCCGTGGGGCGCCAACCACTATCCCGTCGTGGAGTAGGGGGACGCTGAACTGCGCTGTGGTGAGCACTCAGTAGGCTCCAGGGAAGCACCAACTGGAACCCTATGACCACATGGAGTCTATTGTGAACCGGATGGAGGCATCAAGATGATCGTCGTGATTTCATGCGCTGGAAGCAAGGCCGCGAGCGCCGGCAGGCTGCAAACGCCGGACGGCAGGCAGGTCGAGATCGTGGCGCACCCGGAGCTGATGCAGGAGTCACGGATCGACCCCGACCTGGTCTACGCGTCACCGGACGATCAGTCCGGCTTCGGTGTGACCTGGCGAGAGAAGCTGGCTGAATACAACCATGAGTACAGGCGCACAGGCAGCAACCCCCACGAACTGCTGCCCGCATTCCAGCTGTACAAGAACCGGGTCTATCGTGACTTGGTCGAGAAGTTCGAGCCGGAGAACGTGTTTATCCTCGCGGCCGGATGGGGGCTCATCCGGTCCGACTACCTCACACCGCAATACGACATCACCTTCTCCAGCATGGCGCCGCCTGCGGAAAGGCGGGACTACGCTAGTGACGCCGGCTTTAGTGACTACAATGCTCTGGCAGACATCGAAGGCCCATTGAACGGCCCTGTCGTCTGCGTTGTCAGCCAAGCCTACCTCCCGTTGTTCCACAAGCTGACCGAAGCACTCGACTGCGAGAAGCTGGCGTTCTTTGTCACTAATGTTCCCCCTGATCTTCCTGGGTGCAAGCCTGTCAGATACGACGTCAAGGGAATGGCAAATAACTGGCAGTACAGATGCGCCCGCGACCTCATTGACGGCAAGCTGGAAGTGTAGAAGCCCCTGATTTGCCCGCTCCTTTCGGTGCTCCGCTCAAGAGTAATCCGCTGAGCCAAGGCCGCGCTACACCCCACGCCTATTCTGGTTCAGAAACATGTGAGACTGTTCAAGACGAAAAGGAGGCCCCTCATGCGGGCAGTTGGGCTACCCAAGGTATTGCATCAAGCTGGCCTCGGTCAGAACCACTGCGGAGCCGCTCAGCGACGAAGCGAGAGTGACATAGGGCGCGCAGAGCCTGTGCGGGAGGTTCAAGCGCTGAGTCTGCGGCGCAAGCCGCAATCCAGGGAGGCGCTACGCCTGGGCCAGCCGCTCAGCGTCGTCGACGAAGTCCGCGGTTTCTCGGACCAAGCGGCCAATGTCCTCAGGGTCGAAGTGGTCGTGGTAGAAGCAGTCTCCGTGCAGCGCTTCCTGACGATCGGCGTATCGGAGGCGTAGCCCCAACGCCGACTCGTCCCTCACGGAAATGGCCCGCAGTCGGCGGCCGGCATCGGTAGACCTTCCGGGCTCCTGGCCCGTGCGGGCGAGTACCAGCGCCTCCGTGGCGCGCACAGTGGCGCACCACGCCTTCTCTGCTGCGTCACGAATGTCGCCCGCGGCCAGGCGCTCTAGGGCGGCGTCCCTCATAAGGCGGGCGTCGGCGAAAATGCGGTCAGCGTTGGTTTCAACGGTGGTCATTGGTTTCTCGCCACGGCATTGTACCACGCGGCGGCGGGCGGCGTCTCCTGCACGGCTTGACCTCCAACACAACTTGTGCTACTCTGCCCGCCAACGGCGAAGACGGAGACGAGTAGGGAGGCTTCCCTCGTTCAGCGAGCCTGGTACGGTGCAAGCAGGCATGAAGGGCCCTCCCGAATATCCCTCCTGAGCCGCCCGCCGAACGCCCCCTGAGGGGCTTGTAGACCGGGCCGGGGTCGCTCCCGTTAGTCCAAGCGCGGGCGTGTTGGCGCCTAGTCATCAGAGTGCTCCGCTTGTCGGAGAATAAGGGTGGTACCGCGGGTCTTTGTGTCCCGTCCCTTTTGGGGACGGGATTCTGTCGTTAAATGGGGGAAGGCATGGAGATACAGCTTTACGACACAACGTTGAGGGACGGCGCTCAGCAGGAGGGGATTTCACTCTCTGCCGAGGACAAGGTCAAGATTACCCAAAGGCTGGACGAGCTGGGCGTCCACTACGTGGAGGGCGGCTGGCCCGGCTCCAACCCCAAGGACGCCGAGTACTTTCGACGCGTGAAGGGCCTTTCGCTCTGCAACGCGCAGGTCGCCGCTTTCGGCAGCACGCGTCGCGCAGGCGTCAGCGTGGAGGACGACGCCAACGTGCGAGCGCTGATGGAGGCCGAAACGCCGGTCGTCACGCTGGTGGGCAAGAGCTCCGACCTCCACGTGCACAGGGTGTTGGAGACCACGCTGGAGGAGAACCTGGCCATGATTGCTGATACCGTGGCCTATTTCAAGCGCCACGGCCGCACCGTGTTCTACGACGCGGAGCACTTCTTCGACGGATACAAGGCTAACGCTGACTACGCGCTGCAGACGCTTCGCAGCGCCGCGGAGGCCGGCGCCGACTGCCTGGTCCTGTGCGACACCAACGGCGGCCTCCTCACCGGCGAGCTGACGGAGATAGTGGCACGCGTTCGCAGCGAGCTCCCGACGCCGCTGGGCATCCACTGCCACAACGACGCCGACGTGGCCGTGGCCAACTCCCTCGCCGCCATCATGGCGGGCGTGGTACAGGTGCAGGGCACCATCAACGGCTACGGCGAGCGGTGCGGCAACGCCAACCTGCTTTCCGTCATTGCCAACCTCAAGGTGAAGATGGGCATCGACTGCGTCAGCGACAGCCAGCTTGCGGGCCTGGCGGAGGCGTCCCACTTCGTCAGCGAGATCGTGAACATTCCGCCCAACGGGCAGCAGCCCTACGTTGGGGCGAGCGCTTTCAGCCACAAGGGTGGCCTGCACGCGGCGGCGGTCGCCAAGATAGAGGAGAGCTACCAGCACATCTCTCCGGAGCGCGTCGGCAACGCCAATCGCGTGGTCATCTCGGAGCTGTCAGGCCGCGGCAACATACAGATGCGCCTGCGCGAGCTTGGGCTCGCCGATCGCGTTAGCCGCGACCAGGTGGGAGCTCTCCTGGAAAGGCTGAAGGAGCAGGAGAGCAAGGGATTCCAGTACGAGGGTGCGGAGGCGTCATTCGAGCTGATGGTGAGGCGCAGCCTGGAAGGCTATCAGCCTCCGTTTGATCTCCTGGAACTGATGGTGCTGGTGGAGGATCGCCGCGGCGGCTTGCAGAACGGCCATGAGGAAATGATGTCTGAGGCGGTGGTCAAGGTGAGGGTGGGCGCGCAGGTGCTGCACACGGCCGCGGAGGGCAATGGCCCGGTGAACGCGATGGACAACGCCCTGCGAAAGGCGCTGCTGGAGTTCTACCCGTCGCTGGACGCAGTGCGGCTAATCGACTACAAGGTGCGCGTGGTCGACCAGGGCCAGGACACCCGCGCAGTCGTGCGTGTGCTCATCGAGTCGACGGACGGGCGAGGCCAGTGGCAGACCGTCGGCTCATCCGGCAACATCATCGAGGCCAGCTGGACGGCCCTGGCGGACAGCCTGGAGTACTTCCTGCTGCACCACAACGGGCAGTGCTGAGAGGCCGGCCGGCCTACCACCACGCCGTCTCGTCCGGGTCCAGCTTTCGAGCCTCCATCTCGTCCAGCCACGGGCCGGCCGAGAGGTACTTCCAGCCGCCATCGGCGAAGATGACCACGATGTTGCCCTCGTCCATGCGCTGCGCCACCCTATGCGCGCAGCTCAGCACGGCGCCTGAGGACACGCCTGCGAAGATGCCCTCCTTCTCGAGCACCAACCGGGCCCATCGGAACGCATCCTCCGTATCGACGAGGAACCTGCCGCTCAGCATGTTGAGGTCGAGAAGCGGCGGCACGTAGCCCTCCTGCAGGTTTCGCAGGCCCTGCAGCTGCTCGCCCATCTTGGACTCCACGCCGACGATGCGAGTGGCGGGGTTTCGCTCCCGCAGCCTGCGCCCGACACCCATGAGCGTGCCTCCCGTGCCGATCCCGCCCACAAATGCGTCCACGTGGGGAAGCGCATCGAGGATCTCCGGCCCCGTGGTGTCGTAGTGGGCCTGCAGGTTGGCGTCGCTCTCAAACTGGCGGGTGTTGAACAGGCCCTCCTCACGGCTCAGGCGCTCCGCCATTTCGATTGCGCCCTTCATGCCTGCCATCGGTTCGCTCCACACCACCTCGGCGCCGAACGAGGACAGCAACTCCGCCATGCCGGGCGTGGTCCGGCGGAGCATCACCACCTTCAGGCCGTAGCCGCGCTGCTTGGCGATGAGGGCCAGCGCCAGGGCGGTATTCCCCGTGCTCGCCTCCACCAGGGTGCTGCCGGGAGCCAGTGCGCCGCGCTTTTCGGCGTCGCTCACCAGGTAGAGTGCCACGCGGTCTTTGATGCTGCCAGTCGGGTTGTGGCCCTCCAGCTTTGCGAAGATTCGCACGCCCGGCTTGGGGCTCATGCGGGTGAGCTCGACGAGCGGGGTGTTTCCTACGTAGTCCAGGATGGTCTTAGACTGCATGATCACTGCGTCTGGCGAAAGTGGCGAACGGTGAGATGATACCCGATGTGCAGGCTCACAGGAAGCCCGCAGCCCTGCTCGAGTGCGGCAATCGTTGAGTGAAGAAGGCTTGCGTTTCGGAATGTTGACAATTGAGACTGCCGACAACTAGAATGTTTGAATTCGCAGGAGATGCCCGTAAGCCAATCTCACAAAGTAGGTCAGATGCTCAGAATTCGATTGCGCAGGATAGGGGCCAAGAAGAAACCAAGCTATCGCATAGTCGTAGCGGACTCGCGATCGCCGCGTGACGGCATGGTCGTAGACCAGGTGGGCCACTACGATCCACTCACCAACCCGCCCACCGTAACCCTGGACGAAGAGAAGGTGACCAAGTGGCTCAGGTCCGGGGCACAGCCCTCAGCCCCTGTGGAGGGAATGCTGAAGAGGTCGGGAGTACTTGAGAGGCTGAAGGCGGAATGAAAGAGTTGATTGAGTACATCGCCAAGTCGCTTGCCTCGAATCCTGACGAGGTGAAGGTCACCGAGGAGTCGAACGAGGAAGGTCAGGTTCTCCTGAAGCTGGAGGTGGCGGAGGAGGACAAGGGCAAGATCATCGGCAGGCAGGGCAGGGTTGCCGAGGCCATGCGGGTGCTGCTCCGGGTGCGTGCGGTCAAGGAGGACACGCGGGCCAGCCTTGAGATAGTCTAGCCTGCGGACACCTCTCTCATGGACTCTTCCGGCAAGCAGGCCGGCGCTCGCTCCACAGGCGAGACCGGTGCGCCGGAACGCTCAACCAGTCGCCATCCCCAAACGGCCGTCGTCGGCGTTGTCGTCGGCTCGTGGGGCTACAGGGGAGAGGTCCGAGTCCAGCCGCACACTGACAATCCGCGCAGGTTCGCCAAGGGAGACACTCTCACTGCAGCCGGCCGAGTCCTGCGCTGCGAGGGGCGGAGGATGCACCGGGGCATGGCTCTCGTGAAATTCCAGGGTATCGATTCGCGCGAAGACGCCGAGCTGCTCACGGGCGTGGGGCTTGAGGTGCCCATCGAGCAGGTGCCTCCCCTGCCGGACGGCAGCTACTACCACTTCCAGATCCTGGACATGGAGGTGTGGACGTCCGCGGGGGAGCTTCTGGGCGTGGTGGAGGACATACTGAGCACCGGCAGCAATGACGTGTACGTGGTTCGCACAGGCGACGGAGAGGTGCTGGTGCCGGCCATAGAGGACGTGGTGATTCAGGTGGACGTGGATGGGGGACGGCTCAAGGTTGATCTGCCTGACGGGCTGCGGTGACACCGCTCTAATCTTCACTCGTACATCCCACTCAGATGTTCAGACAGCTCCAGGGAGCCTCCTGATTTTGGCAGGCAAGGTAATCATCCCGCTCATGGTGAGCCTGTCGAACCACATGAGTGGGATGATTAGGGACTTAGTTGCCCCGCTGACTTCCTTGGACTAGCTCAGGATGAGCGGGAACGAAGGGCCAATCACCAATCTGCCCACTCCCATATCAAGATGCCCGCTTGGATATCCTGATAGCCGAAAGACCCTGCACCGGTCCATAGCCGTTTTGACCTTGCTCAGGCGCAATGGTAGAATTCGGTTAGGCGAAGCCTGAAGCTCTACCGAGGTGTGGTGATATGTCCGGTCACTCCAAATGGTCCACAATCAAGCATCAGAAGGGGGTTACGGACGCCCGGCGGGGACAGCTGTTCACCAAGCTGGCCCGCGAGATTACCGTAGCAGCCCGACAAGGCGGCGGCGACGCGGACTCCAACTTCCGCCTGAGGCTGGCCGTCCAGAAGGCCCGCGAGAACAACATGCCGCAAGACAACGTTGACCGCGCCATCAAGCGCGGCGCCGGCGGAGGCGAGGGCGGCGGCGACCTGGAGGAGGCGCTGTACGAGGGGTACGGCCCAGGCGGCGTAGCGATCATGCTCCAGGCGCTCACGGACAACCGCAAGCGCACCGTATCGGACGTGCGGTCGTCCTTCACGCGTGCCGGAGGCAGCCTTGGTGAGGCAGGCTGCGTGTCATGGAATTTCGAGTCGCGCGGCGTGGTCACCGCGGAGGTTGACCCGGACCTGGGCGAGGAGATCGCCTTGGCAGCCATCGACGCCGGCGCGGAGGACTTCAACCTGGACGGCTCCTTCCTCGAGGTCTACACCAGCTTCGAGAACCTGGAGTCGCTCCGCAGCTCCATGGAGGGGCAGGGCGTGAACGTCACGTCCGCCGAGCTGTCCATGGTGCCGCGCAACACCGTTGCGCTGGACGCTCGCGCAGCCGACCAGACCCTGCGTTTGCTGGACATCCTGGAGGAGTTGGACGACATCCAGAAGGTCTATTCGAACGCAGACTTCCCGGACGAAGCCCTGGAGAAGTACGGGAGCTGAGCTAACGCGGGCATTCATGCTGGATGGGCGGGGATTCCCGCTCACCAGCCGTGAATAGCGCTTGCTGCCGTGCTTGATTGCCGTCGTGAACCACTTCGACTCGTGGGCTGACATCTACGACTGGGTGTTCGCCTGGAAGCGCGACGACGTCCAGTTCTACGTGGAGCAGGCCAGACTGTCGGGCGGCCCTGTCCTTGAGCTTGGCAGCGGCACCGGCAGGGTTGCCATCCCCATCGCGCAGGCGGGCATCGAGATCGTCGGGCTGGAGAGCTCCACCGCGATGCTGCGAGAGGCCCGGCGCAAGACGGGCGACGCGCCTGGGTCGTCCGGCGGCGTTCCTCAGTGGGTTGAGGGCGACATGAGTGACTTCTCCCTGGGCAGGCAGTTTGCGCTGGTCATCATCCCGTTTCGCGGATTCCTATCGATGCTCAGCGTCGAGGAGCAGCGGGACTGTCTGCGGTGCATTCGCGGCCACCTGGCGCCCGGGGGCAGGCTGATATTCGACGTGTTCGTGCCGGATCTGGACATGCTCACCGACGACGGCTCAACGCCCTTCCACTTCGAGGACGTGCCACACCCCGAGCTTGACCGGCGCCTGGTCATCTGGCACCAGAACCGCTTCGACAACCACAACCAGATCAACAACGCTCGCACCATCATCGAAGAGGTGGACTCAGGCGGCGAGGTGGTGCGCCGCCTCTACCGCGAGTTTCAGATCAGGTACATGCATAGGTTCGAGGCGCAGCACCTGCTGGAGCTGGCAGGCTTCCGCGTGGAGGCGCTGTACGGGGACTTCGAGCTCGGCCCGTTCGACGAGGACAGCACGGACATGGTGTGGGTGGCCTCGGCTGAAGAATCGGGCAGCTCGATAGGGTAGGAGAGACACACGGCGGTCTGCTAGAATATCTGTAAGGCTCCTTCGCAACGTTTCTGAGTGAGGCACCATGCCGGACTTCAAGATCGTATCGTCCTACAGCCCCACGGGCGACCAGCCCAGGGCTGTTGACCAGCTGGCCGAGGGCGTAGACAAGGGCTACCGACATCAGACGCTGCTGGGCGTCACCGGCAGCGGCAAGACGTTCACCATGGCCAACGTCGTGGAGCGCGTGCAGCGGCCCACGCTGGTTATCGCTCACAACAAGACGCTTGCGGCGCAGCTGGCAACGGAGTTCAAGGAGTACTTCCCCAACAACGCCGTCGAGTACTTCGTCTCCTACTACGACTACTATCAGCCGGAGGCGTACGTGCCCCAGACCGACACGTACGTGGAGAAGGACGCGGACATCAACGACGAGATCGACAAGCTGCGCCACTCTGCCACGCGGGCGCTGCTCACGCGGCGGGACGTGCTCATCGTGGCATCGGTTTCGTGCATATACGGTCTGGGCGCACCGGAGGAGTACCAGAGCTTCGTTGTGTTTCTGAACAAGGGCGAGAAGAGCAACCGCTCCTGGCTCATTCGCCGCCTGGTAGACCAGCAGTACGAACGCAACGACTCTGACCTTTCGCGGGGCAAGTTCCGCGTGCGGGGCGACACCCTGGATCTGCTTCCCGCCTACGAGGAGGTTGCCGTCCAGGTGCAGTTCTGGGGCGACGAGGTGGACCGCATCATGGAGATCGACCCGCTGACGGGCGAGGTCTTCGGTGAGCGCGACTCGATAGCCATCTATCCCGCCAAGCACTTCGTCACGTCTCGCGAGAAGCTGGAGCTTGCCATCCGGGACATTGAGGCGGAGCTGGAGGAGCGCGTGGCCTGGTTCCGGGACCGGGACAGGCTTCTGGAGGCGCAGCGCCTGGAGAACCGCACTCGCTACGACCTGGAGATGCTGCGAGAGGCTGGCTACTGCTCCGGCGTGGAGAACTACTCCGCGCCGCTGGGCAGGCGGCCGAAGGGCAGCACGCCCTGGTGCCTCCTTGACTACTTCCCGGACGATTTCCTGTTGTTCGTGGACGAGAGCCACATGACCATTCCACAGCTGCACGGAATGTACCATGGGGACATCTCGCGGAAGCAGACGCTGGTGGACTACGGCTTCCGACTCCCCTCTGCGCTGGACAACCGGCCGCTGAACTTCCAGGAGATTGAGGGGCACCTCAACCAGGTGATTTACGTCTCAGCGACGCCCAGCGCGTTCGAGTACAACCACAGCCAGCAGGTGGTGGAGCAGGTGATACGCCCAACGGGTCTGCTTGACCCGACCATCGAGGTCAAGCCCACCACGGGCCAGATCGACGACTTGTTGCATCAAATACGTGTGCGGGTGGACCGCGGCGAGCGCTGCCTGGTCACCACGCTCACAAAGCGCATGGCGGAGGAGCTTGCCGACTACCTGCAGGAGATGAACGTCAAGACGCACTACCTGCACTCGGAAATCGATACGCTGGAGCGTAGCGAGATACTGCGCGACCTGCGCCTTGGCGTGTACGACGTGGTGGTCGGCATCAACCTTCTGAGGGAGGGACTGGACCTGCCGGAGGTCAGCCTGGTTGCGATCCTGGACGCTGACAAGGAGGGCTACCTGCGCTCCGGCGCATCGCTCATCCAGACCATCGGGCGGGCGGCGCGCCACTCGGACGGGCACGTCATCATGTACGCGGACGGCATCACCGACTCGATGCGCAGGGCCATAGACGAGACTTATCGCAGGCGTGAGCTGCAGGAGGAGTACAACCGCGAAAACGACATCACGCCGCAGGGCATCCAAAAGGCCGTGCGCGACATCACAGACCGCGTGAAGGCGGTGGCGGAGCGGCGGCCGACCTACCAGGTGCGCCGAGACTTGCCCAGGGAGGACCTGCTGCGTGTCATCAAGGACCTGGAGTCGCAGATGAAGCTGGCTGCGCGTGCGCTGGAGTTCGAGAAGGCGGCCCTGATCCGTGACGAGGTGATGGAGCTTCGCAAGGTGATGGCGTCCGGCAAGTCCCAGGACGCGGATCAAAAGCCGGCCTCGCGGTCACCGGCGCGGGCCGGGTCCAGGAGGCGCTGAAGCCGTCAGTAAAGCGCGATTGCTCCCTCAGGCCGAGACAGCCTGGAGCGCCGATTCCGGCAATGGCTTTGCCAAACAAAAAGTAGTACAATCCACGAATCTATTTCGGCCTCAGTGGATGGCCTGGAGAGTCCGATCGTCTCAAGTCTTGGAGAGGGGGAGACCCGGCAGGACATGGAGATGGACCGAACCTCGTATCTGCAGACTAACGGTCTGATAAGGCTGGCCGCCGCTGTAGTCAGCGTCTCACTCGTAGCTGCTGCCGGCGTGCTGATCGTCGAGGCACGCATCCTCCCCAAGCCGCTGATGCAGCTTCCGGCGGTGTTTCTGACGCTTGGCGCGGGGGCGCTGGCGCTCTATGCCAGCTCATTTGCGGTGATGGGGCGCCGCACGATTGCCTTGGTGTTCTGGGGGGCGTGCCTGGCGGTGCTCCTCACACTTCCTGTGCTGCAGGTGCTCCCCGTTGAGTACGACACGCCGACCCTGCTGGACATCAAGGACCTTGCACCTCCGCTCTGGCAGTACACCGTTGCCATCCCGTTGCTGCTGTTCCTGTTTCTGGAGACGGCCATACCCTCCTTCAGACCCAACCGCACCTCCAATCTATTCCTGCTGGTGGGATTGACGTCTGCGGTGGCGTTCCTGTTCTTCAGCACGGCGCTGATTGGCGACGTGGTCAACAACTCTATCCTCATTTTCATTCCCGACCGTCTCTTCTACACTGTGGCTGCGCCGGTGGGCATCAGCAGTCTCATCGTGCTGGGCGTGGTGCTGGCACGCAAGGGTCTGGTGGCCGTGGCGATAGTGATCCTGCTTGGGACGGGCCTGGGCCTCGAGTGGATGTCCACATGGTCTTACACCGGCCCGCACTTCCTGGACGAGGTCGAGAGAATTCCCTTCGCACGCTATCCGCTGCTGCCGGTGCTGGCAGGTACTATCCCCGGCGCACTGGCCGCAGCTGCCTCAGTGATGGCTGCCTGGGAGGTGTACGGCCGGAGCGGCGAGTCGCCGGATGAAGAAGACGAACCTGACGTCGAGCAGGGTGCGCCCATCGCACTGGAGCAGGCATGAAGCGCCTGTACGCCATTTCGCTGCTCATGGTCGTCACGCTTCTCATGGCGCTCGGCTCCGGCGTGCCTGTGTACTACCGCGTCTTCTATCTCACGGCCCTCGTGCTTGTCTTTGCGCTGGGGTGGGCTCAGCTCAGTGTGTGGCGACTGGGAGTTGGGGTGGACCGCACATTCGGCAAGCTGCGTGTAGGCGAGAGGATGGAGAGCCGGATTGCGGTGCGAAGCAGGAGCCCGCTGCCGAAGTTTGGCTTGGAGGTGAGAGAGCTGTCGGAGATGCCGGGGCACAATACCGCGGCCGTGTTCAATCTGCCGCCTTTCGGCGAGACTCTTGTTACGCTCAGCGTGCCCCTGGTGAAGCGCGGCGTCTACAGGATTGGGCCACCGACATTGGCCGGAGGTGATCCATTCGGCATTTTCAACATGCGCCTCAGGCGACGCGGGACCGAGCCGCTTGCCGTGATGCCGTACGTGGTGGACATTCCGCCGTTCTCGATAGCGCAGGGTGACACGAGCGGCGAGGGGTCGCTGCTCCGAAGCACGCCGGAGGCCACTGCTTCGGCCTCGACGATCAGGGAATACCGGTTCGAAGACAGCGCGCGGTACATTCACTGGCCCGCCACTGCGCGGAGGGGCCGGCTGATGCTGAAGCAGTTCGATGGCGGGATGGAGGACGTGCTCTGGATACTGCTGGACCTGCAGTCGGGGAATACGGTCGGAGAAGAACTGGAGAACACGGAGGAGTTTGCGGTGACGGCGGCCGCCTCAATAGCCAAGAGCTACTCCGAGGTGGGATGGGCGGTTGGACTGCTGGCCCACGGAGACAAGCAGTATCTGCTGGCCCCACAAGAGGGCGCGCCTGCCTATGAGCGCATAAGCATGGCTCTCACGGAGGCGCGTGCGACAGGCGCATACCCAATCAGTGAGATGCTGAGCTACTGGCAGACCCACGTCCCGTCGCCGGCCGTTTCGCTCGTGGTGATTTCCTCTTCGATGGAGCCGGGCTGGGGCGTTGCGCTGGAGTCGGTCGTGCGGCAGGGAGTCACGGCGTCCGCAGTCGTCGTAGACCCCACGTCGTTCGGCGGCAGAGACGACCCAAGACTACTGTTGAGCCGCCTTCAGCGGCGTGGGGTGCCTACCTATCTGCTAAGGAAGGGCGAAGATTTGTCGCAGTCGCTTCAGAAGCGCTGGCACCCGGGAAGCCAGCCGCGAGTAGAAGAGGCCGCGGGGGTAACGGCATGAGCGCAGTGCAGCAGGCCGGAACCGCTTACTTCCCACCCCAGTATCGCATGAGGGGTCTCCAGAGTGTGTTCAACATCACATTCTGGTTGCAGGTGGCGCTCCTTGCATCGGCTGCCTGGTCGGTTCAGTCCGCCGGCTGGGTTGAGTCGCCGCCACTGGCCGTGATCGCGTTCCTGGGGACGCTGACGGCGTTCCTCATGGCGGACCTGAAGGGCCGCGCGACGGTGCACCACGCCTCGGCTACGCTTGCCGGCGTGCTAATCGCATACCTCGGCGGCGTCTTCCTCACCGAGGCCGACCAGTGGTACCTGAGATTCGGCGAGCTCAATGCCAGGCTGGGTGAGTGGTTATCCGCTATTTTCGGCAGGGATGCCGCATCTGACAGCCTGCCGCTCTCCATTACCATGATCGCCCTGGTCTGGATGATCGCCTACTTCACCTCGTGGTTGCTCTTCAAGAGGCGGAACGTGTGGGCCGTGCTGCTGCCGGTAGGCACAGGCGTTGTAATCAACCTGACCTATCTACCCGAGCGGTTCTACGTGCACTTGTTCATATACATGTTCTTTGGGTTGCTCATGCTTGTTCACGTCAACAGCCTGAATGCGGGCGCTCTGTTCCGCACGCGTGGTACCCCGTATCCCGCATCGCTTCACCGGCTGGTGCTGGCGCTTGGCCTGCTGCTCAGCGCAGCCATTCTTGGCATTACGGCAGCCTTTCCGCTTTCGAGTGAGCCGTCCGCGCCGCTGGAGCGTGTGTTTGACCCGCTTGACAGGATGGTGCGCTCCCTCCAGGACGAGTTCTACAGGGTCTTTGCCGCGGTGCCCGGTCACGAGCCGACCTCTGTTCGATTCTTTGGAACGGTGCTGCCTCTGCAGCGGGCGGTGCCGATCACGGAGGACGAGATCCTGTTCTCCAGCGCACGCTATCCGCTCTACTGGCCTGCGATCGCCTACGACGGGTATACGGGCAAGGCGTGGAATGTGGAGGACACGGAGCCCAAGCTGGCGGTGTCAGTTTCACAGGAGCTCTCGGACGAGGAGGAGGAGGGCCTGGCGGGCACGATTTACAGGGTGGACTTGAACGTGGAGTCACCGTACCTCATGCTGCCGGGCAACGTGCTGGACATCAAGCCCAACGCAAACGAGTTCATGCCCGCGTTCGAGTCCCACTCGCTGGACATCGTTGACCTGGAGCAGAACCAGGAAATGCCGTCCGACATGCAGGAGTTGGCCGCAACGCTAAAGGCGTCGGCGGCTGGCACGGGCAACCCAAGTGTGAGGGCTGTTCCGTTCAATATCGAGGTGACCGGAGTCGTCAAAGAGTCGGCGAACGGTAGCCGTAGGACGATGGCAGTTGAGGGTGACGAGGTGGTCGACTACTACGCGAACCTCCGCCGCGTGTTCGAGGAGGAAGGGGACACCGTGGGCCTGGAGGTGTCGCGCGTAGCGCAGGAGGACTCAGTGGCCTACGTGGAGCCTCAGGTGAGGCTGGAGAAGGGGAGCCAGTACACCGTAACCGCCGAGTTCATCTACGCCGGCGAAGAGGACCTGCGCACTGCAGACGTGGTGTACCCCGCCGGTATACTGGAGCGGTTTCTCGGCCTGCCGACTTCGCTGCCCGAACGAGTGTCGGTGCTGGCATCTGAGCTCACGGCCAATGCGGAGAACACCTACGACAAGGCAGTCGCCATCGAGACATACCTCAGGGAGGAGATGGAATACACCAACGAGCAGCCGGAGATTCCCCACGACGCTGATGTAGTCGACTACTTCCTCTTCGAATCCAAAGAGGGTTTCAGTGACTTGTTCGCCTCCTCAATGG
>DAOUKJ010000056.1:0-5996 GCA_034421435.1 Dehalococcoidia bacterium | reverse complement strand
TCGTGCGGTTGATATACCTTTGCGTTCTGTCGGAAGTGACGTAGAATGAGGCGTACAACTCTTGAAGGCAGGTAGATGCGCAGGTTTCCTCTGCGGCTATTCATACTGATAGTTGTCATCACGGCCCTGACCGGGTCGTCGCTGGCAGTGCAGGACATCGATCTGGCCGTGGGCGGCGTAAGCCTGCAGCGCGGCGACGACACCCTGCTTGGCCTTCAGCTTGGTCTTGACCTGGAGGGCGGCAGCCGTCTCGTGTACCAGGCATTGCCAACGGAAGGCGAGTCGCCCACGCAGGAGCAGATGGAGGGAGTGATCAGGACCATCGAGCGCAGAGTCAACGCGTTCGGTGTGGCGGAGCCGGTCATTCAGACCATGGGAGGCGACCGGGTCCAGGTGCAGCTTCCGGGAGTAGGCTCCACGGAGGCGGCTCTCACATTCCAGCAGGACGTGCAGGTCAGCGAGATTCGCGAAGTGCTGGCCGCTCAGGGACGCCAGGACTCAACCATCGATGAGCAGGACAATCGAAACTTCGTGGTGCAGTTGCCTTCGCTGCGTCCCGCACAAGTGGACGAAGACGGCAACGAGGTAGGCCCCTCGGAACGAGATGCGATAGAGCAGGCGCTGCGGGAGCGGTTCCCGGTAGTCACGCTCAGGCTAACCCTCAATGACGCCACGAGCGAGGATGACGTCCGCGCTGCAATGGCAGACGCGGGCCGCGAGGGTGTGGCGGTGCGCTCCGTGACCGACAGGATACTCAGCGTCGAGATTGCCGGCCTGCGACCGGCGGAGCTTGACAGCGAGGGCAACGTGGTGGTGCCGTCGGAGGAGGACGACATACGGGCGACCCTGCAGGCGGAGCTGCCCTCTCTGGTCTCCATAGAGCTGCTTGAGTTCTCGATGGTGGTTTCGGGAGGCGTGGAGGAGGCCAAGCGCCTCATCGGCCAGACTGCTCAGCTGGAGCTGATGGAGCGCACGTGCACCAACGATCCTGCCGACCTGACTCAGGACTGCGATGACCCGGAATACCACGTCGACAGCCCGCTGAACCTGACGGGTGAGGACCTGGTTCGGGCATACGCCGGTACTCACCCCACGCTGGGCCAGCCCGTCGTGAACCTGGAGTTCGACTCGGAAGGCGCCCGAATCTTCGCTCAGCACACGCAGAGAATAGCAGGGACCGGCAACCGCACGGCTTTCTTCCTGGACGACGAGTTCCTCATTGCTCCCATTGCCCTGCAGCCCATCACCGGCGGGCGGGCCTTCATTCAGGGCCCTGACTTTACGATAGACCGAGTGCGCACCATTTCGATCCAGTTGGAGTCCGGGCGTTTGCAGGTGCCGCTCGTGCTCATACAGGAGCAGGACGTTGACGCCACGCTCGGCGAGGACTCGCTGCAGAAGAGCGTTGTGGCCGGAATGGTTGGACTGGGCCTTGTTCTCCTGTTCATGGCGCTGTACTACAGGCTGCCGGGCGTGATGGCCTGCGTGGCGCTCATAATCTACTCGCTGATTGTTCTGTCGATACTCAAGCTGTGGCCCGTCACGCTGACTATCGGTGGGCTGGCTGCATTCATCCTTTCGATAGGTATGGCGGTGGACGCCAACATCCTGATATTCGAGAGGATGAAGGAAGAGCTGCGCTCTGGCCGTACACTCGTTGCGGCCATTGAGACGGGGTTCAACAGGGCCTGGCCGGCCATCCGGGACAGCAACGTGTCCACGTTCATCACGTGCGCCATCCTGTTCTGGTTCGGCACGCGCTTGGGCACAGGCATCGTGACCGGGTTTGCGATCACGCTGTTCATCGGTGTGGCTGCCAGCATGTTCTCGGCGCTCACGGTGACCAAGACGTTCCTCAGGATCGCAGCTATCTCTCCCTTCGGGCGGTTCGGAGGCCTGTACACGCCGGTGCAGAGGGCCGAGAGGCGTACGTCGGCACAGCCGGGAGCTGCGGTCGGAGATAGAGGCTAGGGCGGGAAGATGGACTTTGTAGGAAAGCGCAACTACTTCTTCGCCATTTCCTTCGTGGTGATGGTTGTCAGCGCGGTATCGCTGCTGATGCCCAACGGGCTGAACGCGGGCCTGGAGTTCACGGGCGGCTCCTCCATGACCATGGAGTTCCAGGGCGACGTGAGCCAGGAGGACCTGCGCACCCAGCTTGCGGACCTGGGCCACCCGGAAGCCGTGATACAACGCCTGGGCGACGGCAGCTTCTTCATTCGCACGCGCACCCTGGAGGAGTCGCAGTCGGACGAGCCGTCTGAGCGGGAGGTCATTGCGAACACGCTTAGCACCAACCTTGGGGCCGTGGCGCAGGTGACGGAGTTCTTTTCCGTGTCGCCGAGCATTGCCACGGAGACTGTGAACAACGCCATCCTGATAGTGTTCATAGCGTCGATAGCTATCCTAATCTACATAACCTGGGCATTCCGGCGGGTGCCGTCCCCATTCAGGTACGGCGTCTCGGCAATTGTGGCGCTCATTCACGACGTGATTGTGGTGCTCGGCGTGTTCTCGGTAGCCGGCCGGATATTCGACCTGGAGGTGAATGCGATGTTCATCTCCGGCGTGCTGACGATCATCGGCTATAGCGTCCACGACACTATCGTGGTCTTCGACCGCATCCGGGAAAACCTGTCGCGGAGCGTCGGAAGGGGACTGGCCACCACCATAAACATCAGCATTCAGGACACCATTAGCAGGTCGCTCAACACCAGCCTGACGCTGATGTTCGCCATACTGGCGCTGCTGCTCTTCGGCGGGCCCACAATCCAGGACTTCCTGATCGTACTGCTCATTGGAATTGTCGTAGGAACCTACAGCTCGATTTGGATTGCCAGCCAGGTGCTGATGGTGTGGGAATCCGGAGACCTGGGGCGAGCGCTGGGTCGATTGCCCCTTCCGTTCCGCTCTCGCAGGAGAAGCACAGCAGCCTGATGCCGGTTTCCCGTGAGGAGGCAGCATGAAGCTGGGGGCGCACGTTTCCACATCGGGCGGCTTGGACAAGGCCATCGACCGTGCCCACGAGATGGGCGCGGAGGCTGTTCAGATCTTCGTTTCCTCGCCGCGAGGTTGGGCGTTCAAGCCAATTTCGGAGGACGTGGTGACGGCCTTCCGCGAGAAGGCAGCTGCAGCCGGGATTGGCCCTGTATTCTTTCATGCCATCTACCTGATCAGCCTGGCTGCTCCCACCGAGGACCACCTCGCCAAGTCGGAGAGGGCGCTGACCGACTACATGCAGGCCGCCGGCGCTCTTGGCGCGTCCGGGGTCATCTTCCACGCGGGCAGCCACAAAGGGGCCGGATTCGAGAGAGTGTTCGACCAGGCAGTGAGGACAATGGACCGCGTGCTGTCCGCATCGCCGCCGGACGTCTGGCTCATGCTTGAGAACAGCGCGGGCATGGGCGACCACATCTGCTCCAGCTTCAGTGAGATTGGCCGATTGGTCAGGGCGCTCGAAGCTCCCAACGTGCGGGTGTGCCTGGACACGCAGCACCTCTTCGCCGCAAGCTACGACGTGACCACCTCTGACGGGCTGGAGCGCGTCCTGGACGAGTTCGACAGGGAGGTCGGTCTGGACAACCTGACCGCAGTCCACGCCAACGACAGCAAGACGCCGCTCGGCTCGGCTGTGGACCGCCACGAGAACATCGGGCAGGGCCACATGGGGCTGGACGCATTTCGGGCCATAATGGCGCATCCGGCCTTTCGGGACATACCGTTCCTGTTGGAGGTACCCGGAGTGGACGGAGAAGGCCCGGACAAGGCCAATCTGGACATCCTGAAGGGGATTCGGGAAGAGCTCGGCCTGCCCGCGTAGTCACCTCAGAATCTCGATGGAGCACTGGTAAAGCGTTGCAGCAAGAGGAGTTCGAGGAGCTGGTGCTCGATGCGGTGGCGGAGCTGCCGCAGGAGCTTCTGTCGAACCTGGACAACCTGGCGATTGTGGTGGAGCAGTGGCCCAGCCTGGAGCAGATGGCTGAGCACGGGCTGGAGAGCCGGGACGAGCTGATGGGCCTGTACGAGGGCATCCCCCTGACCGAACGGGCCGGCTACAACCTGGTGCCGCCGGACAAGATCACGATATTCCAGGGGCCGCTTGAGGCGATGTGCTCCACTCGCGAGGAGTTGGTGTCCGAGGTGCAGAAGACCGTGAAGCATGAGATCGCTCACCACTTTGGCTTTGATGAAGACAGGCTGGAGGAGCTGGGCCTGGGGTGATGAGGCTGAGTTGCCCGGCGCGGCCGTCCAGCTACTCCCACTCTATCGTGCCCGGCGGCTTGGACGTGACGTCGTAGACCACGCGGTTGACCTCGCGCACCTCGTTGACTATGCGATTCGAGATCCTGGCGAGCAGGTCGTAGGGGAGGCGCGCCCAGTCGGCGGTCATGGCGTCCTCGCTGGTCACGGCTCTCACAGCGACCATGTAGCCGTAGGTGCGGAAGTCGCCCATGACGCCCACAGTGCGCGTGTCCGTGAGCACGGCAAAGCTCTGCCACAGCTCGTTGTACAGGTTGGCCTGCTGGATCTCGTCCATGACGATGCGGTCGCAGGCGCGGAGAACCTCCAGCTTGTCCCACGTGACCTCGCCGATGATGCGAATTGCCAGACCCGGTCCGGGGAAGGGCTGCCGGAACACCATCTCCGGCGGCAGGCCCAGCGCCAGGCCGACCTCTCGCACCTCGTCCTTGAACAGGTAGCGGAGAGGCTCTACGAGCGATAGCCGCATGTTCTCCGGCAGGCCGCCCACGTTGTGGTGGGTCTTGATAACGGCGGACGCGCCGCTCTCCACGGCCACGCTCTCGATGACATCCGGGTACAGCGTGCCCTGGGCCAGAAAGTCCACCTTGCCGAGCTTGGTGGCTTCCCGCTCGAAGACGCGAATGAACTCCTCGCCGATCTCGCGGCGCTTCCGCTCCGGGTCCACCACGGTTGCAAGGCGGGTGAGAAAATCCTCCGTGGCGTCGATCTGCAGCAGGTTCATACCCAGGTTCCGCTCGAACGTTTCCGCAACCTGGTCTGCCTCGCCGTAACGCAGCAGGCCGTTGTCGACGAAGATACACGTGAGCTGCTCGCCGATTGCGCGGTGTACAAGAGCGGCCGTCACAGATGAGTCGACGCCGCCGGAAAGGGCGCAGATGACCTTGCCGTCGCCGACCTGCCCGCGAATCCTGGCCACGCTCTCCTCGACGAAGTTTGAGGGCGTCCACGCTCCCTTGCAGCCGCAGATGCGATACAGGAAGTTCTCGATGATCTGCTTGCCGTCCGGCGTATGCACGACCTCAGGGTGGAACTGCAGGCCCAGCACACCGTCGTCGTTGCCCATGACGGCCACCGGCGAGTTATCCGTGTGCGCCAGCGGCCGGAAACCCGGAGGCAGGTCCAGGACCTGGTCGCCGTGGCTCATCCACACGGTGAACGAGGACGGCAGAGAGTCGAAGAGAGGGCTGTCGCTGTCGTTGCGGTGGAGCAGGGCGTGGCCGTACTCTCGATGTGTACCCGGCACCACGCGGCCGCCTAGCTGGTGCGCCAGGGCCTGCAGGCCGTAGCAGATGCCGAGCGTCGGCAACGCCTGTTCGAAGACCCAGGCCGGAACGGTGGGAGCGTCAGGCTCGTAGACGCTTGCCGGACCGCCCGACAGAATGACGCCGCGGGGCCTAAGTGGTGCAACCTGTTCCCAAGTCGAACTGCTGGGCAGGATCTCGCAGTAGACGTTGCACTCTCGCACACGCCGCGCTATGAGGCGGCTGTACTGGGAGCCAAAGTCGATGATGACGACGGCCTCGGCGCGCGCCTGCAGGGTGTCGTCATGCGTGGGGTGTGGACTCAGTCCCTCCGCGGCGCTCAGGTAGCCTGCAACCTCAAGGTCGCCGCTGATGGACGTTCGGTGAGAGCCGGGGTCGCCGGAATCGGAGGGCATGGTCTCACCGTCCGCTTGGGCCATCGCCCTCAGATTAGCATCTGTGCTATACTCCGTCAAGGAAACCCATGAGCAG
>DAOUKJ010000055.1:0-10396 GCA_034421435.1 Dehalococcoidia bacterium | reverse complement strand
AGCCTCAAGCCGTGGGACGTGTCCGAGTGGGCACAGATCGGCAAGAGACTGTACGGCAGGGGCAGGCGGTCCGGCGTGCTGACAACCCGCTACTTCGAGGTCAGCGGCGATCTGCTGTCCGTCCTGACCTTCAGCGAGCTTCAGCATCTTGTGACGATGATGGAGTCCATCGCCGAGAGGTCGGTCGACGAAGCCTCGTCGTTCCTGTCGTTGTCCAGTGAGGTGCTGCCCACGCTCAGGGAGGATACCAGGTCGTGCCTGTCGCTCATCTCTGCGCTCCTTGGTAAGGAGTGGCAGCAGGCAACGGGCTGCCTACAGGTGGTGGGAGAGTCGCTCTCCCGAGTGGAGCGCGTGGAGCGCTCACGCTACCTGTCGCTGGTTGGCCGCGTTGCGGGATTCGGCGGCGTGAACGTGCCGTCGTTCCTTCGGGAAAGCTCTTCGGCGCTGGGCCAGCTGGATGGGTACGTGCACGTTCACGTGCTCAACATGGCGGACTCGCTTTCCCGCATAGACCACGCAGTGGTGCTCGACTACCTGAAGGGCGTGCCCCAGGTGCTGAGGCGCGTGAGTATCAATCAGCTGGAGACGTGGTACGAGACGGGGGTAGCGATCCTGAAGGAGAACCCGGAGGGAGGCGCGGCCTACTTCAAGGGCGAGTCGTCGCGTTCAGAAGAGGTGCTCGAGAAGCTGTCGACCGGAGTGGAGCTTGGCCGCGTCAAGGAGGTGATGCGCCTCTACTGCCGCGCGCTTTCCGCGCAGGACGTGGAGATCGCAGCTCACCAGGCGGAGGAGGCGCAGGGCAAGGGCTGGGTGGCGCTGGAGAAGATGATGGCGGAAGGCGCCACCGTATATCTGCCGCACGTGGCGGAGCGGTTCAGCAACAAGGATGATAACTTCGACTGGTACAAGGTGGTCGCCACCCACCAGGTCGCGCGCCTGGAGTTCGAGAGCTTCAACTTCTCGTTCGAAAAGCAGCCCACGCAGTTCGAGGACAGGCAGATGCCGACGCCGTCCGCGGAGGATGAGGACGCCGACGCCCTGGACGACCGCGCCGTGGGGCTGGCGGACATCCAACGCTTCTTTGGGCTGTTTGAGTATGGCGACCTGGTGCGGGACATCTTCACTGCGGTGGAGGATTTCCGGCTGGACTATCGCGTTAAGGCGGAGTACCCGGGCATCCGCCGGGCCTACGCCAAAGTCCAGATACTGGAGTTGTCCGAGAGGCCGCGGCTGGAGGATCTGCCCGTCCGCGAGGCGATGGTGGAGCTGCTCATCCGGTTCAGCCTGCAGCAGGGCAGCGAGCTGATGGTGCCTGAGCCTTTCTCCGCGTCCGCCGATGTGCTGTGGAAGCTTGTCAGGCCTCTCTCCAGCACGTATGCGACGGTCGAGGACAGCGCAGAGGCCACCTATCGCATGTACGAGATCATATCCCAGTTGCCCAACCAGGAGGTGCCGGAGGAGGAGTGGGAGCAGGGCGACTTCCCTGACGAGCAGACCGCTTCGGAGTCGATGAGCGACGAGGAGTGGGAGCAGATGATGCGCGAGCTCATGGAGGCGCAGCAGCAGTTCGGCGACGGCGAGGAGCAGCCCTACGAGTCGCCGCCGCCGGTGGACTACCGTGGCGAGTTCAAGCCGGAGCTCATGCAGGTCATCTCCATGCTGCGAGAGTCGCAGAGGGAGCGCGGCGCAAAGGGCGAGACCATCTCCAAGGGCGAGATGGAGCGGCTGCTGGCGGAGGCAAACAAGCCGGTTACAAACAATCAGGGCGTCGATCCCCAGCGCAAGGGGATGTTCGTTTCGGACTTGGTCAAGGAGCTTGGCTCTCGCGGCACTCCGCAGGGCGCCATCCAGCAAACGACCATGGCCTACGACCCCTCCTACGACGAGGAGGAGCAGGGAGGGCCGCTCGAGGTCAAGGAGCCGGCCTCCTTCCTCTACGACGAGTGGGACTACCGCATGTCCGACTACCGCTCGCGGTGGTGTCTGCTGCGTGAGAAGGACATGTCGGAGGGGGATTCGACGTACTTCACCGCCACGCTGGACGGCTATGCTGCGCTGGCGTCACAGATACGGCGGCAGTTCGAGCTGATGGTGCCGCAGGGCTTGCAGAAGGTGAAGCGCCAGCAGGACGGCGACGAGCTGGAGCTGGACGCGGTGATCGAGGCAATGGTGGACAGGCGCTCCGGTACTTCGCCCTCGGAGAAGGTGTACGTGAGGCGCAACAAGGTTCAGCGGGACGTGGCAGTCGTGTTCCTGATGGACATGAGCGCGTCTACGGCGGAGGCCATCGACGAGTCGCGGCGTCTCGCGGACGAGTGGGATGCGCCGGACGACCCGCTGGAGTACATGTTCTGGCTGCGAAGCCGCAGGGGCGAGGGTGTGCGGCGCAGCTACAAGCGCATTGTGGATCTGGAGAAGGAGAGCCTGGTGCTCCTCATCCATGCGCTGGAGACCATCGGCGACACGTACGGCATCTACGGCTTCTCCGGCTACGGGCGGGAGAACGTGGACTTCTTCGTGATCAAGGACGTTCAGGAGGCGCTTTCCGACAGGGTGAAGCGCCGCATCGACAAGGTGTCACCGCTGCAGGCGACGCGCATGGGGCCAGCCATTCGCCACGCCGTCACCAAGCTGGACCAGCTGGAGGCGCGCACCAAGTTCCTGGTGCTCATCAGCGACGGGCGACCACAGGACCGCGGCTACAGCCGCGAGGGCGTGGAGAAGGAGTACGCCATCCACGACACGCGCGTCGCTCTGCTGGAGACGAGGCGACGCGGGATCACCCCGTTCTGCCTCACCGTCGACAAAGAGGGCCACGACTACCTGCGCTCGATGTGCCAGGACATGGGGTACGAGGTGCTGGCGGACATCCACTCGCTGCCCCGCCGTCTGCCCGCTCTGTACCGCAGCCTGACTGTCTAGGCGCAACCCAACCTCCGTCCCTACTCGACTGCTCTTCCGGACTGCGCGCTCACGCGTGAAAGTTGGGATTGCGGTGCAGCATCTCCCACAGCTCCAGCAGCGCTTGCACTGTGGCCCGCTGCTTGATGAGCGCCCGCTGTCCGGGGAACCGACGGCTCACGTGATGCTCGCCCCACTTGTGCGAGAACCCCATGTGCACCGTGCCCACCGGCTGCCCTTCCAGCTCGTCCGGGCCTGCCACGCCCGTTATGCCGATGCCAATGTCCGCGTTCATCGCCTCCCGGCACGCGCGGGCCATGTCGCGGGCCACCTCAGGGCTGACCACGCCGTGCTCCTGTATCAGCGATGGGTCGACGCCCGAGGCCGCCTTCACCTCGTTGGTGTAGGACACGATTCCGCCCAGGAAGTAGTCTGAGCTGCCCGCGACCTGCGTGATGGTGTGCGCCAGCAGTCCGCCGGTGCAGGACTCCATGACGGCCAGTGTAAGCCCCCTGCGTGCCAGATCGCGGCCAACCTGCTCCTCCAGCGCGTCATCGTCGGCGCCCCACACATGCTCTCCCAGCAGGCGGCGCAGCTCCGCCTCCACGGGCGACAGCATGCGCTCGGCCTCCGCTGATGTGGCTGCGCTGGCCCGCAGACGCACCTGTACGCCCTGCGCCTGCGCGTACATTCCCAGGGCCACGTCCGGCAGGTGGAACAGCGGGGCGATCAGCTCGTTGATGGCCGATTCGCCCAGGCCGTGAGTCTTGAGGCTTCGCGTGAGGATGACCGAGCCGTCCGAACGTTCGCGCAGGCGAGGCTCCACCTGTGTCTCCCACATGGGGTGCATCTCGCCGGGTGGCCCGGGCATGGCGACGATGATACTGCCGCCGGACTCAACCCACCAGCCGGGAGCGGTGCCGTGGTCGTTGGCTATGGGGCGCGCCGATGGGATGAGGTTGGCCTGCTTGATGTTGGTTTGCGCCATGTTTATGCCCCGGCGCCGGAATATCTCGCGGAGACGCTCCAGCGACTCGTCGTCCACGTACAGCGTCTCACCCAGGAGCGAGGCGATGGCCTCGCGGGTCAGGTCGTCGTCGGTCGGGCCAAGGCCGCCGGTTGTGAGCACAACGTCGGAGCGCTGCGACGCCTGCCTGAGGACGTCCGTGAGGGAGTCGAGGTCGTCGCGGGCGTGCGTGATGCGCTGCAGCTCGATGCCAATGGGCGGGAGTCGGGCCGCCAGGTAGGCGGAGTTGGTGTCCACCAGCTCACCCATGAGCAGCTCGGTGCCGATGGATACAATGTCCGCCTTCACGGGTAGTGTCCTACCGGCCTAGGGAGTGCTGGTCGCCGATGCCTCATTGTCCTGTTCGCCTGCGTTCTCCGAGTCATCGGCATGTGGGTAGCTTGCTGCCAGGGCAACCAGGTCATCCACCCATGAGGCCTCAATGGTGAAGATCTCGCGGAAAGGAAACTCGCCGCGCACGGTCTGCGCGTAATAGGCGCTGCCGTCCTCCGTTAGCCCGCCCATCAGATAGCGGGTATGTGAAATCACGTTGAAACCCTCGTCGTCCGGCCTCTGAGTCTCCATGAATAGGGAAATCCCAGCCTGATCAAGGCCGTATTGTGCAAGGTCCAGGGTATCGGGCGCTATGAGCTCCTGTTCAGGGTTCTCCAGATGCGCAAGTATAGCGGAAAGCTCATCAGGATCGACGAGGGCTGCCTCATCATCGTTGAATCGCCATTCGTCCTGTTCCCTGATGAGGGACAGGAATCCCTCCTCGGTGAAGAGCTCAAAGCGATTGATGGTTGTGCCATCCGCGTTGTAGTACCACTCCGGGTAGGGCGGGTCTCCAATGAGATTTGTGAGGCTCTCGCGCCACCCTGAGAACACCGTGAACACCTGCGGGAAGCCCTCCACCTGCGCGTAGTTGTTCTGGCCGTCCGGCGTGGTAAGTCCCAGCAGCACGTTGATGCTGCGCCCGTCCTTCAGGTCCACCTCTATGACGGTGGGAGGCGCGTCCAGTCCGTATGGCCCCAAGTCGGTCGGCTGCTCGTCCAGCAGGCGGCGGCTGCGAGGGCCGGTCAGCAGCAGTGTGATGCCACCCCAGCGCTCCAGGCCTACCGGAATGCCCTCCGGGTCTCCGATGTGCCAGTTGTTGTCATCGCCCAGGTGGAAGGAGGCGTCACCTTCTTCTGCCTCAATGTGGATGCGAGTCAGGTCGGATATGTCCAGGTTGTAGAACCACGGCGGCTGCTCTTCCTCTTCTTCCACCTGCCTGAGCTGGATGAAGAATACGTAGCCTGCGACCATTGCAAGGGCTACCACCAGGATGATGGACGTGCGAATGCTCATGTGTCCGGATCACCTTCTGCGCCACCAGGCGATACCGGCAAAGAGCATGAGGCCGGTGGGCAGCAGGAACCAACTGGAGTAGCGAATGAAGTCGAACTCCCTCTGGTCGATTACGAGCAGGCGGAAAGCCTGCGGCTTGGCGCGAATGGAGATGAGGTCGTACTTCTGGGCCAGCCAGTCCACGGAGTTGAGGAAGAGGTCGCTGTTGTTGAGGGCGTAGTAGAACTTGTTGGACGCGAAGTCCGAGTCTCCGAAGATGATCATGGAGGCTAGGGTCGGCTCCTGCCCCGGCACGATTTCCGGCGCCTCTTCACCGACGAAGGCCAACAGCTGTACCTCCATCGCCAGGGGGAACGGGCCGGGAATGTCGTTCTCGTCGGAGCAGTCGGAGGCGTCCCGCTCGGTGGTAATGCAGCTGAACAGGGAGGAGAAGGCCAGTGGCGTTTGCTGGATGTTGAGCTCGTCCGGGTTTGGGGGAAGCCCCTCGGGCGCCCGCTCGATGATGCCCACGATGCCGGTTGAGTCGGTCAGGAAGGTGTCGTCCAGCTGCCGGGTCACGGGGTGCTCCTGGTTGTAGGCGCTGCGCCGGATGATGGGGCTGCGCGGGTCCGCCACCGTGGAGCTTGCCGTGTCGACAATGGTGCCCTGAGGCAGCTCGATGCCGAACTTGGCAAACGTGGTGTTCATCTGCGTGTTGATGGCGTCGTCAATCAGGAAGAGGCCGCGGCCGCCGCCCTTGAGGTAGCGCTCCACCATCTCGCGCTCGTCCCTGAGGATGCTGTTGCGCGGACCGGCCATGACCAGGACTGCGGCGTCTTCCGGTATCTCCTCCACCTCCTTGAGGTTCAGCGTCCTGACGATGTAGTTGTCGCCGAGTAGGCCGGCGCGCGCGAGGCCGAAGCCGTCGCTGTCCTCCGAGGAGTCCCCGGTGTTTCGTTCGCTGTGGCCGGTGGTGAAGTAGACCACCTTCTGCTGCTCGCCCGTGGAGATGAGAAGGGCGCTGACCAGGTCCTGCTCGGCAAGCGTGAACTCCTCACCGAAGAACTGGGGCGTGAGCAGGTATGGGTTCCGCTCCGACTCCGTGGCGCGGAACGCGATGGTGGGGTACTCCTGGACGCCGTCGCGTCTGGCCTGTGACGGCGTGAGGTCGGGATCCACGAAGTCGAAGGTGAAGCTCCTGTTGCGCCTGTTGAACTCGAAGAAGAAGTCCTCCGCCTGTCGCCGGATCAGCTCGTGGCGTGCGTCCTCGGGGCTGGAGTATATGGTGGCGTGAACCGGCTCTGCCACTGCTTCAAGAACCTGCTCAGTCTGGGGAGCAAGGGTGAATTGCCTGGTCGCGGTGACGTCCAGCCGGTAGGAGTTCTCGTAGGAGATGAAGCCCAGCAGGACCAGTATTGCGGTGAGTGCGCCCACCATGATCAGGGTGTTGGCTGCGTAGCGCCCGGCACGCGCCCTGACGGCGCTCCTGACGGCCGGCAAGTTGGTCACGGCTGCAATGGCCAGCATGAGGACGGCCAGGGCCATCAGAAGCTGTCCGGGGCCGCGCAGCTCCCGGATGGTGATGAACACCACCAGACCGCCCACGAAGATCACCGCGCCGGAGAGCGAGAAGATGGGGCCGGCATCGGCGAGCGCTGCCCACAGCCTCTCGCGGTCGAAACGGCCCGGGGTCTCTCCCCTCGCGCGGCTGCGGCGCTCTCTCCGCCGGTCGCCGCTCGTGCTCATCTCCACCTCCTGGACTCCAGCGACCGCACGGCGAGGAACAGCATGAAGATCGTGAAGATCACGTAGTACACAATGTCGTGCGTGTCAACCACGCCGCGTGCAAAGCTCTCCAGGTGCGTGGTGATGGATATCTGCAGCACCAGGTCTGCGAATATGCCTCCCGCGTATGAGGAGGCGAGGTCCACGACGGTGAGGATGAGCAGGATACCCATCGCCAGCACGGCGGCCACTATCTGGTTGCCGGACAGGGAGGAGGCGAGCAGCCCCACGGAGAGGGTGGCCATTCCGAACAACACAAGGCCGAGATACCCGCTCAGGATGGGGCCGATGTCCGGCGTGGCGAACCACCATAGCATCAACACCAGGTAGACGGTCGGCACCAGTATGGAGAGCAGGCTGGCCATTGAGGCCAGGAACTTGCCCACGACGATCTCGTAGTCGCGCACCGGCGCGGTCATGAGAAGCTCCAGCGTGCCCAGCTTCTGCTCCTCCGCAAGCAGCCTCATGGTGATGATGGGCGCGAGGAGCGTGAATATGAAGGTGCTGGGGATGATGTAGCCGCGGATTGTGGCTTCCGGCAGGACTCCGCTTATGCTGGTAACGAAGTAGTAGGCGGCCAGGGCGGCGTAGACCGCCATGATGATGTAGGCCATGGGGGAGGCGAAGTAGGTCCTGGTCTCCTTCCAGGCTATGGTTATGGTGTTCTTCATTCCCTGTCCGAATCCGGTTCCGTGAGACGCAGGAATATCTCTTCCAGGCTCATCTGAATGGGCTGCAGCCTGAGGAGTTGCCAGCCGCGCTGCAGCACGAGGTTGGAGATCTCCGCGCGGAGGTCCTCGCTACCGGTGGTCTCGATGCGGTAGATGCCCACGTCGTCCCTGTCCGTGCGCGTGACGTCCTGGACGCCGGGCAGGTCGCGGAAGGCAGTCATCACCTCCGCCGAGGGGCCGCGTATGTCCACCTCCAGCCGCTCGGTGCCGCGGAGGCGCTCGGACAGGTTGTCCGGCCGGTCCACGGCCACCACCTGGCCTTCGTGGATGATGATGACCCGCTGGCAGACCATGCTGACCTCCGGGAGTATGTGGGTGCTGAGGATGACGGTATGGTCGCCGCCGAAGCCCTTGATAAGGTTGCGCGTCTCAACCACCTGTATGGGGTCGATGCCGATGGTCGGCTCGTCCATGATCAGCACCTCCGGCTCGTGGAGGATGGCCTGGGCAATGCCAACCCTCTGCCGGAAGCCCTTGGACAGCTTGCCGATGAGCGACACGCGGTAGTCGCCCAGCCGGCAGATGTCGATGACCTCGCCGATGCGCCGCCGCCGCCACTCCTTGTCCATCCCCCGGATACGGCCCATGAAGTCCAGGTAGTCGGTGACGCTCATCTCCGTGTAGAGAGGCACGGTCTCCGGCAGGTAGCCGATGTGGCGCCGCACCTCCAGCGACTGGTCGACCACGTCGTAGCCTGCGATGCGTGCGGTGCCGGACGTGGGCGGCATGAAGCCCGTGAGGATGCGCATGGTCGTAGTCTTGCCGGCAGCGTTGGGCCCAAGGAAGCCCAGGATCTCGCCGCGGTTGACCGTGAAGCTGATGTTCTCTATGGCCGGGTATTCGCCGTAGTACTTGGTGAGGTCTTCGACCTCTATCATGGGCGTACCGGTGTTCTCTTGCATAAATTGCCTCTTCTGCCTCTCGCCGCTGTGCGAGATGCACATTGGAGGATTATAAGGGCAACTGCGCTACAGCTTCAAGGGGATGGGGTTACTCGTAAGGAATGTGAAGGAAAGATTGCTCGGTTTGCAGGAACAACGGCGAGTCGTTATACTCTCACCATGGCACGAGCACGTGTTGAGTACGAGTTACATACGTCCGAGGACATCCTGTCGAAGGCCAGGGTCTACCTGCCGCCCGATGGGCTTACGCTTATCGAGGACGCCTTCGAATTTGCCTGCCGCGCGCACGACGGCCAGAAGCGGCTGTCCGGCGAGCCATACGTCGAGCATCCCATCAATACGGCCCTGTTCCTGGCCGAGCTGAACCTGGACGCGGCAACGCTCGCGGCCGCGCTGCTCCACGACGTGATCGAGGACTGCGACGTCACCTTCGATGACCTGCGCCAGCAGTTCGGGCAAGAGGTGGCCCGGCTGGTGGACGGCGTCACCAAGCTGAGCAAGATGGACTTGCTGTACTCGGAGGACGGCCCGCGCTACGACTACGACGACGGCCAGGCTGGCAGCCTGCGCAAGATGCTGGTGGCCACGGCCCAGGACATTCGCGTGGTGCTCATCAAGCTGGCGGACCGCCTCCACAACATGCAGACGCTAAGCGCCCACTCGCCTGAGAAGCGTGTCGCCATCTCCAGGGAGACCCTGGACATCTACGCGCCGCTGGCCCACAGGCTGGGCATCTGGGACTTCAAGTGGCGCCTGGAGGACCTGGCGTTCAGCTTCATCCATCCCGACCGGTACCGGGAGATATCGCGCCTGCTCACCACCAAGCGGACCCAGAGGGAGATTTACATTCTCCAGCTGAGCCAGACGCTTCGGGAGGAGCTGAAGGAGCGAGGACTTGATGCGGAGGTCATGGGCCGCCCCAAGCACATCTACAGCATCTACCAGAAGATGAGGAAGTATGCGGAACAGGGCAAGGAGTTCAGCCAGATATACGACCTCTTTGCGCTGAGGGTCCTTGTGCCGGAGGTGCACGACTGCTACAGCGCCCTGGGCGTCATCCACGGGCTGTACCATCCCATACCGGGTGAGTTCGACGACTACATTGGCAACCCCAAGGACAATATGTACCAGTCGTTGCATACGGCCGTGATGTACCAGGGCAACACGCCGCTGGAGATTCAGATCAGGACGTACTCCATGCACCAGGTGTCTGAGTACGGGGTTGCGGCCCACTGGCGCTACAAGGAGGGCGAGGCCAAGGACCGCCGCTTCGAGGAGAAGATGAGCTGGCTCCGGCAGCTTCTGGACTGGCAGAGAGAGGTTGTGGGGGCGGAGGAGTTCGTGGAGTCCGTGAAGACTGACCTGTTCCAGGACCAGGTATTCGTATATACACCCAAGGGCGACATTAGGGAGCTTCCCGCCGGTTCGACGCCCATAGACTTCGCTTATCGCATACACACCGATCTTGGCCACCGCTGCATCGGCGGCAAGGTGAACGGCAAGCTGGTGCCGCTCTACACGCAGCTCAAGAACGGCGATACGGTCGAGATCCTGACGAGCAAGCTGGAGCGAGGGCCTAGCCTGGACTGGCTCAACACCAACCTGGGCTACGCAAACACGGCCAACGCCCGCCAGAAGATTCGGCTGTGGTTCCGCAAGCAGGAGCGGAGCGCCAACATCCAGCGCGGCAAGGAGTTGCTGACCAAGGAGCTGCATCGCCTCAGCGTGAAGATGGATGAGCG
>DAOUKJ010000054.1:0-2678 GCA_034421435.1 Dehalococcoidia bacterium | reverse complement strand
ATCTGCCCTGAGGACGTGCCGGTCATGCGTGCGGGCCAGGAGGTCGACGTGCAGATGGTCGACTGGCCGGAGGATGCCGGCCAGGCATAGTGGATACTCGACAGCAAGGCTCTCGTGAAGTAACATATTGCCATCCTGAAGTGACGGAGTTGTAGCACCGCCCGTGCCTCCAGGAAACAGGATCCTGCTCCTCACGCCTCCGGAAGAGAGGGCCACCTTCAGCTCGCTGGAGGGCGACGGCCTCATAGTTTCCTATGCCGACGACCTCCAGGTGATCGATTCTATCCCGCTGGAGGAGACTCCGAACCTGCTGTTGCTGGACCTCTCGCTGGTGTCGCCCGGCTCGTTGGGCGGCCTCGCGCGAAGGTGCAAGGAAGCCGACATGCCCATTCTCGCCCTCGTGCCCAGCGATAGCCAGACATCCGTCGACCCGCGCCTGGAGGTGGAGGACTTTGTGTTCTCCCCGTTTACCGACGCGGAGCTGTGGGCCAGGGTTCAGAGGGCGCTGTGGCGCAACGGAAGATGGGACAACGGCCAGGTCATACGCGTTGGTGACCTGGTGATTGACCAGGAGCGGTACGAGGTCAGCGTGGGCGGTCGGAAGGTACTTCTCACCTTCAAGGAGTACCAGCTCCTGCGCCTGCTGGCGTCCAACCCTGGGAGGGTGTTCACCCGCGAGACGCTCCTCAATCGCGTATGGCAGTACGACTACTTTGGCGGCACTCGAACGGTGGACGTGCACATCCGCAGGCTGAGGAGTAAGGTGGAGGACGCGTCGCACCTGTTCATCGAGACCGTCCGCAACGTGGGATACCGGTTCCGGGTGGCGTAGATAGCGGCTAGTGTCGGAGAATTTTACACAGCCGTAACATCACGGCAATGTAGGTGCAACGGGGGCAGTATATACTGCGCATAGTAGATCGGCTACCAGCGAAGAGCCAGGCTTACTACGCCGGAGCTCGCGCGGCATCGCTGCGCCAATAGACCATACGAATCGAGAGGAGGACAGGCATGACAACCCCAGGAGAGTTTCCAGGATTGACCAATCCTGACGAGGTAATTGCCTTCTGCAGAGACAGGGGCATCGAAATGGTGGACCTGAAGTTCACGGACGTGCCGGGCACGTTCCAGCACGTGACGCTTCCGGTTGGCGAGCTCAAGCCCAGCTTGTTCGTGGAGGGCACTGGCTTCGACGGCTCCAGCATCCGCGGCTTCCAGGAGATCCAGGAGAGCGACATGCTCCTGGTGCCGGACGCCACCACCGGCACAATCGACCCGTTCTTCAACATTCCCACGCTCAGCCTGATCTGCAGGATCAAGGACCCTGAGTCGGACGCCGGTTACTCCCGGGACCCGCGCTTCATCGCAAACAAGGCTGAGGCCTTCCTGCAGTCTTCGGGACTTGGCGACGTCAGCTACTGGGGCCCTGAGCCGGAGTTCTTCATCTTCGACTCCGCGCGATTCGACCAGAACACCAATAGCGGCTACTATTTCATCGACTCGGAAGAGGGGGTCTGGAACTCCGGAAGCAACAAGGACTTGTACGGCGAGAAAGCGCCCAACCTGGCATACAAGCCCAGGCTCAAGGGCGGGTACTTCCCGGCGCCTCCATTCGATACCCTCCAGGACATTCGCTCCGAGATGTGCCTGAAGATGGCAGGGTTCGGCATCACGGTGGAGAAGCACCACCACGAAGTCGCCACGGCCGGGCAGGGCGAAATCGACATGGTCTTCGATTCCATGACACGCATGGCGGACATGGTGATGGCGTACAAGTACGTCGTGAAGAACGTGGCGCGGGCCCACGGCAAGACTGCCACCTTCATGCCAAAGCCGCTCTTCGGCGACAATGGCACGGGAATGCACACGCACCAGAGCATCTGGAAGGGCGGCGAGAACCTCTTCTCCGACCCAAACGGCTACGCCGGTTTCAGCCAGATGGGCCTCCACTACATCGGCGGCCTGCTGAAGCACGCGCCCGCGCTGCTCGCATTCGCGGCTCCCGGCACCAACTCATACCGCCGGCTGGTGCCCGGCTACGAGGCGCCCGTGAACCTGGCCTACTCCCAGAGGAACCGCAGCGCATGCTGCCGCATCCCCATGTATTTCGGCCACGCGCACGCCAAGCGAGTGGAGTTCCGCTGCCCGGATCCCACGGCCAACCCCTACCTGGCCTTTGCGGCCATGCTCATGGCGGGCATCGACGGCGTCTTGAACCAGATCGACCCCGGCTCCCCGCTGGACCAGAACCTGTACGACCTGAGCCCGGAAGAGGCGGCGAAGGTGCAGCAGGTGCCCGGCAGCCTGGGCGAGTCGCTGGACGCGCTGGAGCAGGACCACGAGTTCCTGTTCAGGGGCGACGTGTTCACGCCGGACCTCATCGAGACCTGGCTGGACTACAAGCGCACCAACGAGCTCGACGCCGTACGGCTGCGGCCCCACCCGTACGAGTACTTCCTGTACTTCGACGGCTAGACCGCAACGACTCAGGCAGCATGGAAGGAGGCTCGGCACCGCCGGGCCTCCTTCTCTTTTTGGCGTGAGGCGCACACGCGCCACCGTCATTGCGGAGCCGCGCATCTGCCAGATTGACAACCGAGCGCAGCAGGGGATAGATTGAGGGTTAGCCTCGGACTGGAGGAGTCTGCCGAGGAGCGCAGTCAATATCCTTCCAGGCG
>DAOUKJ010000053.1:0-23875 GCA_034421435.1 Dehalococcoidia bacterium | reverse complement strand
CCCACCGGGCAGTGGTCGCTCCCCATGACCTCCGGCAGGATGAAGGCGCCCGTCACCTTGTCCGCCAGCGCGCTGCTCACATAGAAGTAGTCGATGCGCCAACCCACGTTGCGATCCCGGGCGCGGGTGATCATGTCCCAGTATGTGTAGTTGCCCGGCTCATTGTTGAACATGCGGAAGGTGTCCAGGTGCCCGTGGGCCAGCAGCCTGTCGATCCACTCCCGCTCGATCTCCAGGAACCCGGACACCTTCTCATTCTCCTTGGGCCGCGCCAGGTCGATGGCCCTGTGCGCTGTGTTCACGTCGCCGCAGATGACCACTTTGCGCCCCGATGCTGTCTGCCCATCGATGTGCTCCAGGAAGGCGTCGTAGAAGCGCATCTTGTAGTCCAGCCGCTCCTTAGATCTCTTGCCGTTCGGGAAATACACCGAGTACAGCAGGAAGTCCCCGTAGTCGGCGACGAGAGTCCGCCCTTCGCTGTCGAATTCGTCGACGCCGAATCCCACCGTAACCGACACCGGCTCCCGCTTTGTGTAGATGGCCACGCCGCTGTAGCCCTTGCGCTCCGCCGAGGCGAAGTATGCCCGGTACCCCTCAACCTCCTTCAGCGAGGCTGGTAGCTGGTCGGGGTGGGCCTTGGTCTCCTGGATGCATAGCACTCCCGGGTCCGCCTCTGCCATCCACTCCAAAAAGCCCTTCTTGAGGGCGGCGCGAATGCCGTTCACGTTCCATGAGAGCATTCTAAGGGTCGCCATTATTCCTCCCTCTGCAGCCGACGGGCCGCGTCCTTGGCGAAGTGGGTGATGAGGATGTCTGCGCATCCGCTGCTTGCTGGGGTTACGGTCCGCCTGGCCAAAGCTCGAAGACGGTTCTGTCTACCGCATACGTTGGTGGAGATAGGGGGGCTCGAACCCCCAACCTCGGCGATGCGAACGCCGCGCTCTCCCAGTTGAGCTATATCCCCTCGCAAGCGCCAGTCGCGCTGTGCACTCGATTGTATCGGCGCCAACCAGGCGCGTCAAATCGCTGGTCGCGCCGATACGCTGAGGAATTCGCGAAATGGGCTGAAACGAAGCTGGCGTCGTCGCGGAGGGCCGTCGATCGCCCTAGAAGCGGCCGGCCAGCTGGAAGTACTTGCCCTCGGTCTTGATGGCCGGCGCAACCACCATCTCCGCCTGCTGCATCTCGCCGATGTTGAACGCGCCGCACATGCCCATCGCCGCTCGCAGCGCGCCCGCCAGGTTCTGCGTGCCGTCCGTCATCGACGTCGGCCCGAAGAGGATCTGCTCCAGCGGCCCCTTGGTCCCGACGTTGATGCGTGTGCCCCTCGGAAGCGCCGGGTGGAAGCTGGCCATGCCCCAGTTGTAGCCCATGCCGGGGGCCTCCTCCGCCTGCGCGAACGTGGTGCCGAGCATCACCGCATCGGCGCCGCTGGCTATCGCCTTGCAGATGTCGCCGCCCGTGCGCATTCCGCCGTCCGTGATGATGGGGACGTAGCGACCCGTGCGATGGAAGAACTCCTCCCTCGCGGCTGCGCAGTCGAGCGTGGCGGTGACCTGTGGCACTCCGATGCCCTCGACCTCGCGCGTCGTGCAGATGGCGCCCGGCCCAACTCCCACGAGGACGCCCTGGACGCCAGTCTCCATCAGCTCCAGCGTGGCGCCGTAGCTGACCGTGTTACCCACCACCACCGGCGTGCGCACCTGCCGGCAGATGTCGTACAGGTCAAGGCCCTGCTCGCTCTTCGAGATGTGCCGCGCGGTGGTGACGGTGGACTGGACGAACAGGATGTCGGCACCGGCCTCGACTGCGATGGGCGAGAGCCGCTTGGTGTTGGCAGGCGTAAGCGAGACGGCGCAGGCGACGCCCTCGCGCTTGATCTCCTCCACGCGCTCGCCGATGAGGTTATCCTTAATGGGCGACGAGTAGATCTTCTGCAGGAGGGGCGTGGCCTCCACCTGAGGGGCCTCGATGATGTGCTGGATTACGGCTTCGGGGTCGTCGTAGCGGGTATAGATGCCCTCAAGGTTGAGGACGGCGAGCCCGCCCATCCTGCCCAGACAGGCCGCGAACCGGGGGGACGCGACGGCATCGAGCGAGGACGCAAGGAATGGGGTACCGAAGGAAAAGTCGCCTATCGAGAAGTCAAGCTGGGTCTGGTCGGGGTTGACGGTCACGCTCCCCGGGACGATGGCCACCTCGTCGAAGCCGTAGGACCTGCGGAGCTCTTTCAGGTGAGGAACCTCCACGGTGCAACTCCCGGTGAATGTGCATGGGAATATACCACTGGGTTGTGCGCGAGTCAATGAAATCGGAGGCAGATTTGGAGCGAAAACGTAGCCGGTTGCGGGCCTACCGTGCCTGCGCCTCTCTATTGACCGGCTCACTGCCCTGTGCTAGCATAATTGTCGACCTATTTGGTCGACAATTGTCCGGCGCAGCTCCATGTGTGCCCGGCCACAGGTATTCCCGATAGATATAGAACCACTGGCATTCGTGTCTCCAAACCGCCGAGGCCCCAGGGCTCCGGCGAAGAGGCGCGGGAGGGAGTGAGCAGTTGACCACCACAAACCAGGTCGTCAGAGACGTTGCCAAGCAGGAGTACAAGTACGGCTTCGTCACTGACGTCGAGCAGGAATCGCTTCCCCCCGGCCTCAACGAGGATACCATCCGCTTCATCTCCGCCAAGAAGAATGAGCCGGAGTGGATGCTGGAGTGGCGGTTGAAGGCGTATCACCACTTCCTGTCGCTGTTGGACGGCGAGCGTGTGCCGGGCTGGGCCAACATCCACTATCCGCCCGTGAACTTCCAGGACATCATCTACTACTCCGCGCCCAAGCCCAAGAAGGAGCTTGCCAGCCTCGATGAGGTTGACCCGGAGATTCTGAAGACCTACGAGAAGCTGGGCATCCCCCTGCAGGAGCAGAAGCGGCTGGCAGGCGTGGCCGTGGACGCCGTGTTCGATAGCGTGTCCATCGCAACCACGTTCAAGGAGGAGCTTTCGAAGCACGGCATCATCTTCTGCTCCATGTCTGAGGCCGTGCAGGAGCACCCGGACTTGGTGCGCAAGTACATCGGCTCCGTGGTTCCGCACACGGACAACTTCTACGCAGCCCTCAACGCCGCCGTCTTCTCGGATGGCTCATTCTGCTACATACCCAAGGGCGTGCGCTGCCCCATGGAGCTGACCACCTACTTCCGCATCAACAGCGAGGGGTCGGGCCAGTTCGAGCGCACGCTGATCATCGCGGAGGAGGGCAGCTACGTGAGCTACCTGGAGGGCTGCAGTGCTCCCATGCGCGACGAGAACCAGCTGCACGCCGCCGTGGTGGAGCTGATCACGCTCGACAACGCGGAGATCAAGTACTCCACCATCCAGAACTGGTACCCAGGCGACGACGAGGGCAAGGGCGGCATCTACAACTTCGTCACCAAGCGCGGCAAGTGCGAGGGTCGCAACTCCAAGATCTCCTGGACGCAGGTTGAGACAGGCTCTGCCATTACCTGGAAGTACCCCAGCGTCATCCTGCAGGGCGACAACTCCATCGGCGAGTTCTACTCCGTGGCCCTCACCAAGGCGTACCAGCAGGCTGACACCGGCACCAAGATGATCCACCTGGGCAAGAATACGCGCAGCACCATCATCGCCAAGGGCATCTCTGCCGGCCACGCCCAGAACACCTACCGCGGCCTGGTCAGGGTGATGCCGCGAGCCACCAACGCGTGGAACTTCACGCAGTGCGACTCGCTGCTGCTGGGCGACCAGTGCGGCGCCCACACCACGCCCTACGTGGAGGTGCGCAACAACTCCGCACACCTGGAGCACGAGGCGTTCACCTCCAAGGTGAGCGAGGACCAGCTCTTCTACTGCAACCAGCGTGGCATCTCCATCGAGGAGGCCCACTCGCTGATCATCAACGGATTCTGCAAGGAGGTCTTCAAGCAGCTGCCGCTGGAGTTCGCCGTGGAGGCGACACGGCTGCTGGAGATGAACCTCGAGGGCACCGTGGGCTGACGCCCGGCGTGTCGATCACTAAGGGCGAACACAGGAGACTCTGACAATGCTTCAGATAACGCACCTGCACGCCTCCGTAGGCGACGTAGAGATACTCAAGGGCGTTGACCTCAGCGTGAACGCGGGCGAGGTGCATGCCATCATGGGCCCCAACGGCTCAGGCAAGAGCACGCTGGCCAACGTGCTTGCGGGCAACCCGTCCTTCACGGTCACGGCGGGCGACGCGCTCTTCGAGGACGAGAGCCTCCTGGACTTGCCTCCCGAGGACAGGGCGCGGGCCGGCATCTTCCTCTGCTTCCAGCACCCCATCGAGGTGCCAGGCGTACGGTTGGACCACTTCATGCGCGCGGGCTTCAACGCCATTCGTAAGAGCAAGGGCATGGACGAGTACGACGTGCTGAAGTTCGACAGGCTGCTCAACGAGCGCGTGGAGGTCGTCGAGATGGACCGCAACCTCACCAAGCGCTCCGTCAACGAGGGCTTCTCCGGCGGCGAGAAGAAGCGCAACGAGGTGCTCCAGATGGCCGTCTTCGAGCCCAAGCTGTCCATCCTGGACGAGCCGGACTCCGGCCTGGACGTGGACGCCCTGCGCATCGTGGCCGACGGCATCAACCAGCTGCGGCGGCCGGACAACGCAATCGTCCTGGTGACCCACTACCAGCGCATACTCAACTACGTGGTGCCCGACCAGGTCCACGTGCTCATCGACGGGCGAATCGTCAAGTCGGGCGGCAAGGAGCTTGCCTTGGAGGTTGAGTCACAGGGCTACGATCACCTGGGGAGGTCGGCGGAGGCCATCCCAGCCTCCGGCTAGGCACATGACCCAGCGCACCGCAACCCAGGAAGAGGCGTACCTCGCAGCCTCCGAGTCCTTCGAGACCAATGGTGCATCGCAAGACCCCGCGTGGGCCAGGGAGCTGCGCAGGGACGCAATCGAGAAGTTCCGCACCCTCGGCTTTCCCACCGCTCGCCGCGGCAACGAGGAGTGGAAGTACACGGACGTGCTGCCCATCGCACGCGTGCCGGTGCGCCTCGGTGTAACCGACGCAGCCGCCGCGATCGATGCAGCCGCCGTGGCGCAAGCGTCGCTCGGCGCCGCGAGTTGGCCTCAGCTTGTGTTCGTGAACGGCCGGTACAGCGCGGCGCTCTCCAGCGTCGATGCGCTGCCGGACGGCGTCACGGCGGTCAGCCTTGCGGAGGCCATGCGCTCGACACCGGACCTCGTACAGCCTCACCTCGCCCGCTACGCCGGGCAGGACGGCAACGCTTTCTCGGCGCTCAACACCGCATTTCTGCACGACGGCGCATTCGTGCACATAGCACGCGGCGCTCGAGCGGACGAACCCATCCGGCTGCTCTTCCTGTCCACGGGCGACGAGGAGGAGACGGTTTCCCATCCGCGCGTCCTCATAGTCGCAGGTGAGGAGAGCAGAGCGTCGGTGCTGGAGTCCTACGCGGGCCTCTCGGAGGGCGAGCACCTGACCAACGCCGTCACGGAGGTGATTGTGGGCGCAGCGGCACGGCTGGACTGCTACAAGGTGCAGCGGCAGGGCGAGCAGGCCTACCACGTCACCAACACCCACGTCGCAACCGAGCGCGACAGCAGCTTCTCGTCGATCAACATCGACATGGGAGGCAGGCTGACGCGGAACAACCTGAACTTGGTGACGCTGGACCGGGACAGCTTCTGCTCGCTGACGGGGTTCTACATGGTCACCGGACGCCAGCACGTGGACAACCAGGTCATCATAGACCACGCCAAGCCGTACACCACCAGCCGCGAGCTGTACAAGGGCATCCTGGACGGCAGGTCGCGGTCGGTCTTTCACGGCAGCATCATCGTGCGAGAGGGCGCGGTGAAGGTGAACGCCAACCAGGTGGACAAGAACCTGCTGCTATCGGACCAGGCGGAGGCGGACACCAAGCCGGCTTTCTGGATCTACTGCGACGACGTGAAGTGCGGCCACGGCGCCGCCTGCGGGCACATGGACCCCATGGCGCTGTTCTACCTGCGCAGCCGCGGCATCGACGAGAGGACGGCGCGCGGGCTGCTGACCCGTGCGTTCCTCAGCGAGGTTATCGAGGGCATAGCCAACGAGACGCTCCGCACGCAGGTGGACGGCCTGGTGGGGGAAACGCTGCAGGGGTGGCTGGGAGACGTGGGGTAGGCGCGGCCGGAGATACGAGAACATCCACCGGCCGTAGTGGGAGGAAACCAATGCTAGACGTAGCAGCAATCCGCAAGGACTTCCCGATACTCTCGCGCGAGGTGTACGGCAAGCCGCTGGTGTACCTGGACAACGCCGCCACCTCGCAGAAGCCTGCGCAGGTCATTCAGGCTCTCGTCGAATACTACGAGAGCTACAACTCGAACATCCACCGCGGCGTCCACGCCCTGAGCATGGAGGCCACCGACCGGTACGAGGAAGCCCGTCAGAAGTTCGCCTCCTTCATCGGCGCGCCGTCCACCACCGGCGTGGTGCTGGTGCGCAACACCACGGAGGCCATCAACCTGGTGGCGCAGACTTGGGCGCGCCGCAACCTCGGCCCTGGCGACGAGATACTGACGACCCATATGGAGCACCACAGCAACCTTGTCCCCTGGCAGCAGGTCGCGCAGGAGCGTGGCGCGTCGCTGCGCTTCATCCCGCTCACCCACGAGCAGACCCTCGACCTGACCGATCTCGACAGCCTGCTCACGCCCAGCACCAAGCTGCTCACGCTGAACCACATGTCCAACGTCCTTGGCACCATCAACCCCGTCAAGGAGCTCACACAGGCCGCTCGCCGCGTGGGCGCGAAGGTGCTCATCGACGGGGCGCAGAGCGTGCCGCACCTGAAGGTGGACGTGACAGACCTGGACTGCGACTTCATGGCCTTCTCCGGCCACAAGATGCTGGGGCCAACGGGCATCGGCGTGCTGTACGCCAAGCAGGAGGTCATCGAGGACATGGAGCCGTTCCTGCACGGCGGCGAGATGGTGCTGCAGGTGTGGGACGACCGTGCCACGTGGAACGCCCTGCCTATGCGCTTCGAGGCGGGCACCCCCAACATCGCCGACACGATAGCCCTGGGCGCGGCCGTCGACTACCTGGAGGCCCTGGGCATGGACAACGTGCGCGAGCACGAGATCGCCATCACGGAGTACGCGCTCAACGCCTTCCGCGAGCTTGAGGAGTCGGAGGTTGTGCGCACGTTCGGGCCTCGCGACGTGTCGCAGAGAGGCGGCATCGTGTCGTTCTACTCCGATGGCGTCCACCCCCACGACCTGGGTACCATGCTTGACAGCAGGGGCATCGCAATTCGCACGGGCCACCACTGCGCCATGCCGCTGATGGGCAGGCTGTCCGTGCCCGCAACCGCCCGTGCCAGCTTCTACGTCTACAACACGGAGGAAGAGGTGGACCTGCTAGTGGCCGCCGTCCGGGAGTCCATAAGGTACTTCACCGGAACGCGCGCCAGGACGTAGGAAGCCTCACCCGCAACCGGCCATGCAGAGCTTCGACTTCTCCGACGTCGACGACCTGTACCGCGAGATCATCCTGGACCACTACCGCAGCCCGCGGAACCAGGCGGAGATCGAGAACGCGGACATCGTGTCGGAGGGCATCAACCCCTTCTGTGGCGACGAGGTGTACCTGCGCATGCGGCTTGAAGACGGCGTGGTCTGCGGCGTGAGCTTCCACGGGACGGGCTGCTCCATCAGCCAGGCGTCGGCCTCGATGCTCACGCAGGCGATCAAAGGCAAGAGCCTGGAGGAGGCGGAGGCGCTCTACTTCCTCTTTCGAGACGTGATGCAGGGACGCGACCCGACGTCTGAGGAGCAGGACATGCTGGGCGAGGTGGAATCGCTGGCGGGCGTCAAGAAGTTCCCGATACGCATCAAGTGCGCGCTTCTCGCGTGGGCAGCGCTGGCGGACGGCATCCGGGCGCACCGCAAGCGCGCCGGCGGCGGGTGAGGGGTGGTGGGTGTGAGTACGGCGCTGGGCCAGTGTAGTACTCTGGTTGCGCTGGCACGCGTGTGACTAACAGGCCTTACGCCCCAAGAAAATGAGTAGTGCTGACTATCAGCAAGCCGACGAGGTTTCGAATATGAGCGCGACCCAAAGGGACAATGGACTAGCTGAAGATCCGGGTGGCTTAACAATTCGCATTGACGTGCTAGCGGCCTCCCAGAAGGAGCTAACCAGCGTAGAGAGGGACGAACCACTTGGGTACGCCATAGACATAATGCAGAATTGTAGCTATTCCCAACTGCCTGTGATGCACGCCGGAAGACTGGCAGGAGCCATAAGCTGGGAGTCGATTGGAAGAGGACTCGCACAGGCCACGGGTTCCAAACTGGTGGGTGATTGCATGGTCGACGCCGAGGTGATCTCGATTGACGCCCCTCTTCTCGACGCCGTTGAGAGAATCAAGGATACCATGTATGTTCTGGTCCGAGGAAAGAACGGAGAGATTTCGGGTATTGTGACAGCTTGGGACATCGCTGACCAGTTCAAGAAACTTGCAGAGCAATTCCTCGCCATCCAGGAGATTGAGCGTAGTCTTCGCAGATTAGTTGAGGGGAAATTCAGCCCTGAGGAACTCAAGAAATCGGCACAGGGGCGGCGAGAAAAAGAGCGCATTCAATGCCCCGACGACCTTTCGTTGGGCAACTTTTGTAACCTCTTTGACGATTCGGCGCACTGGAACCGGCTAAAGTTGAAAGTTGATAAGGAGCGTTTTGCTTCTCGTCTTGACTCCATTAGGTGCATTCGAAACAGAGTTATGCACTTCCGCCTGAACAGTCCGGCACAAGAAGACACTGAGAGATTACAGCAGTTTGTGGACTGCCTCCGCGAACTTGTCGGCCAAGGATAGTCCAACACTTGGTGCCCTGCGCTCCCCTTCGCGACGGCCGAGGATATCCTTAAGGCCCTGTTGCGAAACTGCTCTACCATCTAACAGACTCTAGGGGATTAATCTAGGGTCTGTGTCGCAACCGAGATGCCCAGCATCTTCTACTCTGGCTACGCCAATCAGACCACACTGGGCCTTTCAGTTACCAGATGCAAACTAGCATGGAGTACCTGAATTACGCACGGAGGATTGAAATTGCCGCCGAATCGGGGTAGCATGCCCATGCTACAGATTCCCCTATATGCCACGCAGATACGTGGAAGGCACACCGTGCCTCCAAGTGGCATCTGCGTGGATGGGGTGTCTGTAGCAAGTGCCAATATCCACCGCCACGAGGAGGCTTTTCATGTATCCGACATTCGTCGTTGCCCTCTGGTTTGTTGCAGGGGTGTGCTTCATCAGCGGGCTGTACCACACCATCTACGATCTGGAGTTCTACGTGTCGCTGTTAGTTGGTGCATCGTTCGCGTGGCTGGCGGTGGTGGTCAAACGCCGTCACGACAAGGCGGAAAGGTGGAAGCGGGAGAGGGAAATGTATATGGAGTACGCCGAGAAGCGTATAGAAGCTACGGGCGTGCTAGAGCCGGATTGGAAGCAGAAGGCAAGGGAGGAATGGGAGGAACGCAAACTGGAGGGTGCGAGGGAGGCTGTGCGCAGGGAGATGGAGCGACAGATAGAGGACAAGAAGTTTCAGGCGAGGGTGGAGGAGGCATTGGCAAGGAACGAGAGCTTTCAGGAGATAAGAAGAGAACTAAGGGAAGGAATGGAGAAGGAGAGTAGCAAGAAGGAGGGGGATAGAGGAAGCTGAAGTAGCGATCGCTGGAGCGGATCACCTTAGACACACAGCATAAACCCAGGCTTCTCCATGAGCATTCGTGCCAAGGCAGAAACCACCGCAATCCCCCCCGAGTCAGCTTGATTCACCCCTCCCCGCGCTCCGCAGCGACGGGTGCAGCAGCCCAAGCAGCCGCGGGTGCTTGCCGTCCCGGACGCGGGTCAGCACTTGCTCGTACGCCGTGATCAGCGCTAGCAGGTAGACTGCGCCGTACGAGTAGCCGCCCAGCACGTCCAGCAGCCAGTGCCGGCCGTCGTACAGGAGCCACGGCCCCGTCGCCAGCACGTAGGCGACGACCGCGGCGGCGATCGCCCGCACAATCGGCCTGCTTGGCACGTATCGCCACGCCAGGTACAGCAGGAGCCCGTAGAACAGCGTCGCGTGCAGTGCGTGGCCGCTGGGGAAGCCCGACCCCTGTATGCCGCCCCAGCCTATCGTCACGTCCACCAGGTCCGCCGTCGGCCTCGGCCGCGCAATCGCCTCCTTGATGACCAGGTTCAGCAGGTCCGGTCCGAGCACCATCGCCACGAACACCGACTCCAGCCTCCATCGTCGAAGCCACATGGCCGCGCACACTGCCAGCATCACCGCGCCTGCGACGCCGCGCACGCCCATCCAGAACAGCCAGCCGCGCAGGAAGTCGAACGGGCCAAGGCTGAACCCCTGCAGCCACTGCGAAAGCTCCACCTCCCACGCAAAGCGGTCGACGGCCAGCGCGACGCCGCTCGTGACCGCGGCCGCGGCCAGCGCGGCGAGGAACGCCGGCATTCGTGTTCGGGGCATGGTCTTTGACTCCCCCAATCGCATGGGCTGATGGGCTTGGCGCATTATAGCGCACGGCGGTTGAGCCGCCCGTCATTTCGAGCGCAGCCGAGAAATCTAGGACACCAGAGGTTCTTTGCGCATTGTCATCGGAGAGGTGCTAGCATGTCGTCCGGATGTCCTAGATTCTTCGACTCCGCTGCGCTCCGCTCAGAATGACCGTGGAAGTTGGCTGCTTCGCTCAGAGTGAGCCGATGCGACGCCCGCTCATATGGTTCGACAGGCTCACCATGAGCGGGCGGGCAGGCCATGAGCGGGCGAGGCGGGATGAGCTGGCGTGGAGCGGCCTGTCCCAATGCGCAGGATTGACCCGACTGCGTGGTACGGCTACCATTGCTCCCGTACCCGCGGGACGCGGCGCAAGTCGGAAGGAGACGCACCATGGACAGAGTGGTCATTGAGGGAGTGACCCTGGGCGACCTGATATACCTGGGGTCGGCTGCGCTTGCGGGCCTGATCGTCTCCTTCATCGTGCGCATCCTTACGGGCGGGGTCAAGCGACGCTTGCGCCGAGACAACCCAACCTGCCTCCGCGCCGCACTCATCGACGACATCGACGGGGCGCTGTCGCTCCTGATCATCCTGCTTGGCGTGCACATTGGTCTGAGATGGCAGCCGTCGCTGGTCGAGTATCGAGACTTAATCACGAGCGCTTTCGTCATCATCAGCATAGGAGTCGTGCTGTACGGGGCCATACGCGCGCAGGACGACGCCATCGGGTGGGCACTCGGTCGCGTGGGCGAGCGCACGGGTCAGGACCGGGTTGTTGAGTCGGTAACGCCCATCGCTACGCAGATAGCGAACGCTATCGTGCTGGTGATGGCCGGACTGATCGTGCTGGACCGCCTGGGCATATCGATTGCGCCTCTCATCGCGGGCCTTGGTGTCGGCGGCCTGGCCGTGGCGCTCGCGCTGCAGGGCACGCTCACCAACCTGTTCGCCGGCCTCAGCGTGACGACCGACGGCTCGATACGGGTCGGCGACTACGTGCAGCTGGAGGGTGGCATGGTCGGCGCCATCGACCACATCGGCTGGCGCACCACGCGCGTTCGGCTGCTTTCGAACAACATCGTCTTCGTCCCCAACGCAAGGCTCGCCGACAGCATCACCACCAACTTCAACTACCCCTACGAGGAGATGTCGGTCTACCTGCAGATGGGCGTGAGCTACTTCAGCGACCTGGCGCACGTGGAGCGCGTGACGGTGGAGGTGGCGAGGCAGGTGCTACAGGAGACGCCGGGCGCGATTTACGACTACGAGCCCTCGGTCTGGTACACGGACTTTGGCGACTCCAACATCAACTTCTGGGTGGTGATGCGCTTCGACGGATACCTGAGCTCCTGGACGGTGCAGAACGCGTTCGTGAAGGCCGTAGCTCGCCGGTTCGAGGAAGAGGGCATCGAGATCTCCTTCCCGGCGCGCAACGTGTTCATGCGAGAGGGCGCGCTGGACGCGGGTGGGGAGGGGGGGAAGGGGTCGGAGGGGGCGCACTAGTCGGGAGGGGGCCCAAGCTCCGTCAGAAATCCCTGTGGCGTAACTCCGTGGGCTGCAATGCACTCCTGAACCTGCCAGTCGTCAAGGAGCCTGGTCAGTATCCTGTGCACGACAACGATGGTCAGCTCATGTGTGTCACCGGGGTTATCGCAGGAGGCCAGCAAGCTGAGGGCCGTTTCTGTTCTGTCCCTATAAACTGGCTCCTGCGGCGGTACCGCGATAAACGAACCCACACCCGTGCGGTGTTCAGAACCGCCTACCGGCCCTGCAGTTTCTGGAACTACCCGTCTAACCGGCCTGTTCACACGGCTCACTATTAGCTTGAAGATACCCTGGAATTCCCGTTCATTGAGCGTATAGTCATAGTCCAAGGCAGGAGAATCTACATGGAAAGGTATTCGACTGGGCAGTTTCTCCATGGCCCATCGCCTCACGTGGAGGAAGTCTATGGACAGCCGGGCCGCAATCTCGGGGTCTGCGTCACGAAGCCTGTATAAGGCGGCGCCCAGCACGTGAACCGGAGTTCTCTCCTGACCCAGTTCAAGAGCGTCCTTGAAGGCTATTTGACCAACTAGCCATGTTTCTCTATAGTTGAACAGAGCGTGATGGCGTACCTCAATCGACTCGACTTGTGACCCTGAGGAGAAGAAACGGCGGAATAGCTTCTCTAGCTTACCATTCATTTCTACACCGCACACTTCGCGGGAGTTACCGAAACTGTCTCGTGCGAGTAAAGTCTACTATGTCTTCCCAAGAGTGTCTATTACCCAGATCCACCACTACCAGGAGAAGCATGATTATCGGGCTTATTGGTTGAACTGGTTGGTGTGTGGGCTGACGACTGACGGGGTTAGCAGTGGTGGCGCGCAGTATGGGCAGCCTCGTCCCACTTGACCGGAGACGTCCAGACGTCTTATACTGCCGACGAGATGTCGGAAGAACAGACGAGATACGCCCCTGGGCGTGTGAGGGATGGCATCATCCAGGCGATGTCATTCACCTCCAAGGCGCTGACCGTCAGGGAGATTGAGGACCGTGTCTCTCAGGTCGTAGGCCCCACGCGAGGGTCCTCGATTCGCTCCTACCTCAGGCTGAACACTCCCCAGATGTTCGTGCGAGAGGAACGGGGCGTATATGCGCTCCGCCCGGACTGGTCTTCAAGCACCCAGATCGGGCTGCCTGAAGACCGGCTTTGGCAAGCACCGGTCTCGATTGGAAACGCGACTCTCTATCACGCCGACTGCTTCGACTGGCTGGGGCAGCAGGAAGACAACAGCATTCATGCCGTGGTTACAGATCCTCCCTACGGCATTCACGAGTACACAGTAGAGCAGCAGGCTAAATTGCGCGTCGGCAGAGGAGGCGTATGGCGCATGCCTCCGTCATTCGATGGTCATCGGCGCTCGCCTTTGCCCAGATTCACAACCCTTACTCCGGAGCAGTTGGATGACATCCATACCTTCTTCTTCGTGTGGACACGCCTGCTCATTCGGAAGCTGGTTCCGGGCGCCAATGTGGTAGTGGCGTCCAATCCCCTGGTGTCACATCTAGTCTCCCGGGCGCTGTCCGATGGTGGCCTGGAGCGCCGCGGGGAGATTGTGCGCCTGACCATGACGCTCAGAGGAGGAGACCGCCCCAAGGCCGCTCACAGAGAATTCCCCGAAGTCAGTGTCATGCCTCGTTCAATGTGGGAACCCTGGCTTGTGTACCGCAAGCCCGTAGATGGGAGAGTCCAGGACAACCTGAGGGCTTGGGGCACAGGCGGATTCCGCCGCCCGGGTCCTGATAAGCCATTCGGGGACGTGATTTCCTCGGCGCCAACAAGAAAGGCTGAGCGTGACCTTGCGCCACACCCAAGTCTCAAACCCCAGCTATTCCTGAGGTATCTGGTGCGCTCCGTCTTGCCGACAGGAGAAGGAACAATCCTAGATCCATTTGCTGGCGCGGGCTCGACATTGGCCGCCGCGGAAGCCGTAGGCTACAAGAGCGTAGGCGTGGAGAAGGACGAGTTCTACTTCGACATGGCCAGAGAGGCAATCCCGAAGCTGGCGCGATTCTCCCCAAACGGTCAAGTCAAGTAGTAAACCCAACTGCTGCGTAGCTTGCGGATGCCCTCCTGGTGGAGCGTAGCCGTACGCGTGCCGAGTTCGCCCCGCGGGTTCCTTCGGAAGTCGTCGACTGTAACGTTACCAAGATATACTTCAGTAAACGTCATGGGATCGCGAGCGCGCACGGGCTCGGATCTGTTATCTACTTTGTACACGAAGACGCAGAGCCATTGGTCCCTGGCGCCGTGCGTATCCACTGCACCGCCCGCCTTGCGAGTGGTCTTGACCTCTACACCCGCGGAACCGGCCTTGACGGCGTTGTCGGCATACTGGCCTTGCACTAGAAGGTCCGGGTGGCCGTTGTGGTAGCGGTTCTCTGTTAGGACGCGGGAGTGCCTGGCCAGGCTTGCTGTTAGCATGTCGGACAAGACGCCCGACATTATAGCCGGCCTCAGCATATCGTCGAGACGCTCCAACCCCTTGCCAAGAAGATGTGTATTGACGTCAAAGAAGAAGTCGTAAACGTCTTGTATGGCCAACTCGAAATCCAGGAGACGCAACTCGAAAGGCAAGTGCAGCTCACGATTGAACTTGGCTGTGTCAACGTGATTCCGCGGGACCGAATTGAGCGAAAGCGGGTCAGTCATCATACATCCGAGTGTTGTCCGTGCCCATCTCTTGTACCACGGCCAATGCCGTTGGCGCAAGGCATAACCCCCCACGCGCCATTGATTCTTGCCCTGCGCTGCGGTAGTGTGAGCCGGATGCCAACTCGCCGAGGCGCACACTCGTGAACGGTCCCGAAATCACCATCGTCAACTGGCTGCTGGCGGCCTCGCCGGTCGTGTTCCTGGTGGCCGCGATCGTATGGCTGAGCTGGAGCGTGCCGCGCGTGGGCGCGGGCGCCTGCGTGCTCGCCCTCGCGCTTGCGCTGCTGGTCTTCGGCGCAGAGCCGGGCCACGCCGCCATCGCCGCCGCCAAGGGCATCAGCCTGTCGCTCTTCGTGCTCACCATCGTCTGGACCTCCGTGTACCTGTACAACGTGCTCGACAGGCTGAAGGCCATCGACGCCATCGGGCGCAGCATGGCCGCGCTGGCCGGCGACGGGCTGGCGCAGGCGCTCATCATTGGCTGGGGCTTCTCCAGCTTCATCCAGGGCATAACCGGCTTTGGAGTGCCCGTGGCAGTCGCCGCGCCGCTGCTCATCATGCTCGGCTTCTCGCCCGCGCGGGCCGCGGCGATGGCGCTGGTGGGCCACGGCTGGGCCGTCACGTTCGGCTCCATGGCCTCCTCCTACTACACCATCCAGCTTGTGACCGGAATCGAGGGCGAGGTGATCGCGCCCCACATGGCGCTGCTGTTCGCGCCGGTCATCGTGGCGAGCGGCGCACTGGTGGCGCACATCCAGGGTGGCATTCCCGCAGTGTGGCGAAGCCTGCCGCTTGTGGTCGTCGCCGGATCGATGATGGCGGGTGCGATGTACGTGCTGGCGCTGCTGGGCGCGCCGCAGATAGCGTCGACCGTGCCGGGCATACTGGGCATGGTGGCGATGGCGCTGCTGGCCCGGACGCCGCTGTTGCCTTTGCCTCAGGCCTCGACGGCGGTGTGGTACGGCTTGCGCGATTCCGAAGGTGATGCGGAACATCCATCGCCGTCAATGCCTCTGCTGCTCGCGCTGCTGCCCTACCTGCTGCTGGTTACGCTGAGCGTCATCTCGCAGATCGGGCCGGTGATGGAGGCCGTGAGCGGCCTTCGCCTGGCCGCCGACTACCCCGGCTTCACGACCGGCCAGGGCTTCGTAGTGGAGCCTGCTAACAACTACGCGCCCATCAGCCTGCTCAACCATCCCGCGCCGCTGATCGTGATGTCCACGCTGGCCAGCGTACTGGCCTATGCTGCGACGGGCTGGTGGCGAAGCGGCGTGGCGCGCGAGTCGGTGAGGCTGACGTACCGGCAGAGCCGCAGCTCCACCATGAGCGTCACGACAATGGTGGTGATGGCCGTTGTGATGGCCGACACTGGCATGACTGTGCTGCTGGCGGAGGGCATCGCGAGCGTGTCCGGCCCGCTGTTCCCGCTTGTGTCGCCGTTCATCGGGCTGCTGGGGTCGTTCATGAGCGGCAGCAACACCAACTCGAACGTGATGTTCGGGCTGCTGCAGATGGAGACGGCGCGTGCGCTGGGCATCGGCGCAGTGACGATATCCAGCATCCAGTCGATAGGCGCGTCGGTGGGCAGCTCGATGGCGCCGGCGAAGGTGCTGGTTGCGGCGGCGGTGGTCGGCCTGGGCGGCCAGGAGCGGAGCATCTTCCGCGGGGTGATCCCGTACATCATCGCGCTGGTTCTGCTGGCCGGGCTGGAGGCGATGGTGGTCATCCACCTGCTGCCTGCGCTGTCCCGGTAGCCAATGCGCGTGGCGGCGGGTGCCCGCTCATGACCTTCGACAAGCTCAGAGCCTGCCCCGCACTTGATGCGGGGATGAGCGGGCCAGAAGTGCGAATGTCAGCCGCCCGCAGGATGAGCGGTGCGCCCCACAGTGTTCACACCTCGGGCCTGAACGCCTGCCCGATTCGCAGGCCCACGGCCACCGCGGACAGGCCGATGCCCAGCTGGAGGAACACGTTGGCGAAGCTCGCCAGGTAGGCGCCGTCCCTCAGCAGCCGGACGGTCTCAATGCCGAACGCCGAGAAGGTGGTGAATCCACCCAGCACTCCGACGATGAGGAATGCCTGCGCCTCTCGCGTCAGGGCGTGGTGTGCGTCCCATAGCCCAACGACGAGACCGATGATCAGGCAGCCGATGGCGTTGACGGCCAGGGTCCCGTATGGGAACGCCGGCGCGCCCATAGCGCTGTTCAGCCCCGTGACGACCAGGTAGCGCATGATCGCGCCCACAACGCCGCCTGCGCCAACCCACAGGACTAGCATGAACCACCCCGGCGCGCCCGCGCGCGGACTGCAGGCGCTGCGTGCGGAGTTCGCGTACTGAGTCGGATCAACATTCGACGGCCTGACCTCGCCGATAGTTGTACCACAAACGCGGCAGGGCTGTCAGGTTGGGGTGGGGCGGAGCGTTGAGACCTAGGTAGTGGCCTTAAGCCTCACGTAGATTAGCGTAGCTCCACTTGGTGCCCTTGATTCTCTTGTCTCGAACAGGAGTGGTTGGGACTTAATCAGTGGTGACAACTGATTGAATCCATATGTTCGGGCATCGAATGCAGGATCCAATTGACGCAGATGATTTCCTACCGCTCCTAGAAATGCCCAACCATCTTCCTGAACTGCCATCTCTACGGCACGAACCGCGAACTCAGTCCAGTCTGAGGAAGCGAGTGCAGCTACCGGCGACTCCTCTTCAGTGTTGGGCAATAAGTTTTCGGTGTAAATAAACACTTCACACGCGCTTACAAACGGTTTCGGCGTGTTTGACCGACCAACTCCCATTACGAACAATCCGTGCTCGCGTATTCTGGTAGCCAACCTTGTGTAGTCGCTGTCACTTGACACAATACAGAATCCGCGGACTGTTCCGCTGTGGAGGAGATCCATTGCGTCAATAATCAGGGCACTATCGGTAGCGTTCTTCCCAATGGTGTAGCGAAACTGCTGTATCGGTTGAACTGCATATGTGTGAAGGGACTCTTTCCAACCGTTCATATGCGTGGTTGTCCAATCCCCATAGATTCGCCGAGTAGTCACCCTGCCATATCGGGCAGTCTCGGCAATTACGTATTCAATCAGCGACGGTTGAGCGTTGTCGCCATCTATGAGCATTGCGATGGGACGTGCTTCGGTCGTCAACAAGCCGCCATCTTGGGAGATCGTCATGTCGTTATATCCTCAATATATTCTCAAGGCTGCCGAATTCACCCTACATTATACTCCACGCCTAGTTTGCCCGTGGGTATGCCTGCGTGCTATATTCGAATTGAGGGATGGAAGCCACGGCGTCACAGAGCGGAGGTGCATCATGGAGGAGGAAGCCCGGAAGCGTCTCGACGGCCTGCTCAGTGACCTGGAGGAGCTGAGCATCTGGCAGGTCGGCTATCCCACCAACCAGGACTTCGACTACACGCCTCTGCTGCCGTTCCTGCGGCTCTCCGCCAACAACGTCGGCGATCCGTTCCACGATAGCAACTACCGCGTCAACACGCACGAGATCGAGCGCGAGGTCATCGACACCTTTGCGGACCTCATGCACCTTGAGCGGGAGCGTGCGTGGGGTTACGTCACGTCTGGCGGCACCGAGGGCAACATGTACGGCCTCTACATGGGCCGCGAGCTCTTCCCGGACGGCGTGGTCTACTACTCGCAGGACACTCACTACAGCGTGGTGAAGATCCTGCGGCTGCTCAAGGCGCGAAGCATCATGATCAAGAGCCAGCCCAACGGCGAGATCGACTACGACGACCTGTACGAGACGATTCGAATCAACCGCGACAGCCCCGTCATATTCATGGCCAACATCGGTACCACCATGAAGGGCGCCGTGGACGACGTGAGCCGCGTGCGCGCCATTCTCAGCGACCTGGCCGTGACCAACCGCTACATCCACGCCGACGCCGCACTCAGCGGCATGATTCTGCCCTTCGTGGAGCAGCCGCAGCCCTACGGCTTTGACGAGGGGTTCGACAGCGTGGCGATCAGCGGACACAAGATGATCGGCTCACCGCTGCCGTGTGGCGTGGCGCTGACCAGGCGTGAGTACGTGGCGCGCGTGGCCCGCTCCATCGAGTACGTCGGCGTGCTGGACACTACGCTCACCGGGTCGCGCAGCGCCTTTGCCCCGCTCATGATCTGGTACGCCTTCCAGGAGCACGGGCTGGACGGCTACCGAGACATCGTGAGACGCTGCATTGATACTGCCGAGTACGCTGTCAACCGCTTCCTGGACGCGGGCATTCCGGCCTGGAAGAACCGCAACTCCGTGACGGTCGTGATCAGGAGGCCGTCGCCGGAGATCATCCGCAGGTGGCAGATGGCCCCCTTCGAGGACATTGCACACCTGCTGACCATGCCGCACATAACGCGGGAGACCATCGACGCTGTCGTGGACGACTGCGTGAGAGACAATTCGACGCACTAATGGGAGACATCAACGCATGCCAAGAATCATCGTAATGGCCCAGAACGAGGTCGGCGTCATCGCCGACATCAGCCGCGTGCTGGCCGACAGCAGCATCAACATCGAGACGATAAGCGTGGAGGCGCTTGGCGACAAGGGCTCCATATCGCTGACCACGGACGATTACGACGGCGCGCTCTTCGCGCTCACCAGCGCGGGATTCAAGACCGTTTCGGACGAATCGCTGCTCGTGCGCCTGCATGACGAGCCTGGCGCGCTCGCCAAGGTGGCCGAGAGGCTGAAGCAGGCGGGCATCAACATCCAGAGCCTTCAGATTGTGGACAGGCGTGAGGGCTACACCACCGTCGCCATCGTGACCGACGACCGCGCCAGGGCGGAGAGCCTGATGGACAGGGACGACATAGTCTAGCGTGGTCACGGATACCGTACAAACACCGAAGGGAGACTCAAGTATGCAGGGCAACGCTTCACCCGATCCCGCCTACACCATGGGCTATGATGAGAACTTTCAGCAGATGCTGCGCCGGCGCAGCGCTGAGAGTCACGCCTTCTACCTGCTCCCGCGCCTGAAGCCCGGCGACCGCGTGCTCGACTTCGGCTGCGGCCCTGGGACCATCTCGATGGGGCTGGCCAGGGCCGTGGAACCCGGTGAGCTTCACGGCGTGGACATGGAGGAGACTCAGATAGAGATGGCCCGCGCCGCCGCGCAGGCAGGCGGACACTCCAACGCCACCTTCCACGTGGGCGACGTGACGGCCCTCCCGTTCGAGGACAACTACTTCGATGCCGCCCACTGCCACGCGGTCCTGATGCACGTGTCGGACACCGCCGCCGTCCTGGCCGAGGTGAAGCGCGTCCTGAAGCCCGGCGGCATCATCGCAAGCCGCGAGCTGTTCGTGTCATCCTCGTTCCTGGAGCCGGGTAATGAGGACGTGGACAGCGCATGGGCAACCTTCGCAAAGCTTCTGCAGGGCAACGGGGGCCATCCTGAGATGGGCAAGGAGCTGAAGAATGCGCTGCTGGAGGCAGGGTTCGCCGACATCCAGGCGACCGGCTCATTTGACTACTTTGGCAGCGACGAAGACGTGGCGTTCTTCCGCGCCTTCATCGACGACTGGTTCTACTCGCCGCGTGTCATAGAGGCGGCGGTGCACTTCGGGCTGGCGAGCCGTGAGCAGTTCGACCAGTGGCGGCAGGGCCTTGACGAGTGGCGGGACCACCCCGGCGCCTGCGGCGGCCTGTCCTTCGGCGAGGCCATTGCCGTGAAGCCGTAGTGTTCCTTCCCCCGTTTGGGGAGAAATTTGAATGACCCCAGTTAGGACGCATGCCGATGCGAGGTGCAGTGCAATGCCATTCCTTGCCCGCTCATATGGTTCGACAGGCTCACCATGAGCGGGCGAGGAGCATGAGCGGGCCTAATCCCACCCGCTCACCCTGAGCTTATCGAAGGGCGTGAGCGGGGCCGCGCGCGGATACGGGGCCACAATGACGGATGGGACGCGGGCCTGCCCAACGTAGGGGCAACCCTCGTGGTTGCCCTGTGTCCGGCGGGTTCACACAAGGGACGCCCCTACGGGGACATCCTTTTGCCCGCTCATGGTGAGCCTGTCGAACCATTTGAGCGGGCGGGCTGTAGGCGCATTTGCCCCCGCTCATGTCCTTCGACAAGCTCAGGATGAGCGGGGGGAGAGGAAGGGGACTGGATTGCGGCTTTCGCCGCAATGACGGGTGGGACGTGGGCCTGCCCAACGTAGGGGCAACCCTCGTGGTTGCCCTGTCTCCTGTGTGCGCGCAATCGCTGCGGGCGCCCACAAGGGGTACCCCTACGGGGACATGGTCTTCTCTTGCCCGCTCATATGGTTCCCTTCGGCTTCGCTCAGGGTAAACTCTAGGCTCACCATGAGCGGGTGAGGAGCATGAGCGGGCCTAATCTCGTCCGCTCACCCCCGCATCAAGTGCGGGGCAGGCTCTGAGCTTGTCGAAGGGCGTGAGCGGGGGCGCGCTCAGCTCCTACTCCCCGCGGCTCCAGCCGGAGCCGAAGACGTGGCCGTCGTAGCCCGCCACGAATACCCGCAGCGACTCGGTATCCACCCAGACGCCCGCCTCGGTGGCCTGGAACGTCTCCCCGCCGAGCAGGTCCTGGACGTCCCCTCCGATCTTCGAGAGGTCGGAGTGCCCCACGACCTTCCCGTCCGGCCCTCCTATGAAGGCGAACCACCTGCCGTCAACCGTCTCGGCGGCGTTGTAGTAGTCAATAGCCGCTTCCAGCCCCGCCAGGGCGCTCCCCGGACTGGCGAAGTACTCCATCGTCCCGGTCAGCCCAACCTCGCGGTACTTGTCCACGGCGACGGACACCAGCATCCTGGTGAACTCGTCGGCGTCTATGTACCAGCCGGAGGCGAACAGCAGACCGTCGTGCTTCTCCACCCACACGTTCTTCAGCTCGAAGTCGCCGGTGCCTATGCCTCCGCTCTCCGGGTTGCGGTAGACATAGGACACCCACTTGCCGCCCTCGTCTGCCGAGAGCATCTCCGGCCCGAACTCGTAGCCGTTGGCGTCGGTGCCCACCCAGCCCTTCACGTCCAGGCCCAGGCGCTGCGGGTCGGGATGTCCGATGACGAGATCGTTTTGGTCGATGATGAAGACGTACCACTGGCCGTCGACGCTCTGCGGGCTGTTGTAGTGGGCCAGGGCGGCCTCCAGCCCCTGGGTCTCGTAGCGGGCGATGGCGTTGTCGACGAAGTGGCGGGTGTACTCGGCGGGCGTGGCCTTGGACGGGATGGAGGCGATGGCCTCCCGCACAATCTCCTCCACCTCGGCGCGGGTCAGGCCCTGCTCCACGGGCATGGCCGCCGTATCGTCGTTGGAGGTTGCCTCTGCCACCTCCTCACGCACGATCTCCTCCACCTCCGCCCGGGTCAGTCCCTCGTCGTCGCCCGAGCAGGCGGCGAACAGCGCGAAGACGACGAGAAGGATTCCCGCTGTGGCAATGGCGCGTCGCATGTCACTCCTCTATCTCGTGATTCATATCGTCGTTCCCGCGCCGCCCCACATCCCCCGCTCGAATGGTTCAACAAGCTCAGAACCTGCCCCGCACTTGATGCGGGGATGAGCGGACGAGATTAGGCCCGCTCATGGTGAGCCTGTCGAACCATTTGAGCGGGCGGGCTGTAGGCGCATTTGCCCCCGCTCATATCCTTCGACAAGCTCAGGATGAGCGGTGTCTCCTGCGGGCAAGTCCCACTCCGGCATCCCCTGCGCCTACAGGCCGCCGACGGGCAGCGTGACCACGCTTAGCGACACCGAGTCGCCTTCAGACCAGCTCAGGCCGCTGTTGGTCCAGGTCAGCACCCATGCGTCCCCGTTGGTCCACACATTGTTTTCGGCAATGCCATAGCTGACCTGGGCGTCCTTGACGAGGAACTGCTTGTCGCCGACGTACAGCGCCATGCGCGACCGCTCCGTCCTCGATCCGTCCCTGTCCTTGGGATCCCCGTCCAGGATGAGCTGGAGGGTATCTCCGTAGGCGACGTGCAGCAGCTCGACCGTGTACTCCACCCCGTGGTACGTGATGTTGTCGTCCGTGAGCGCAGCGTCGCACTGCGGCTGCCCTGTCCTGTACCCGCAGCCGAATCCATAGTCCACGGCCTTGACTGAGAGCGTGTCCGACCAGTACTCGGTGCTCATCGCGGGCGGGGGCTGTGGCGGGGGCGGGGGGTTCGTGGCAGGCTCCGTCAGGCTCAGCGACACCGTGTCGCCCGCCGACCAGCTCAGGCCGGTGTTGGACCAGTTCAAGGTATCATTGGTCATGCCCCCGATGCTGGAAAAAGTCGCGTCCGCAAGGGCAAACTGTGAGTTGCCGACGTGCAGCGTCAGGGCCGACTTGAGGCTATCCGGGACCGTCTTGTCTAAAGTGAATTGGAGCTGTCCATTACTATCTGTGACGATGACTCTCTTAACCGCATAGCTCCCTCCACCGTATGTGAAGTTGTCGTCAGAGAGTGTGCCTATAGCTGCGCTTCCTTCAAAGCCCATCCAGACACCTCCGTCCGCTACCGTCAGCGTGGCCGACCAGACTGTGGTGGTCTGGGCCTGGGCGGGCTGTCCGCCAGGCGCGAAGAGGAACGCTAGCGCAACGAGCGCGACGGCCAGGAGGAGGAGCGGGGAGAGGCGTGAGAGGCGGAGGGCTAAACTAGAACGAACATTCGGGGGGGGGGGTAGAAGGCATGGACGCCCTAAACAGGCGGCGCTGCCGTTCCAGATGGCGTCGGATGATAGACATGGTAACACCTCCCGTACAGGGGTAGACTCGATAGGTAGCGTACCACACGCGTGTGACATTCCCGTGACTTTTCATCGATATTTTCGTGACTTATTGTGATTCTTGGCCAGCGCCGGCATGATTGGGCGCGTGGGCGCCCACAAGGGAGGCCCCCCGTATCAAGTACGGGGCAGGCTCTGCGGGGACATCGGGGTAACTGCGTCGGTGGGCCAAACGACACGCGCCAACTGTCATTCTGAGCGTAGCGAAGAATCCAAGACATTGTGCGTGATACGTCACTGCTTTGTGGGCGAGTGCTTTGGATTCTTCACTCCGCTGCGCTCCATTCAGAATGACAGAGGGGACGGGAAGGGATCACCCCCACTCTGACTCTCCCCCATCGAGGGGGAGAG